>JAIFMH010000306.1 GCA_020048595.1 Bacteroidota bacterium | reverse complement strand
TTTGACGGGGGGAAGTTTTACATCAGTGGAAATGTAGGAATAGGTACCACAACCCCGGCAAAAAAATTGCATGTAAACGGCAGCGCCCAAGTGAAGGATACCCTATTCGCCAGTGCAGTAAAAATCACTAACAGCCCCAGGGTGTTTTATAAGAATTCGAGTACAGGGTGGCCTAAAAACATTTCGACAATGGATGCATGGGGCCCACTCGACAGCATTGTTGTGGTGGCTCCGGGACCAGGATCTGTTTTGTTGAACGTGACAGGGTTTCTCCAATCCTCGCACACTTACCTTGGAAATAGCTGGGTCTACGTTGGCATTTCAGCAATCCGGCGTAGTAGTGATTTTGATGATGCTCTGTCAAAAACAGTTTGGCTATTGCATGAAACTCTTGTAGGTGGATTTTATCAGGTACCCTGTGCGGTCACTGCTGTTGCTTCAGTATCCTCAGCCGGAACATATAAATACTACATCGTCGGATGGTTTAATGAATGGGATGGAGAAGAAGATGAAGTGGATTTTGGCAGTGGCGCATTTTCGGCTTTGTTTATACCATCACCATAATACTATCGAATTTTAGAGATCCCGGAACCCTATTACCTTTTACAGTGCGAAAACAAAAACAACTGTTCTTTACTAATGGCAATTTACAGTTTAAAAGTAGGACAAATAACTCCTGCTTGTTATCCATGCATGAAGTCCGGAACTCCATTGTATGTCTGTAATGTTGGGTTTTGTAAATCAAAAAACCTTTGCATTCAAATTGGGTTCAATGCTTGAATGGGATTTGTGGCTTGGAACTTGGAGCTTGAAATTTGAGACTTGGACACTTTTTCTGTCCGTCTTCACTTTAACCTTTGACTTTTGCATTTTGACTTTTAACTTCTTTTAAAACTATTCCCGTCAACCCCTTACCTTTGCAAAATGAATCTCACCCATCAGCAACTCTTCGATCTGCTTGAAGAGAAAGCCACTTTTTACAATAATCCTGATTTTATTGAGAAAGATCCCATCAGCATTCCGCATCTTTTCTCAAAAAAGGAAGATATCGAAATTGCCGGATTTTTAGCTGCAACGCTGGCATGGGGCCAAAGAGTAACCATCATAAACAAGAGCAGGGAACTGATGATCCGGATGGATAATTCTCCTTATGATTATATCCTGAATGCTTCCGAAAAAGAAACCGCGTCTTTATCATCTTTTGTTCATCGCACGTTTCAGGGTGAGGATTGTATGTACTTTATTCACGCCTTTCAACAGATATACCTGCATCACGGCGGACTTGAAGCAATCTTCTCTGCTGGTTACCACGTTAATCAAAGTATAAAGGAATCCATCACCAGATTCAGGGAAGTATTTTTCAGCTTTGAACATCTGCACCGTACCCGTAAGCATGTACCTGATCCTCAGACTGGTTCTGCGGCTAAACGGGTCAATATGTTCCTGCGCTGGATGGTTCGTGATGACAATAAAGGAGTTGATTTCGGAATATGGAAAAACATAAAAGCATCCTCTTTGCTTTGTCCACTCGATCTTCACTCAGGAAATATTGCCCGCAAACTTGGACTTCTGGAACGGAAACATAATGACTGGCAGGCAGTTGAAGAACTCACTGCTAATCTGCGAAAATTCGATCCCACAGATCCTGTGAAATATGACTTCGCTCTTTTCGGAACCGGAATAAATGAGAAATCTTCACCAAATTTATAATAATTAAACCTATGGAAATAAAAGATATTGAAAGCCTTGTTGCAGATAACACAGCAGTTCTGCTCTATTTTTATAACGACAATTGCGCTCCCTGCAAAATACTAAGGCCAAAAGTTCAGGATTTAATTCAGGATAATTTTCCAAATATTAAATTTCGTTTGATAAATGCGGAACAATTTCCTGCAACATCAGCCCAGTATGGAGTTTTCGCATCACCTACCCTATTGGTTTTTTTCGAAGGAAAGGAATATATTAGAGAAAGTAAAAACATATCAATCAGTGAGTTAAACGATAAAATTGAGAGATTTTATACGATGATATTTTAATCTGTTAACTATTCAGTTGAATATTTTTCATTTGCTGAGCTCATAATTCAAGGGTCAAAATCATATCTGATCTTTTATAAAGAAATGAACATTCGGACTGTGTAGCTGTTTTTATGTTTAACTATTAACAAAATAATTTAAACATAATTTTCTAATCCGGTTAAAATGAAAAAAGTTTCATTAATACTTTCACTAATGGTTGCAGGTATGTTAAGTTTTGCGCAGCAGACTAATTTTCATAGTTTTAAAACCAAAGATATTGATGGCAAGGCATTTGATCTTTCCAGTTTGAAAGGCAAAAAAGTGCTTGTTATTAATACAGCATCAAAATGCGGGAATACGCCACAATACAAGGACTTACAGGAACTTTACCTAAAGTATGGTGGTGACAAATTTGTAATTATCGGCTTTCCTGCAAATAATTTCATGAGCCAGGAACCCGGTTCAAATGCGGATATCAAACAATTTTGTACTGAAAATTACCAGGTTACGTTCCCGATGATGCAAAAGATTTCGGTTAAAGGTGAGGATATTGACCCCATTTACAAATGGCTTACAACAAAAGCTCTGAACGGAAAAATGGACGCTCCGGTAAGTTGGAATTTCCAAAAATTCATGATTGATGAGAACGGCAATTTTGTAGATATGGCTTCACCGAAGACTAAACCTATGGATGAAAAAATTGTAAACTGGATAACGGGTAAATAGGTATCTGATTAAAATTAAAAAAATCATTTCAGGAACCGGTTCAGACTTTTCTGGACCGGTTTTTTCACTACTTTAGTATGAATCCTGAAGCTCAGTCTGTTTCTGGAATAATGACAATTTCATGCCCTGTAGTATAAATATTGTTATATATTGAATTTATTGCATATTTTTATAGTGCGGATTTTAAACATTCAACTATGGAAGGATTCAATAAATCATATACAGCTCAGCTTGTTATGCAGGCTTTTGCCATCGAAACACAAGCGATACAAAAATATATCTGGTTTGCGAAAGTGGCAACCAAAGAAGGTTATCAGCAAATAGCTGCAATATTTACTGAAACAGCTGAACAGAAAAAATCACATACTAAAACATTGTTTCGATATCTTGAAGGTTGTGAACTTGAAATAACCGCTACTTTCAAAGCTGAGCCAATTGGAACAACTGTCGAAAACCTGAAAGCTGCATTTGAAGCTGAAAGCAGCCAGAGTAATTCGTTATTTTCTGAATTTGAACAATCTGCATGGGATGAAGGATATAAACAGGTAGCTACCAAATTGAAACTTTTCAGACAAATAAAGAAATTTTACGCTGAACGATTCGAAATACTGGCAACAAACATCGAAAACGATACAGTTTTCAAGAAAGACAAAAAGGTAAAATGGATCTGCCGTAAATGCGGCCTCATATTCGAAAGCGACCGCGCATTGAAAAACTGTCCCGGTTGCGAGCATCCTCAGGCTTATTTCGAAATTCTTGCTGAGAATTATTAGTTCACGGCACCATTGAAATCCTTATTTTTGCTATTGAATATACAACATGATATAAACACTCCTCAAGGAATGGCGGTTAAAATTACCAATAAACAACACCAGTCAACTACACAGGCTTTTAAGAAGGAAGAAGTTTTAAATGATTACCGTATCGCTCTCGAAAGCAGGCAGTCAAGCCTTATGGGACGCCGTGAGGTACTCTCAGGAAAAGGCAAATTCGGGATTTTTGGCGACGGGAAAGAAGTAGCTCAGTTGGCAATGGCCAGGGTTTTTCGCGATGGTGACTGGCGATCAGGCTATTACCGCGATCAAACTTTTATGCTTGCTTCCGGACTGATGAAAGTAGAGGAAATTTTTGCCCAGATTTATGGCGATACTGATTCGGAATTCAATCCAATGAATGCAGGCCGGCTTATGGGAAATCACTTTGCTACCCGCAGCCTGGATGAAAAAGGACAATGGAAAAACCTTACAGAACAGAAAAATTCTTCTGCTGATATTTCCCCTACCGCCGGGCAAATGCCTCGATTATTAGGACTTGCACTCACTTCAAAATTATTTCGTACCAACCCAAGCCTGGCGCATTTATCCGGGATTTCAAAAAATGGCAATGAAGTCGCATTTGGAACCATAGGCGATGCCAGTACAAGTGAAGGCCATTTCTGGGAAACGATCAATGCAGCAGGCGTTCTGCAGGTACCATTGGCTTTATCAGTCTGGGACGATGGATTTGGGATTTCAGTACCCATAGCATTGCAGACTACAAAATCGAGTATTTCGGAAGTACTCAAAGGTTTTGAAAAAACAGATGACAAAGATGGTTTTCTGATTTTTACGGCCAAAGGTTGGGATTATGCCGCCTTGTGCGCCATGTATGAAGAAGGAATTAACCATTGCCGTAAAAATCATATACCGGTAATTTTCCATATTACAGATTTAACGCAACCTTTAGGACACAGCACTTCCGGCTCGCATGAGCGCTACAAATCAGCAAAAAGGCTTGAATGGGAAAAGGAATTCGACTGCATTCAACAGATGCGCAAATGGATTATTGCCGAAAATATTGCATCAGACGAAGAGCTGAGAATTATTGAAATTGAATCGGTTGACAGGGTTAAAAAAGCTAAAAAAACGGCATGGAACAATTACCAGAAACCACTGATTCAGCTTCGTGATGAATTCCTCAGAATTGCTGATGTAACCACCTGCAATTGCGCTAAAACTGCCCGGATCAATTCTATAAAAGAAGATTTGCGTCATGTCGCCGAACCTATCCGAAAGGATATTATGTCGGCAGCCAAGAAAATATTACGGCTCATCTGCGATTCATGCAGCAATCCTTCCAACTCATTAAAAATCAATGTATCCGCGTGGCTGGAGAAAGAACTAAAAGAGAGCCATGCCAAATTCAATACATTCCTTTACAGTGAGTACGAGGATTCGGCTCTCAAAGTTAAACCTGTTGCTCCTGCCTATGCCGATGATGCATTGCTGGTTCCCGGACGTGAAATTCTACGCGACAACTGGGATTACCAATTCGGCAGAAATGAGAAAATCGTGCTCTTTGGTGAAGATGTAGGCAAAATTGGCGGTGTAAATCAAACATACGAAGGCTTGCAGGCTAAATATGGAGAGTCGCGTATTTTTGATACCGGCATCCGTGAATCTACAATTATCGGGCAAGGAATCGGAATGGCTGTAAGAGGATTAAGACCGGTAGCGGAAATTCAGTATTTCGATTACTTATTGTACGGATTGCAAGTGATGAGTGATGATCTGGCAACATTACAATATCGAACCCGTGGCGGTCAGAAAGCGCCAATGATCATTACCACACGAGGGCACCGGCTCGAAGGCATCTGGCATTCCGGCTCACCACTGAGTATGGTAATTAACAGTATACGTGGCATTTATGTGCTTGTTCCCCGCGACATGACCCGTGCTGCAGGATTTTATAACACCATGCTTCAATCCGATGAACCGGCTCTGATAATCGAACCCTTAAACGGATACCGCTTGCGGGAGAAAAGGCCTTCAAATATCGGTGAATTCTCTGTTCCGGTTGGAGTGCCTGAAATTATTGAAATGGGAACTGACGTTACTCTGGTAACATATGGTTCATGTGTAAGGGTTGCACAGGATGCAGTTGCACAGCTTCGTGATTTCAAAATATCAGTGGAACTAATTGATGTTCAATCACTCGAACCTTTCGATATTAATTCCATGATTACTGAATCACTTAAAAAAACCAATAAAATAGTTTTTTTTGACGAAGATGTTCCCGGCGGAGCAACGGCCTACATGCTTCAAAAAGTACTTGAGGAACAGAAAGGATTCCAGTATCTTGATGCTGAACCCCGGACGGTAACCGCCCAGGCCCACAGAGCAGCTTATGGAACAGACGGTGATTATTTCTCAAACCCAAATGCGGAAGATGTTTTTGATTGCATTTACAATATGATGCATGATTACAATCCGATAAAATATCCAAAGATTTTTTGACCCTGTTTTAAATTAAACATAACAAGTGAGAAGCCTGGCTCTAACATTATTTCTGTCGGTAATGCTGCTGACATTCTGCAACAAAAGGGGTTTTTCTCAAACCAGTGTCGAGGATGAATACCAGATGAAGCAGTACTTCATGGTATTTCTCAAGTCAGGTTTAACCAGGACCCAGGATAGCGTAACTGCCGCTAAAATGCAGGAAGGGCACCTCAATAATATTACCCGCTTATTTAACGAAAAGAAACTGATACTTGCTGGCCCTTTTCTGGATGATGGAATTTACAGGGGTATCTTCATTTTCGATATCGCGACTGAAGAAGAGGTAAAACAACTTTTGCAGACTGACCCAGCAATAAAAGCAGGCAGACTGGATTATGAAATACATCCATGGTATGGCCCAGGAAATATTACAATCGGGAAAAAGTAAAATTCCGGATTATATACTAATTATTCCGGGATCAACTTTTAAATTTATAATTACTACTTTTGCCATTAGCCCTAATGGTCTTTCAGCTTTCTATGAAACGTTTTTTGTATTACCTTCTCCCTGCTCCTGTACGCCTCTATGCCAGGCGATTGTATTACCTGCCTATTGATGCCTTCGACTCTATCATGGGGCGACGACCGCAAGGCGTACCGCCAAGAGGGAAAATTTTTATCGGTCATGGCGACTATGTGAAAGTAGGCGAAAAATACCTAACTTATTTTCAGGAACTTGCAGGATTACAGGCACAGCACTCTGTGCTCGATGTTGGTTGCGGAATTGGCAGGATGGCAGTGCCTCTTACCCAGTTTTTGAACGAAAAAGGATCCTACGACGGATTTGATATTGTTAAAAGCGGAATTGACTGGTGCAAAAAGAATATCTCAAATAACCATCCGAACTTTCGTTTCCTTTATACCGGACTTTACAACCAGCTTTATAATACGTCAGATAAGGCAAACGCCAGTACTTTCAATTTTCCTTACGAAAACTCGAAATTCAATTTTGTATTCCTGACTTCGGTATTCACACATATGATGCCGGCAGAAGTTGAGCACTACATAAATGAAATTGGCCGTGTAATGAAACCTGGAGCTACCAGTCTAATGTCTTTTTTCATCGTTAATTGCGAATCGGAAGATTTGATGATTAAAAAGCCAACGCATATGAATTTCCCAATCAATAAGGGATTCTACAGGCTACATTCCGCGCAGGTCGACACTGCAAATGTTGCTTATGATGAAGAATGGCTGCTCGAAAAACTTGGAAATGCCGGTTTGAAAATGGAAACAATTAAATACGGACAATGGTGCGGCCGCGCCAACTTTTTCGACTACCAGGACCTGCTAATTTGCAGTAAAGTTTGATCGGGACAATTAAATCGTACTAACTTTGCGTAAAGTTTAAGATATTTACTTTCTCTACACCACCACTGCATTTGAAACTCTCAGTAATAATAGTCAGTTACAACGTCAGGCACTTTCTCGAACAGTGCCTGTATTCAGTACGTGCCGCCAGTTCAGGCATTGATACTGAAGTATTTGTAGTCGACAATGCTTCGGTTGACGGGTCGGTGAAAATGGTTAAAGAAAAATTTCCTGATGTTAAATGCATTGCTAATGATGATAATGCTGGATTTGCTAAGGCGAATAACCAGGCTATCAGGCAATCAACCGGGGAATATATCCTTTTGCTGAATCCGGATACCATTGTAGAAACCGATACTTTTACTAAAATCGTTACTTTTATGGAAAGCCATGCCGATGCAGGCGGGCTGGGCGTAAAAATGGTGGATGGAACCGGGAAATTCCTTCCGGAATCCAAACGAGGATTGCCAACTCCCGGAGTAGCATTTTGTAAGGTTTTCGGGTTATCACGGCTTTTCCCTAAATCCAAAACCTTCAATAAATATCACCTTGGTTACCTGGATAAGGATGAAACTCACCAGGTTGAAATACTTGCAGGTGCATTTATGCTGATGCGAAAATCTGTATTAAACGAAATTGGTTTACTTGATGAAGCATTTTTCATGTATGGCGAAGATATCGACCTCTCCTACCGCATCATTAAAGCCGGTTATCAGAATTATTATTATCCCGATGCACGGATCATCCATTACAAAGGCGAAAGCACAAAAAAAGGAAGCCTTAACTACGTTTTTGTGTTTTATAATGCGATGATCATTTTTGCAAGGAAACATTATTCCGCAAAGAATGCGCAGCTTTTTTCCATGCTCATAAATATCGCCATTTACTTAAGAGCATTTCTTTCCATTATAAGCCGGGTAATAAAAAACACTCTTCTCCCTCTGGCAGATGCAACACTTTTATATGCCGGACTTGCTTTGATTGCCCGAATATGGGAACAACGCGTTATTTATCCCTGGGGCGGACATTATCCGATAGAACTTTACCTTTTTGTTATCCCTTCTTTTATTGCAGCATGGATGGTAAGTATTTATTATTCCGGTGGATACGACAAACCTTTAAGCCTCTGGAAATCATACCGGGGATTGTTAATCGGAACAATTATTATCCTTGTTATTTATGCGCTATTGCCTGAACATTTCAGGTTCTCGCGTACGCTTATCCTAACGGGAACAGCCTGGGGAATGGTTGCACTAACACTTTCGAGGTTGCTTATACATTTGCTCCGTATCGGCGGTTACAGAATTGAAACAAACAAGAGTAGAAGATATGCAGTTGTTGGCGAAGAACCTGAAGTACAGCGCGTGGCTGACCTGCTGCAGAAGGCTCTTCCGAATCCCGGATTTATCGGAACAATTAACAGCAATATTAACCAGGCAGTTACAAATGGTTTTCTTGGTAAAATCTCTCAGATTCAGGACATAATCAATATTTATAAAATTGATGAACTAATTTTTTGCGCTAAGGATATGCCAGCCGAAAGTATTATCGATCAGATGTCGGCATTGCAGCACACCCAGGTTGAATATAAAATAGCACCGCCGGAAAGTATGTCTATTATAGGAAGTAACTCCATTGATACTGCCGGCGATCTGTATGTGATTGACATTAATTCCATAGGGAAGTTTCAGAACAGGCGAAGCAAACGTGTTTTTGATGTTTTGATGAGCCTGGCGTTACTTGTATCCTATCCTGTAACTGTTTTCATTACAGGTCATCCACTAAATTTCCTGAGGAATATTGCCGGAGCACTTTTGGGCTTTAAATCCCTCACCGGCTACTATCCTGTAGATCATCATGATCATAAACTGCCGGATATCCGCAAAGGAATTATCTACCCGACTGATGGAATAGATAAACAAAACATTGATGCACAGACCATAGACAGGCTAAACATGATTTATGCCCGCGATTACAGGCTTGGCAATGAATTCAGGTTACTTTATAAAGGATTCAGGCATCTGGGACGAAAATAGCGTACACATTGAACCAAATTGCTTTGCTGTTTGTTCAGGTAAAGGAGGCATGATAATATAAAAAAAGGTGCTGTAAGTGTGCAAAAGTCATTTGGAAAATCTTTTATTTCAAGTAAATATTTTTCATAACTTTAGGTACTTATAAATACAAGCACTTAAAGCAGCAAATAACCAGAGAATTAAGAAGTATTAATATTTACAAAAACAGCATAAACCCATACCATGGCAAATTTTGAACTGGTAATGCCAAAACTTGGCGAAAGTATTATCGAAGCAACCATTGTGCGCTGGCACAAAAAAGAAGGTGATCAGGTACTTGAAGATGAGTCGATTGCCGATCTGGCGACTGACAAAGTTGACTCGGAAATTCCCTCGCCTGTAGAAGGCATAATTACTAAATTGTTTTACCAGGAAGGTGATGTTGTTCCTGTAGGAAAAATAATTGCTATAATCAATCTGGGTGGCGAAGAAACTGCTCCTGCAGAAAAGAAAGCTGAAGTTGAACCTGCTCTTTCGGAAGCAAAAACTGAAATTCAGCCTGCTGCTGTAGCTGCGGCTATTGTAGAAACTGCAGTTGAAAGCGATAGGTTTTATTCGCCCCTGGTGAGAAGTATTGCAAAACAGGAAAATATTCCTTTCAGCGAACTGGAAAACGTTGCTGGTACTGGGAAAGAGAATCGCCTCACAAAACAGGATATTCTTGATTATATTAAAAACCGCGGCTCAAAAACAGTATCTCAGCCGGTTATTGCAACTCCATCCGCAACAGAGCGGCCAAAAGTTCAGGCTCCGGCAGTTACATCTTCAACAGGTGATGTTATTATCGAAATGGATCGTATGCGCCGGCTTATTGCTGATCATATGGTTATGTCGAAACAGGTTTCGCCGCACGTAACTTCATTTATCGAAGTAGATGTTACAAATATTGTGCGCTGGCGCGAAAAAATCAAAGACAGTTTTGCCAAACGCGAAGGTCAGAAAATTACCTACACGCCTTTATTCGTTGAAGCTGCAGCAAAAGCACTTCGTGAATACCCAAATGTAAATGCATCCATCGACGGATACAAAATTATTCAACGTAAAGCAGTAAATATTGGTATGGCTGCTGCCCTGCCTGATGGAAATCTTATCGTTCCGGTTATTAAAAATGCGGACTCGAAAAACCTTCTGGGAATTGTTAAGGATGTAAACGACCTGGCCGATCGTGCCCGTAAGAACAAACTTAATCCGGATGATATTACCGGTGGAACTTTTACAATCACTAACTTCGGTTCCTTCGACAGCCTTACAGGTGTGCCGGTAATCAACCAACCACAGGTTGCCATCCTCGGTATAGGAACAATTAAAAAACGTCCATGGGTACTCGAAACGGCTGATGGAGATGTAATTGCTATCCGTCACATATGCATGCTTTCACTTTCTTACGACCACAGGCTTGTTGACGGTGCTTTAGCCGGAATGTTTATTAAACGCATTCAGCAGATTATGGAAGGCTTTGATGTGAACACGGTGATTTAGGTGGAAGGGGAAAATAGAAAATAGTTAATTGAAAATAATTTTAAATTGATCAATTACCCCGATCTTCAGGTCGGGGTTCAAACGAGTCAAATAAAAAACAGCTATTAGTTAATGGGTCCGATGATTCGAATTAACTTATGAAACAAAAATCTGAAACTTGAAACAAAAACCGGCGATTGTGAGCCGGTTTTTGCTTTTACACCCGAAAAAGAGGTAATTTAGCCAATCAAGTATATATTCCTACCATCAATAATAAGTCATGCAACTTAATCTTACCAAACCACTTATCATATTCGACCTGGAAGCAACCGGCGTTAACATTGCCAGCGACAGGATTGTTGAAATTGCCATGCTGAAGGTTTTTCCCGACGGCCATGAAGAGTTTAAACGCCATCTGATTAATCCTACCATTCCGATGCCTGAAGTAGTTATAGCCATTCATGGTATTACTGACGAAATGGTTAAGAACGAACCCACTTTTAAAGAAATAGCAGGCAACCTCAATGCTTTTATCGGCAATAGTGATCTGTCGGGTTTCAATTCGATAAAATATGATATTCCTTTGTTGGTTGAAGAGTTCCTTCGTGCCGGGGTTGAATTTGATCTGAAAAACCGTCGTATCATCGATGTTCAGAATATTTTCCATAAAATGGAACCACGTACACTTAAGGCGGCATATAAATTTTATTGCCAGACTGAACTTATAAACGCACATTCCGCTGAAGCTGATACACGCGCTACTTTTGAAGTGCTGAAAGCTCAACTGCAACGATATGAAGACATTGAGTATACGGATAAAGATGGAAAAACATCAAAGCCAGTTGTAAATGATATGAAAGCACTGGACGAATTTTCATATTATAACCGCAATGCTGATCTTGTTGGCCATATCATTTTCAATAAAAACGGCCAGGAAGTTTTGAATTTCGGAAAGCACAAAGGAAAAGTTGTTGAAGACGTTTTTAAATCCGAGTCTTCCTATTACGACTGGATGATGAAAGGGGATTTTCCGCTTTCGACCAAAAGGGTGATAACTGCAATTAAGCTGAGGAATTTTAATAAGGGGTAAAAAAACTCACCCCCTGCCCCCTCTCTTTGAAGGAAAGAGAGGGGGTGGTTAAGAATTAAAATTTGAATCTTACAATTATTGCAGCCTGAAATCAGAAACAAGAAGCCAGAGACCAAAAACCAGAAACAACTATTTACCATATGAAGATCATCTGCATCGGCCGCAATTATGCCGAACATGCCAAAGAACTGAACAATGCCGTTCCAACCGAGCCGGTATATTTTATGAAACCGGATTCAGCTTTATTAACCCGCAACCGGCCGTTCTTTTATCCTGATTTCACAAAAGACCTGCATTATGAATGCGAAATAGTACTAAGAATCAACAAAGTAGGAAAATGCATTAACGAAAAATTTGCATTGAGTTATATTGATGCAATAGGCATTGGAATTGATTTCACAGCGCGTGACCTGCAACAAAAAGCAAAAGAAAAAGGATTGCCATGGGAAAAGGCTAAAGCGTTCGACTTCTCCGCTCCTATCAGCAGTTTTATTCCCGTTGCAGAATTTGAGAATATGCAGGAAATTGTGTTCAGCCTGAAGAAGAATGGAGAAACCGTCCAAAATGGAAATACAAAAGATATGATATTCTCATATCCAGCCATCATTGCTTATGTTTCACAATTTATGACGCTGAAAACAGGAGATTATATTTTTACAGGAACTCCTGCCGGTGTCGGGCCGGTTGTAATCGGCGACAAACTGGAAGCATTTATTGGGGAAAAGAAAATGCTGACTGTAAATATTAAGTAATTAGTACGATAAAAAGAAGGAGATTTGATTATCTACATCAAGCGTATTACAGTAGAAACAATAAAATTGAACTATTATTTCCTCTTCCTTGGCAGCTTTTCTTGGAGCATTAATCCGATGGATCTTTAAGGGATACAGAACCAAATTCAAAGATGAAATTGATGGCGCATTTTCTGCAAAATGGGGAGGCTCTTACTCATTTGAAAACTATAGAGTTCGTAGTATTTCTCTAATAATGGGTATACGGTTTTGTTGAATATAGAAACGATGAGAAAAAAAGCAATCATAGTCGACCTCGATAATACTATCTATCTGGTAAGTTCCATAGGGGAGAGACTATTTAAGACATTGTTTGAACGTATAATTGAAAGTGGCGATTATAAGGGAGACTGGGCTCAGATAAAGATGGAGATTATGAGAACGCCTTTTCAGAAAGTTGCAGATGCGTTTTCATTCGGAGCAAGCCTCAGGACTGAAGGAATAAAATTATTGGCTGATACCAGCTACGATTACGAAATCGTACCTGTTGAAACCTACAATTATATCCAAGAATTGCCATGCAAGAAGTTTCTTGTTACAACTGGTTTCACAAAAATGCAAAACAGCAAAATCAGGCAACTTGGTCTGGAAAAAGACTTTGACAAGATATTTGTTATTGATCCCAGCCTGACCACGTTGACTAAAAAGGATATTTTTGAAAGAATCCTTTCTGATTATGAGTTCGATGTAAACGAAGTTCTGGTAGTAGGCGATGACTTAAATTCGGAAATTAAAGCAGGCCAGGATTTGGGCATAGATACTGTTTTGTATGACTATAACCAAGAGCATCTGGATAATAAGGATGTTAATGTTATTACCAATTTCTGCGATCTGGTTAAGTTCATGTAATATTGAAATTTATTAAAAGCTCAAAGCATTTTGTAAATTATTACTTAAGCCTATCAAGCAAATCCTCAAGATCATCTGTTTGAATGATATCAATATTCTTTTTGATCACTTCTTCATGATTCCGGTGGGTTGTACTAAATACTGCAACCATAATACCGGCCTTATGAGCTTCCGATACCTGGTCAGCCGAAACTTCATCGGCTTTTACTGTAATCCCCTTTAATCCAAGCTGTTTGGCAGTTTGAAGTGCGGTGTCGAAATCAGTATAAATAAACAGATTATACCCAGGTTTCTTTTGTTTGAAGGATTCAAGAAAGTCTACCGATGGTGACTCTATCGTTACATTCTTCTCAAGATGATATTTTTCAATCAATCGCATTAATGCCCGCTGAAAAATATCTCTGTTTGCAGCAGTCTGTTCAGGATTATTAAATTTAATATCAAATGTAAATTTATGGATGGTATCCTGTGATACGGCGAAAAGCCATTCGAGGCTGCAGATTTTATAAGTTGTGTATGGATCTCCTTTATATGCAGCGTCCTTTATTTCGTCCCAATATTTAGTGTAAATTTCTCCTGTTGCATCAGTGGCTTCTTCCAGGAATTTGTCGTGAAAACATACCAGAACACTATCTTTCGTAATCTGAATATCAATTTCAGCTCCATCGGCGCCCATGCTTATAGCTTTCTGAATTCCTTCATAACTATCCAGCGGATATTGCGCTTTTCCGACTCCCATACCACCATGCCCTAAAGCAAATATCTTATTGTACAGATTTTCAATATCATACACATCCTTTGAACAGGAGAAAAGCAGGATGCAGAAAGTAAATATGAGAAGTACTGCTCTTTTCATCTTAGCTCAAAATATAAATCCTATTGAAACTCCGGCCCAATGAACATACTTTTCGTTAAACTCAATATAAGGTGTATATCCTGCACGGATTAAAATGCGCTTGTCAGGGTTTTGATAGCGATATCCGATATTGAATGTTGTACTGAAATTACTCATTCGCGCAGGCTCTCCGGTACTGATATCAGTTTCAATCGTGCTTGAGAAGGTTTGACCAACACCTGCTTCAATCTTGTGATTGTTGCCGTATGTAACGATAGCCATAACCGGCAAAACAAAATTCGGATTAAATTTATCGCTGTAATCTATCAGATTATCAAAGCCGAAACCACCCCTGGCTGATGCATCAAGTTTTGGAATCAGATTGAACACGCGCTCATAATTCATGGAATGAGATCCTCCTGCACCTCCCATCTCGAAATAAATAGCATTCTTGTGATAAATCACAGAATCATTTTGCGAATAAGCAGCAAATGGCATAAAAAGCAAAAAGAGCAAATAAAATTTACTCTCAAGTAGTTTAGTGATGCTATTGATCCACATAGTATTTTATTTTGAGATGCGTATTCCCGGAAAATAATCTCCGGGAGGATTAAAACTATCTTTTAATGAACAAATATCCAACATTTCTGCAAATACCTTATGCCTGAAAGTAATAATTTTTATCCTAACTTCAAATCATCAATTGCCTCAACACCAGCTGCTGCATTAAGTTTTTTCACAAGTTTGCTGCGCTGGTAAGTAAGTTCTTCGCGCAAAGCGGCCGAATCAACACGCACAAATAAAGTACGATCCTTAATATACATTTGGTTTGTGTGACGTTAAATCAGTTTCCCGACGACACCTTCCCAGGCACTGATTATGCGGGTTTCATCCAGTTTTGTATCCAGGTTATTATCCTTCAGGAAAGCAGAAATGGCGTCTTTT
>JAIFMH010000043.1 GCA_020048595.1 Bacteroidota bacterium | reverse complement strand
TGTCAAATATTACTTTTAAGATATGCGAATGACCGGTGATGAATAATCCTGGTTTCTCGGATTCGATTAACTGACGGGCTTCTTTTTCATATCGCCCCGGATAGCCTCCGATATGGGTCATAAGAATTTTTATGCCTTCGCAAACGAAAACCTGATTTTCAGGATACGAAACTCTCAGTTCAGTCCCATCAATGTTCCCATAAACTGCTCTGAACGGCTTTAAAGCAGCAAGTTTATCCGCAGTTTCCAGATTTCCAATATCGCCAGCATGCCATATTTCATCGCAGGATGAGAAAAACTCAAGAATTCGTGGATTTATATAACTGTGTGTGTCGCTGAGTAAGCCGATGCGTGGCATATTTGTTTTATTAATGATAACTATTTTATTTTATCAGGATGTCATCTTACTCTATGATGGGCGAAAGGCGACAGGGCAAGGGGTGCTAAGGCGGAAATTAAAATGTAATTTAACATTTAATCAGTAAACACGAAAACTGGAGGATAGTATACTATTTTCTATTTTTGGTTTTTAAACTGAGCTTGCTAAAGTGAACTACATTCCATTTTTCTTTCCCTAAAACCATCTTTTCTTCTTCATATAAAAATAGATTATTATTCCCATGGCAGCGGTAGCCGAAAGGAAAACCGGGTACCCATATTTCCATTGCAGTTCAGGCATATAAACAAAATTCATACCGTAAATTCCTGTTACAAGCGTCATAGGGATAACCGTAGTTGAAACCAGGGTGAGGGTTTTCATTATATTGTTCATCCTGTTCGAATTATTAGCCATCAGGAGATCCATCATGGATGATATCATTTCGCGGAAGCTATCGATGGATTGGATGATAAACGAAAGGTGATCGTTGATATCACCAAGATATTGCCGGGTATATTCTGAAATGATCTTTGATTCCTCCCGCGCAAGGAATCGGATTTCCTCCTTCAAAGGATAAATAGTTTTTCGCAGAAGCATAAGATTCTTTTTGACTCTCAGAAATGAGTGCGAAAGCTCATTGGTGGGATTATCAATCAGAAGCTTTTCGAGGTCTTCAATCTGGTCTTCTGTGTTGTCAAGCAAAATATAATAGTTGTCAATAACTTGATCCATAAGCAGGTAGCAGAGATAATCTTCCTGGCGGACGCGGCCTTTGCCTTTGCCTGCTTCCAGTCTTTTAATTATCTGGTCGAAAATAGTATTATTCTTTTCTTCGAAGGAGATAAGCACATTAGGTCCCAGGTACAAGCTTATTTGCTCTGACTCAATTATATTTTCAGTTTCATTCCATGTTAGGTTTTTAAGTGTAATGAACAAACTTTTATCCAGGTCTTCCACTTTAGGCATGTGGTTCACGTTGAAGATATCTTCAATAATCAAAGGATGTATCCCAAAATGGTCACCTAGTTTCTGAAGGTTTTCCGGCTGGCTGAATCCATTTACAATAATCCAGTTTGTTGTGTTTTCGCCCTGCAACTTTATAGCGTCATCAGTAGAAATATTTTCATATACTTTAAAATTCTCATCATCGAACACCAACATGCTGATTACAGTTTCTCCGGTTCGCAATCCGGTATATACAGCGCTGCCAGGAGGCAAGCCGGATTTCTTACTCAGGCGTATCTTCTTCATATTCTTAACTGTTTTGGAGTATATTACAAATGTAGCGAAACCATTTTCACTAAGGCTTAATCTGTTTAATAAAACATTGATTAATTCACTTTATCGAAACAGAATTTACGATTGCTGATAGTGGAAATATAGCATTTCAGGTCTGGTTATTGAGGTAGAATTCAGGTGATTAGAATTTGAATTCAGATAGATTAATCCACATCCCTTCAAAAGAATTTATATGGATGCTTTTGTGCCGCTTAATGAAAAATGGTATATGCTAATCCAACACCGAAAGTTTCCCTGAATTGTACTATTTCGCTGAATGAACCATTATTGTCGGAAACTATGGCTTTTTCGTCGTAGATAAGCATGGATGAAAAGTTGACTGCAATATATTTGTTTACTTTCATCAGGATATTATTCTCCCATCCAACAACAACTTTATCAGGTCGTTCACTAAAGTTAGTGAAAATATCCAGTTTCGACATAAGGTTGATGTTTTTCATGATATCTTTTTTGAAGATAGCATTTATTGACCCGCCGACCTGCCATAATGCTCTGTTATCACCGTATATTCCATATGAGCCTTCTTTGCGGTTTGTGAGCGATGTATCCATTACTACTGTTAACCTGGCTCCTATGGGCGAAACGAAAACTGAAAAAAAGCTTACCGGTTTATAATTCATCCCGATAGAATTCTGAAAGTAGGCCGGAGCCATAAAACTTGAAACGTATACTGAGTCATTCGGATATTTGTATCCGTCAGCAAATTGCGACTTAAACTCAAAGAATCCTGTATAGTCCCAATGTTTTGAAGCTGAAAATCCGGCTTTGGTAAGGAAATTTATTTTATCATCGGTTTTCCTGAGCTGAGTAACACTCTGCATTTTAGCCACTCCGTACGCAATTCCCAGGTAATTATTCCAGCTGAAATTCTCTTTAGCGTAATCCTTGTAAATATTAAGTATAATATTGGATGAAAACGATGTTTTTTCGCCTCCTTTTGTCCAGTTATATAATGCTGTTTGTGAGAATCCTATGGCTGATTCATACTTCGATTTCCAGTAAGTGGTATCATTATCTGGTTCGGCAGCGGTAGCAAATAATCCTAAGGTAACAAGTGTAATAAACAGGAAATACGTTCTCATTAAGTGATACTATTTGAGCATCAAAGTTATAAAGTTCAGCGTTTCCGAACAAGATAAATTATTTTTTTTAATTTTTATCAACTTTAGGGCTCTATTAAAAAGTTGAGGTATTGATCAACTTTCCATAATCCAATACTATGAAAAAATGGCCAAAAATATTAAAGTAATACCGATTTAACAGTCGTTTAGTCCGCTGAAGTTGGTCAATTACGACTATAATTCGGTATTACCTTATTGTTAAAATGAAATGTATAAAAAATGTCTTTATCGATCCTGTTTCTATGTTTTGGAATGTTGTGATTAATTTAAAGTTCACTTCCGTTTGATCTGTTAACGTTGTGGTTTTCGTTCCAGGTTTTTAGCTATGAAATGGAAACATGTTTGTCCACTTAATAATGATGGTGTTAGAATCAATGTTGTATTAAAATATTTTTCGATTGGATAAATTTCCCCGACTTTAAGCGATAGTAATATATTCCATTTTTCATTTCTTTTGCATTAACCGAAACTTCATAACTACCTGCAGGCTTTATTTCATCAACTAAAGTACCTCTTTCATTTCCAAGAACATCGTAGATTTTAAGTGTAGTATATCCCGCGGAGGGAAGTGTATATTTTATTTTAGTTGAATTTCGTAAGGGATTAGGATAATTTTGTTCAAGTTTATAGCCTTGCAGGGATTTCAATTCTTGGGTTGAAACAGCGGTACCTTGAGGAACTATTTCTTCAACTAAATCAACTGCTTGTGCCAGCGAGTCAATTCCACCAACAACATATAGACCGCCGTTATATACTGCAGTAGCCATCCAGTGCCGTTTTGAACTTAGTTCAAGTTCATCAGTAGCCCAACTATCCGTATTTATATCGTAATCTATAATACTTTTATACGTTGCAGTAGTTTGTCCAGCTGAATTGCCACCTATGCAGTAAATCAGATTGTTTATTATGCCGAAAGCACATGACCCCACCTGGTATGGTGAATCTGCAAGTTTTGTCCACGTATCTGTGCCGGGAGAGTATTTATAAAAAGCACTGTTGTTCCATCCAAGTATATAAATATCTCCCTGGAAAAGTATAGAACTCATAGCCCAAAAACCTGTTTCCAAATTGGAAGTTTTAGTTTCCCAACTATCTGTAGAAATCGTATAAGCGTAAACATTTCCGACAGAATTGAAGAGGTATATAACTCCATTGATTTCTTCGGCGGTTATACCCCAGGTTTGCGATGGATTGGGGCTAGGGGCTAAACTAATCCAACTTCCAGTCGTAAGATTATACTTTCGGTTAAGTGACGGACCACTAGGCCATCCACCCAAAAGATAAACATCATCACCTACCAGAGTTGTTTCAACATCCCACAAATTATTATCAGGAATACTGTCATAATTTGACCAATTGTTTCCATCAAATTTATAAACACGAGGATATACAATTGATCCGGACCAATTGTTTGAACCACCAAAATGGTAAATTGACCCATTCCATACTTCGGCGTTTCCTGCTCCTATCGGTATAGTAAGGTTTGGCAATTGCTGGGCTAATGAAAAAGTACTGAAACCCAGAAATGCTGCAAGTGTAAATAATCGTTTCATAGTCAGGTTTTTAAGGGTTGTTAATAATTGCGAATAGCAGGTTTAAATATTACTCTAACCAGGACTTTAACAAAATAATAATAAATATGTTTAGTCATCCGACTTTTTTCGTTTGTATCAGCAAACTGATTTCTTGATTATCAAAAACCATCGTTTAAAAGACTTAGGGCAAAAAAAAACCGGCTGTTAAGACCGGTTTCAAATCAAATGCAAAGTATCGGATTATTTCTGAGCTTTCAGCAAATCCCTGATTTCGGCAAGTAATACTTCCTGTGCAGGAGGAGGAGCAGGAGCAGCTGGTGGTGCTTCAACTTCTTTCTTTTTGGTTGCATTAAATCCTTTAATAAGCATGAAAAGCACGAAAGCAATCACTAGAAAAGAGATAATTGCTGATAGAAAGTTGCCATATTTTACGGCTCCCCAGGTTAATGAAGCAATATCTTTTACTCCGGCAGCATCTAAAGCCGGGTTTAATAATAGTGGAGTAATAACATCAGCGATCAGCGAGTTTACAATTGCGCCGAATGCGCCTCCAATGATAACAGCAATTGCCAGGTCAACGACATTGCCTTTCATGATAAAATCTTTAAATTCTTTTACGATTGCCATTTTTTGTTTCGGTTTTTAGTGAATAAATTGGTTAATTATTTGATGTTTATTTGTGTTCAAGTGAATAAGCAAATCCTATTGAGAATGTTTCACGGAATTGGGTACGGGGGCCCTGAGTAATTCCTTCTTTATCCGTGTATTTAATGTTATCGTCATAAATCAGCATCGAAGTAAAGGCAAGCGAAATATATTTATTCACTTTCATCAGTATATTGTTTTCCCACCCGACAATAATGTTTTGCGGATTGTGCCGGTAATCGGAAAATAAATCCAGTTTCGACATAAAATTGACATTCTTCATAATATCCTTTTTGAATACAACATTAACCGAACCCCCAACCTGCCATAGAGTTGTATTGTCGCCAATAACACCAAAAGCTCCGATTAAATTGCCTTTATCGTCAATCGTATTAGTGAGCTTCGAATCATTTACAACTGTTAACCTGGCTCCGATTGGCGAAATGAAAACAGCGAAATATTCAACCGGTTTATAATTCAAACCTAATGAAAACTGGAAATAGCCCGGTGCCATAAACTTCGATATAGGTACCGAATCGTTAGGGTAATTAAATCCTTCATCGAATTGCGACTTAAATTCAAACAGTCCGGCGTAATCCCAGTTTTTCCACGCATATATGCCACCCTTTGATAATAAATTAATTTTATCATTGGTTTTGCGCACTTTGGGCTCTGTTTGCTGCACATTTACTCCATATGCCAAACCAAGGTAATTACTCCACATTAATTTCCCCTTTTCATAATTTTTATACACATTAAGCATTCCGTTTAATGAAAATGCGTTTTCACCTCCGGCCGACCAATTGGTAAAGGAAGTTTGCGAAAAGCCTAAAGATGCTTCGTATTTGGATTTCCAGGCTGTATCAACATCCTGACTAATTGCATTTAACTGCAATGCGAAAAAACAGACTGATAGTAAAAGTAGAATTTTCCTCATAATTTTAATGGTTTTCTGGTTTGATTATTCAAAGATAAGTTGTTAAAATAATAAATGCAAATCAGAAGAGGATTTGCATTAACAGTTAAAAATAGTATTAAACAGAATTAATACTAATATGTTTGGTTATAAATGATACTAAATCAATCCGCCGGGTGGATTGATAAAAAGTGAATAATGAAATTCCAGAGAATTTGTTAGTACTAACCGAAGGCTGTATTTATATTTTTTTGATATCTGAAGTTTTAATCCAGCCGGTGCTTCCGTTGGCGATCCTAATTTCCTGCCAGTCGGCAACCATATCAAGCAAGGTTACTTTAGTGCCTTCATGAAGCACAAAAATATCTTTGCTGTTCTCATCCGGTGAACTTTTAATATTCACAGTCTGAATAAATACAATTGCTTCGTGTTGTTCATTAATATAATGATTGCGTTGAGAGGCAGCAACCACCCCTATACTGAAAAGAAACACCAATGCCATTCCGGACCAGAAGCTGATTTTACGGATCAGGATATTGGAAACAGCAATATAAATGGCTATCAGAATTAGTGCAACCGTTAAAAATAAAATATTAAAGAAAGCAAGTGTATCAATATCCATGAGGTTGAGTATTTGTTTCCACCATCGTTTATAAAACAACTCGGGAACCATCTCAACCTTATCAATCAGTTTGCTGTTAACCACTTCAATATTGTGTTTTATATCATCGTTATGTGGTGCTAATTTTAACGCTTTTTCGTAATAAAGTGCAGCCTGGGCGGTTTCACTGTTACGGAAATAAGCATTCCCAAGGTTATAATAAAGGGCATATGATTCGTAACCGCCGGCTATTATTTTCTCATACAATTCAATTGCTGCAGGATATTGTTTAACATTATATGCTTTTGCTGCCTGTGCCGCCAATTGTTCAGGATTTTGTGCAATAGCCTGAAATGCAACAAACAGTATCGTCGCAACCAGGACTGCTATTTTTTTACATTTCATAAGTTAGTCGTTAGCGAATTGTTTTTTAATGAAAAGTATGTTCAAGAGGTGCAAGGAGAAGGTGAGGAGTCTGTGATTATTAAGTTGTCATTCAATTGTTGATGATTGAGTTATAAAGTTGGAATAGATATTAACAGTACTATTTTCTATTTACTATTTTCCATTTTTATCCTGTGCTTACCCGATGTGAACCTTTTTTCCTAAAACTACTTCAGCACCTGTTCTGTTTCTGTAATCGTTTTTATTGCAAGGTCGTAAAGTTGCTGCATATTCAGTGCTTTGCCGGCAGGGGCATACCGGGCATAATTACAATCGTTGAGAGTATTTATAAACCGCTCTGTTAATGCATTATCCACATTTCGTGATTCAAGTTCTTCCCTTGCCGTATCCATTGAAAGCAGCGACATCGGAATATTAAATTTCTGGCTTATGTATCCCCATAAAGCGAACGAAATTTCTTCATGAAATGCATCATGTTGTCCGCTATCAAGCATTTTTTTTGCTTTGTTTAATCTTTTTACTGCCATTTGAGTTGCTTTTTTACGCTGCATAAGTTTGGAGTCGGCCGTCATGCGCACATTCCTTTGATGCAGCAATACGAAACCAATAAAACCTAAAACAGGTAAAATAAGCAGTATCCAGTAAATCGATTTCCCATAGAGCCTGTTACCTGCAGCATGAATGTTTAAAGGCGGTTCCATTAGGTACCTGATATCGTTGCCAAGGTATTTTACATCACCCTGCGCAGCTGCTTCAGCTGAGGAACCACTCCCTTTATTTACTTTCAATTTAAATCTTTCCGAACTTAGTATGGTATAATCTCTCCGCACGGGACTAAAATAAGCAAACTGAATAGGATCAATGGCGAAATTGCCTGCTGCTCTGGGTATAATCAGGTATTCAAATGTCCTTGTACCTGAAGTGCCTCCTTTATTACTGAAATTATCAATGATTTTAGGTTCATATACCTCAAAGTCGGGAGGGAAATTAATAGCAGGTTTTTCAATCAGATTAAGATTTCCGGTACCTGTTACTGAAACCTTTAGCGTGATACCATCATTTGTATTTACTACATTTCGGTCTACGCCGGCTTTCAGGCTAAACTGACCCACTGCACCTGAAAAATCCAATGGACGATTTACTGAAGGCAGTTGTTTAACATTTATTGTAATAGGATTTGACCGCAACGTCTTCTTCACATTCTGATAATCGCTTCCGAAAAAAGAGTCATCCATCAGATTTTTAAAGAATGGATCATTGCCAAAAAATGGATCATCAGCAAGCGGGTTCCTGGTTTTTGTTTTAACCTGGTAAATCACATCTTGAACCAGCGGATCAATGGTTAATACTCCTGATTTCTGTGGATACAGTGCAGCTTTGCGAAGTTCTGCTACTATATACTTTTTACCATTATATGTTTCTGTATATTGCGGATACTGGGTTGCATCTTTCAGTAAATCCTGGGCCCAGAATCCCGGATACGACGGTATCTTTTCGGGCGCATCAATCTGAAGCCGGTTGGTTGGGGTATAGAGTTTGAAGGTTACAATAATGAGTTCTCCCTGGTAGGGATTAGTTTTATCCACTGCTGCTTTCAGAAATACATCGTTACCAATGTCGTCTTTCAAAGGTGCCTGCTGTTTTCCCTGGGGTTGATTGTTATTAGGTGTTTGTTGGGCCGGGCGTTGACTTTGATTAAGAACTGTAACTGTTAACGAATTAGACATATACCGTTTTCCCTTTACGGAGATTAAAGCCTGCGGTATTGTGAATGTACCAACTTTGTTCGCTTCAAGTATAAAAGTATATGACATCGAACTTGAATATTCGAGTTTGCCGTTGATATTCATTATATTCTGGCCACTCGACACCATGGGGCCGTTTAAAATATCGAAATTGGTAATTTCCGGACTCATGAAGTTGCTGCCTTCAGCGTTAATTGTAAATGTGAGTTGAAACCGCTGACCCAGATATACTTGTTTTGGCGCCTGGGCAGTAAAACTGATGTCCTGAGCTAATAAAAGGCCCGGTATTGCAAGCAGGAATAGAAGTACCAGTTTTTGTTTCATGTATTAAATTATTTCAGTTTGACTGAAAAGATGTTTTGTTTTAAATTATACTGATTGGCTATACAGATTTTCGTATTTTCTCTTTTACTATTTTCGTCTTCTATGTATATCTGTCACGTTCTTCCAATTTATCGCTTTCTTCCTTCAACTACCAATCCTTTTCAGGCATTGTTTGAGTTGGTGTGTTCTGCTTGTTTTTTGTTTTGTCCAGCGTTCGTTTTTCATTGTTATTCATAGCGTTCAGCATCCTGTTAGCATCCTGTTTCGACATATTAGGCTTAGGTTGCTGCTGCTGTTGCTGTTGCTCCTGCTGTTTCTCTTTCTGCTCTTGCTTTTTGTTTTGCTCCTGTTTTTTTTGCTGTTGCAGTTTTGTCATTGCATACGACAAATTGTAACGTGTATCTTCATCTTTCGGATTTAACCTCAACGCCATTTTATAGGCATCAATACTTTCTTTGTATTTCTTGTTCTCCAACAATGAGTTCCCCAAATTGTAGTAAACATTGGATTTAGGCGTTTCTTTATTTTCGCTCTGAGCTAACTTAAGGTATTGGGCAGTGGCTTCATCAAAGTTTTTTTGTTTATACAGCGAATTTCCCAGGTTGAAAGCTGCTTTCTGAGAGTTTGGCGCTTTGGTCAATGCCTTGCGATAATCTATCTCCGCATCTTTATAATGACCGTTCTTATATTCATTATTCCCGGAACGAACAAGTTTCTGTACCGGCTGCGCATTAACAATGGCAGCTGTAGCAATAAGAAATATGATTATCAGTCTCCTCATTGGTTTATATTGGATTTGGTACTGAACAATTTAATTTTACCTGCCAGGCGGCCTTTACGGTCAGCTATCAAAACTTCACCTAAAATTAAAATAAGTGCGGCGAGTATAAAAAACTGGAACCTGTCCTCATAATCAGAGAAAAAGGCTTCATTGTATTCGGCTTTCTCTAATTTGTTAATCTGGTCGAATACTTCCTGCACTCCTGATTGCGAGTTGTTGGCTCTCACAAAAATGCCTTTTCCTGCTTTAGCAACATCCTGAAGCATTGGCTCATTAATCCGTGTAATAACTGTTATGCCTGAAGCATCTTTCTTGTATCCGATCTGGGTATTTCCGCTAAAAACCGGAATTGGTGCTCCTTCCGGCAATCCTATACCGATTGTATAAATCCTGAATCCTTTTCCTGCAGCTGATTGTGCTGCTTCAATGGCATTATCTTCGTGATTTTCGCCATCTGTTATTATGATGATTGCTTTGCTTTGTTTGGTAGTGCCAAATACCGAAGTGCTTGTTTCAATAGCATCGCCGATTGCAGTGCCTTGTACAGGTATCATCCCGGGATTTATATTGGAAAGAAACAGCCTGGTAGCTGAATAGTCAGTGGTAAGAGGCATTTGAATGTATGACTTACCCGCAAAAATTACCAGTCCTACCCGATCGTTTTCCAGTTTTCCAAGTAAATGAACTATTGCCTGCTTGGCACGTTCGAGCCTGTTGGGCGTTATGTCCTGGGCCATCATACTATTGGAAACATCAAGGGCAAAAACCATATCTACGCCTTTCCGTTTTATCTTCTCAAGTTTTGATCCTGTTTGCGGATCTGTCATTCCAATTACAATCAATATCCAGGCGACTGACCAGATAATAAATTTCAGTATCTGACGTGTGCCTGAGTATTCCGGTATCAGGCGCATAACAAGATTCAGATCGCCAAATGCAGCCAACGCTTTTTTCTTCTGCCTTCGTGCATACACAAACAGCAGCACCAGCAGCGGAATAAGCAGCAGCAGGTAAAGGAAATGCGGATGTGCCAGACGAAACATTTTGTTTTATTTAAAGGTTAAGGTACTAGTTTGAGCACTGCAAAGCGTATTATAAATTCAAGTGTGAGCAATAACAGCGCCAGTATTACGAAAGGTAGAAACTCTTCTTTTTTTCGGCTGAATTCAGTAACGTCGATTTTTGACTTTTCGAGTCTGTCAATTTCTTTATAAACTTCCAGCAGCTTTTGCTTATTGGTAGCCCTGAAATATTTGCCGTTTGTAAGTGCCGAGATCTTTTGGAGCAGCGCCTCATCAATTTTTACTTCCATCCGTTGATATTGGGTGCCGTATTGAGTGCGAACAGGGAAAAGTGCTGTTCCGATGGTTCCTACTCCGATGGTATAAATCCGGATGCCATAGAGTTCCGCTATTTCAGCAGCTGATTGCGGATCAATGGAACCCATATTGTTGATGCCGTCAGTAAGAAGGATAATTACTTTGCTTTTTGCTTTGCTTTCCTTCAGCCTGTTAACGGCTGTGGCCAGTCCGTCGCCAATAGCAGTTCCGTCATCAATCATACCGAAGTTTATGTCCTTGTACAGGTTTATCAGTAAAGCATGGTTTGATGTAATCGGACATTGTGTAAAGCTCTCGCCGCTAAACACTACCAGGCCAATACGGTCGTCGGGACGGCTGCTTATGAACTCAACAGCAACTTCTTTCGCAGCCTCAAGCCTGTTTGGTTTCAGGTCCTCAGCAAGCATGGTACTCGAAATGTCCGTTGCAAGCATAATATCAATTCCTTCAACACTTATATCTTGTCGGTTAAGATTTGTCTGAGGTCGGGCCAAAGCAAGTATAAGCAAACCTACAACTAACATCCGAAGTCCGAAAAGGCCATAGCGGGCATAGTGTTTCCAACCTGGTATAAACTTTTTAAAAACAGCAGTCGACGACAATTGCATGGGTACTGAATAGTGCCTGAGCTTATACCAGTACCATGCAACTGCTACAGGTATGAGAAGCAGTAGCCACAGGTATTCAGGATCAGCAAAGTGCAGTTTAGCTATCATGCTTTTACTTGGGATTCAGGAGTTTGTAAAGAGTCGCTTTCAGAAGCTTTAACTTCAGCAACTATTGGGACGGGTTTTGTTTCATCAATAAACTGTTTTGCATTTGACATGCAAAGTTCATTTTCAGTTCGCTGTGGTATGGCTTTGGCAAATTTTGCATAATCCGCCTGTATCAGAATATTTGTAAGCAGCTTACGCGAATCAGACTGAAGTCCTGCCATATCATACGCAGCCAGAATCTCTGATGTTATCATCTCCATAGCCTCAATTCCATGTTGCTGATGAAGATAATGCCTGATAATATCAGTTAATTCAGAGTAATATTCCTTGATTTTTCCATTCTGCCAGAGTTTTTTATCATCCAAAGAATCAAGGCTTTGTAAGGCAATCTGCCAGGGTGGACCTTGCGTACGGGTGATCACAGGAAAAAGTGGTTTATTCATTCGTTTTCGCCATAAATAATACCAGATTAAACCTATGATAAGGACGATGATTGCTGCTCCGGCCATGTATGGAGCCATTTCAGCAAATGTGAGCGGTGCTTGTATCGGTCCGCGTATGTCACGGATCGCCCTGGTGGTATCCACTTCAACTGCTCTGACTTTCAAATATACTCCTTCCGAAAGAAGCTCATGTTTAGATACATCTCCGGGGTAAGAATAAAGAACGGTAAAAGGAGGAACATAATGAAATCCTGTATCAAAGGATGTAATTACAATCGTTTGACTGTAATTTGTAAAATCTTTCCTGCTTGGAGCATTGGTATCTACTTTTGATTTGGAGGATACTTCAACTTTTGACGTCAGTGTATCTGAAATCGCCGGCCAATAAATAGTTGCTGATTTTGGCAATGTAGCATTTAACCTGAGTTGAACATGTTCGCCAATCCTGATTGAGGAAGTATCAAGACTGAGTACTGCTTTTTGCGAATACGCCTTCACACTCATAATACCAGCTACCACCAGTAAAAGACTGAATACGAAAATATTCCTGAAGTTTATTGCCAAAGTCGTCCTCATCCTTATTGCCGCATTTCGCGAAGTGTAAATAGTTTCATCAAAGGTTTAACATAATCCTGACCTGTTACAATGCCTGCTGTATCAATTCCTGATCTTTTAAATATCCCGTCAATAGTTTTCTCGTGATTTTTCCACCAGTTACTGTATGTGTCACGCACTCTCTTACTCGATGAGTCAACCCAAATCCTGCCTTCCGTTTCTTTATCAAAAACTTCAATCATTCCAATCGGCGGAAGCTCTGTTTCTCTTTGATCATAAACCCTTATAGCAACCAGGTCATGTTTGCCGGAGGCAATTTTTATGGCCTGTTCGAATGCATTATCCATGAAATCGGAAATAATAAAAGCAGTACAGCGTTTTTTTATTGCATTAGTCAGAAAACGCAACGCCTCTGATAAATCAGTGCCCTGGCTTTCAGGTTTAAAATCAATAAGTTCGCGGATGATTCTCAAAATATGTGATGTTCCTTTTTTAGGAGGGATAAACTTCTCAATCTTATCACTGAAAAATATTACACCTACTTTATCATTGTTCTGTATGGCTGAGAAGGCCAGCACTGCAGCAATTTCAGTCATAAGGTCTTCTTTGAAAGATCCTTTTGTCCCGAATTCATTGGAGCCACTTACGTCAATTAAAAGCATGACCATCAACTCCCGTTCTTCGTCGAATATTTTAAGGTAAGGTGTATTGAATCTGGCTGTTACATTCCAGTCTATATTCCTGATATCATCCCCGAACTGGTACTCGCGAACTTCACTGAAAGCCATACCTCTGCCTTTAAAAGCACTGTGGTAATGTCCCGAAAAAATACTTCGCGACAAGCCTCTTGTCTTTATTTCGATACGCCTGACTTTCTTAAGAATCTCAGAGGTTTCCACTGTGTTTCGGGGTTAAAATGATATTCAGATGAAGGTAATCCTGTATACGATAATCCTTATTTAGGGGACTTCAACAGAATTTAAAATTTCGTTGATGATATCTTCGGTTGTAATATTTTCAGCCTCAGCTTCGTAAGTTAAACCAATACGATGGCGTAATACATCATGTGCAACTGCTCTTACATCCTCTGGAATTACATATCCGCGCCGTTTGATGAAGGCGAGCGCTTTTGCTGCCATTGCCAGGAAAATACTTGCCCTTGGTGAAGCACCGTAACGGATAAGATCTTTGTATTTTTTGAGGTTGTAATCAGCCGGGAAACGACTTGCAAATACAATATCTGTTATATAGTTTTCAATTTTTTCGTCCAGGTAAACTTCTTTTACTATTTCCCTTGCACGTTGTATATCAGCAGGTTTAAGGACTTTACGTGTTGAGAATATTTCGTTGTTGATATTCTGACGTAATATCAGTTTTTCTTCCTGTTTCGATGGATAGGTAATTACCACCTTTAACATGAAACGGTCAACCTGTGCTTCCGGTAACGGGTACGTTCCTTCCTGCTCAATTGGATTTTGTGTGGCTAGTACAAGGAAAGGATCAGGAAGGGGATACGTTTTATCACCTATAGTAACTTGTTTTTCCTGCATGGCTTCGAGCAAAGCACTTTGAACCTTGGCTGGTGAACGGTTAATTTCGTCGGCAAGGATGAAATTAGCAAATATCGGTCCTTTGCGAACATTAAATTCTTCGCTGCGCTGACTGTAAATCATAGTTCCTACCACATCGGCCGGAAGTAAATCAGGCGTAAATTGTATTCGGCTGAAACTTAAATCAATGGAATTGGCCAGCGATTTTATGGCAAGTGTTTTGGCTAATCCGGGTACTCCTTCAAGCAGAATATGCCCGTTTGTGAGTAAACCGATCATCAATCGTTCAATCATCTGTTTCTGACCAACAATCACCCTGTGCATTTCAAGGGTAAGCATATCAACAAATGCACTCTCGCGCTGTATCTTCTCGTTTAATTCACTAATGTTGCTTTCTAACATTGCTTCTGGTTAATTTTGACTTGCAAAAGTAAAAACAGGTGCTGTTCAAGCACCTGTGTTGGCTGTTAAAAAATGTTAATGCAGCTCTGAATCGAGCAACTTTTAACAAAAGGAAACTATTATCCCGTTTTTTGGGAAATCTGATTATTTAATAGTTAATTTTTTTCTGATCTCTTTTGGAACGGCATCTTTATGAATCATTATAGCGATAGTATTCAACCGGACGTAGGCTTCGGAGATATTCAGGTAGCCACCTTCAGAATTACTATCCGCTGCCCATGAATTTTTTGTACGGAAATAACGCTTCCCATTCTGGTCAGTAACTGTACCGGTAATATGCATTAAATGGTCGTCAGTAGCTGAAAAATTATCAAATGCAGCCTGGCGTATTTCGGGCGTTATATTTTTTTCGGGAACTGGCTTTGAAAATGCATACAGCTGTGCTTTACGCTCTTTCTCTGTGAGTTTATCCCATTTGCTGCGTTCCGTTGCCGGCATGTTTTCAATACTGGCTTCGGGCACTATTGAAACCCCGTTCTTATGCGAAAATCCCTTGTCGCTAACATCACCGTCCCAGGCAATTGTATATCCTTTACTGAGGGCATAATCCATAATCTGTACTAATTCGTCAAGCGGAACATTATAGTATGTGTCACCTGACCAGTTATCAGGAATTTCTAATGTAAAGGTTGAATAATA
>JAIFMH010000204.1 GCA_020048595.1 Bacteroidota bacterium | reverse complement strand
GTGAACGACGGTACTTATACAAAAGGTACAGAAACAGTCGTTTTTTCGGGCACTACAGCTAAAACAATTTCGGGCAGCAGTAATACAACCCTAAATAACCTTTCAGTAACCAATACCGGCGGTATTACAACGCAGTTTGGTTTACTCACAACCAATAACCTTACTGTTGCTACGGCTTGCAAGTTTACGATTGATCCTGTTAAACAGGTTTCGGTTAATGGCACATTAACTAACTCCGCAGGTAATACAGGTCTGATTGTTAAATCCACGGCTACAGGCACGGGATCATTAATGCAAAGTACCGCAAATGTGGCCGGAAGCGTTGAGCGTTATATAGCTGCAGCCGATTGGGGTACCTGGAACGATGGATGGCATTTTTTAAGTTCTCCTGTTGCTTCACAGGCTATAAGTCCTGCTTTTACCGTTTCCCCTGCTGATGAGTATGATTTTTATGGGTGGTATGAACCTACTAATGAGTGGGTGAATTTTAAGAATACAACTACAGGTACAACCTGGTCAGTGGCAAATGGAGCCTCTTCCGATTTTTTAATTGGCAAAGGCTATATGGCTGCATATATGACTGCTGATACAAAGATCTTTAGCGGTACACTAAATGTATCTGATGTTTCAGTTTCTGCGCTGCCCGTCTCAGCGGGAACAAACCGCAGCTGGCATCTTTTAGGAAATCCTTTTACTTCAGCGCTTGCCTGGTATACGGATTGGACAACATCCAATATCGGTGGAGTTACTAACATCTGGAACGAAATAAGTAAAAGCTATTCGCCCATCAATGCAGGTGAAATTATTCCTGCCGGAAATGGCTTTATGGTACAAGCGGACCTCACTGGTGCTTCACTTACAATTCCGGCCGCAAAGCGGGTACATTCCGCGCAGGCCTGGTATAAAAACAGTGTTGATCCTGTGCTTCAACTTTTTGCACACGATCTCGACAATGCTTCTTTCCAGGAGAGCCAGGTTAGGATAAATCCGGAGTCCACAACTCGATTTGATTTTGAGTTCGACGGGAACTTCCTCCCTGGATATGCTCCCATGTTTTATTCAGTAATGGAAGGTGAAAACCTGATGGTGAATAGTATTCCGGAATTGAATTCTGAAACCGTTATTCCATTCCATTTTATTAAGAATGAAGGAACAAATTTCACAATCGAAGCAAAAGGAATTGAATCCCTGGGTACTTCTGATATTGTTTATTTGAAGGATAAAAAACTGGGAACAGACTTTAACCTGTCCGAAAACAATGTTTATTCATTTACCTCCTTTGCCGGCGATGATGCTGCCAGGTTTGAGTTGCATTTCAGAAACTTTACAGGAATTAAAGAAACACAACCCTCGAAGGATTTCAATATCTATGCATCTGAAGGCATGGTTAATATTCAATCTCTGCAGCAGCTAAGCGCTAAGGTTGTTATTACTGATATGATCGGGCGCACCATAGCAACCGGCCGTGTTGAAGCAGGCGCTGCTGCCCGTATTCATATTCAGGGCAACTCTGGTGTGTATATAGTGAGTATGATTACAAACAAAGGTAAAACCAATACAAAAATAGTAGCCAGGTAGATTAAGGTACTCTTGTAGCTGTTTGTTGCAGGGGTGGTTTGTTATTGTCAGAGAGGAATGGAGAACACTAAAATCAACAGTGAGTAATTTTACTCTGTGATTTTGGTGTTCTTTGTTTTTAAATGGATTCCGTTTCTGTTACCCAAAATTAAATAAATGCTGATTTCCCCCAGATTCAGCTTTTATAAATTCTGAACCGGTAAAGTAAATCGTTACTTCAGTTCATTCTTTGCCTCCTGATAACTAAGCTGAGTTTATACTTCTTTGTGGTTCTCAATGTTACCAATACTTCCCGGTTTCGTTTGAAGAATATAAGGTGCAAATAAAGTATAATTCAAAGTATCCGGTATGCAGTGGTTAATCTAATTCTTTTCTGCAACTCCCAAACATTGTATCTTTGCTCATCTAAAATACAACTATGATCAGATCAATGACAGGCTTTGGGAAAACCACAGCCAATCCTGGCGGGCGTACGGTAAATATTGAAATACGCACGCTCAACAGCAAAACACTCGATGTAAATACACGGATTCCATCCTTATACCGCGATAAAGAATCCGAAATACGTGCCGAAATCAACCGGGTGCTCGAACGTGGGAAAGTCGATTTCATGATCACAGTAGACAGCGATTCCGATACAAACGATTTTACAATAAACCGTCAACTGGCTTCAAAGTATTATACTGAAATAAGGCAGATGGCTATTGAGTTTGGTGAAAAAACCGGAGATAATATTATTTCGGACATTCTCAAAATGCCTGATGTGCTGAAAGCCGGCCGCGAAGCACCTGATGAAACGGAATGGGCGCAGATAAAAGTTGCCATACTGGATGCCCTTGCATTAACTGAAGCTTTCCGTGCCGCTGAAGGCGAATTGCTGGGAAAAGATATGATTGCCCGCATTCAGCTTATTCTTGACCTTTTACTTAAAGTTGAACCTTTGGAAGGAAGCAGAATCAACAATTTGAGGGAGCGCTTTCAACGCAACCAGGATGAGTTCCTTGAAAAAACCACCAAAGTTGATAAGTTTGATGAGAACCGTTTCGAACAGGAGATATTCTGGTACCTTGAAAAACTTGATATCACTGAAGAGAAACTCCGGTTACGAAAACATTGCGATTACTTTATCGAAACGCTCAACTCTTCCGAATCCAATGGACGCAAACTGGGATTTATCACCCAGGAAATCGGTCGCGAAATAAACACGCTTGGATCAAAAGCGTATAATGCCGAAATACAGATGATTGTGGTTCAGATGAAGGACGAATTGGAGAAGATCAAGGAGCAGGTGAGTAACGTATTGTAAAGGTTTTGGGGTTTGGGGGTTAGGTTTTGGGGAGCATTCTGCCTGACTGGGATTAGTAAAAACATATTGAAAATAAACTTTCAGAAAAGGATTGACAATTTTCCGGAAATTCATACAAAAATTGCTGACAATAAAGCACTTAGTATAAAGCACAATTATAATTAATGTTGAACTCTGCCGAACACAAAATGATCGTTATTTCTGCTCCTTCCGGTGCCGGGAAAACTACTATTGTAAAACATTTAATGAAAGCATTCCCACAACTCGGATTCTCGGTTTCGGCTACCAGCCGCAAAATTCGCGAAGGTGAAATGGATGGCCGAGAATATTATTTTATGACATCCGCTGAATTCCGGCTGATGATTGATCAGAAAAAGTTGCTTGAATGGCAGGAAGTATATCCCGGAAGTTATTACGGCACCCAGGTTTCGGAAGTGGATCGCATCAGTTCGGATGGGCAGTTTCCGGTATTCGACGTGGATGTAGTTGGCGGATTGAATATTAAGAAGATGTTTGGCGAAAAGGCACTGGCAATTTTTATCCGGCCTCCATCGTACGAAGTTCTCGAATCGCGTTTACGTTCAAGGGCAACGGATAATGAGGAAAGCCTTCAGAAACGGCTGAGTAAAGTAAAATGGGAGCTTACTTTCGAGAAGGATTTTGATTGTGTGATTGTGAATGATAAACTGGAAGATGCATTTCTCCAGGCTGAAACATTAGTGAAAGATTTTCTGTGCATTAAGTAGTTAAACAATATCAAATAATCATCGCGTTCCTGGCGTTTTCTTAGCGCCTTAGCGGTAAAAAAGTTAAACGCAAAGACGCAACGTGTTTCACAAAGGATGCAAAGAAATAATATGAAAAAGACCGGACTCTTATTTGGCTCATTTAATCCCATACATATCGGGCATTTGATGATTGCCGGCTATATGTATGAGTTCAGCGATCTGGATGAATTGTGGTTTGTGGTTTCGCCACTCAATCCGTTAAAAGAACAGAAAACACTTTTATCCGACCATCACCGACTGGAAATGGTGAACCTCGCCATTGAAGACGACGCACGTTTCCGGTCATGCAACATTGAATTTAAACTACCAAAACCTTCATATACCATTCATACGCTCACTTATCTTCAGGATAAATACCCGGATCGTGAATTTGTGATTATCTCAGGCACAGATATTTTTCCCACTTTTCATAAATGGAAAAACTGGGAACAGCTATTGGAATTCTATAAATTTTATGTGTATCCGCGCCCCGGCACACAGGACCATGAACTTACAAGGCATCCTTCAGTAAAAGTATTTGAAGCACCGATGGTTGAGATTTCCGCCAGCTTTATCCGCGAGTCTATGCGGCAGGGAAAAAATATGTCGTATTTCCTGCCCGAAAAAACATACAGGTATATGAAGGAGATGCACTTTTTTGAAAAATAAAACCGGGAATTTTAACCTTTATGAATATATGCCGGCACAAAATGCTATTATTTCTAAACCGTTGAAAATAATATATTAATTTTGTGCATCTAACTGACTGCAAGTCCTACACAATATCTTCACAACCTGTTGAGGAAGCAAATCAAAAAAACATTTATGAATATCAGAAGTCTACTACTTGCCGTCGCATTTTATTTCTTGTTTACACATCTTGATGGACAAAACATTCCTGTAAAGCCATCCGAAACAGGTATTGGTGTATTTTTAGGCGCAACCATTCCTTTGCGCAATATTCCTGCACTTTCAACAGAAGAAACTCAACTCCTGAAAGCAAAAGCGGAAGCCAAACAGCTCAATAAAAAACTGCGTAAAAGGTCATATCCTTATGCTGATGTTGCTTTTCCAAAAGGAGCTGATGCCGCATGGCAGAAAACTATGGGCAAATCGGCTTTGGGCAAAGCCCCTGAAATCGTTTTTGAAGGTCAGAGCACTTCATCCTATCCTCCTGATTGCAATGGAACAGCCGGTCCAAACCATTTTATGCAAACCATAAATACAACCTATGCCATTTACGATAAATCGGGCACAAAAATTGCCGGGCCTTCCCAGATGGGGCTTATTTTCAATGGTGTACGTGGAGCAGACTGTAACGATGGTGATCCTATAATACTTTATGATGAGCAAGCCGACAGGTGGTTAGCCACTGAGTTTTCGCTCTGCGATTCCACTGACCGGTTGCTGATGGCGGTATCAACCACCAACGACCCGACAGGCACATGGAATGCATATTCCTTTGATGTTGCTGATATGCCTGACTACCCTAAATTCAGCGTTTGGCAGGATGGATATTATATGGGCGACAACAACAGTTCGGGCAATGATATTTATGTATTTGAGCGATCAAAGATGTTGGCAGGTGATCCAAATCCGAAATTTATCGGATTTAACAATGCCTGGCGCCCTGGTTCCGTGGATGGTTTTATTTGCGTGCCACCGGTAGATAATGACGGAGCTTTTGCCCCGGCCGGATCACCGGGACTTTTTATTGCCCTGAGTGACGATGCCTTTAACAGCGGAACAGATCAACTGTGGATTTACGAATTGTCGGTGAATTGGGAAACCACATCGGCATCTGCCTTCAGCCGGGTTCAACAAATAAATGTTTCTCCTTTCGACAGTAATTTTGGTGATGACTGGACGAATATCAAGCAGCTTGGCACATCTCAGGAACTTGATGCAATTCCCCAGGTAATTATGAATGTGCCTCAATACCGGAATTTCGGAACATATCAAACCATTGTATGCTGCCATTCGGTTGATGTTGATGATACAGATCATGCAGGCATCAGATGGTACGAGTTACGGAAAACGCCTCCATCAACCACCTGGAGTGTCCGTCAGCAGGGAACGTATGCCCCAGATGAAAATTCGCGGTGGATGGGAAGCATTATGTTAAACGGAAACAACGAACTTGGATTGGGCTATTCCATTTCGAGCGCTGCAATTAATCCGGGTATACGATACTGTGGACAAACCGAAAGTGAATACAATGCCGCAACTGGCATACTCGATTTTCCGGAACAAATAATCCATACCGGAATTGCTTCACAAACCGGTGCCGAGCGCTGGGGTGATTATGCACAAATGTCAGTAGATCCTGCCGATGATGGTACCTTCTGGTTTTCATCCCAATATGCAGGGTCAGGCATCCGGAAAACTAAAATAGCAGCGTTCCAGATCGGACCCGTTCCACCAGTCGCAAGTTTTTCAGCTGATGATACTTTGCCATGTATTAATACTTCTGTTGTTACCTTTTCATGTCAAACGACCGGCAGGCCAACTCAGTATGCGTGGGCATTTGTACCTGAATCAATTGTATATGCGGATGGTACCGACAGCACATCCGTTAATCCAAAAGTGATTTTCAAGGCCATCGGCACTTATTCGGTACTATTAACCGTAACAAATGAATTTGGCTTTACAACTACTACACGAACTGAATATATCAATGTTAATGTAGTAAATGCAAATTTCGTTTCAAATGCTGCAACCGTTGTTTCAGATAATCCAATTGTTTTTAATGATGCATCAACCTGTGACGCCAATTCATGGTTTTGGGATTTTGGAGCAGGTGCATCACCCGCAACCGCAAATACGCAAGGCCCGCATTCTGTATCATACAGTTCCACCGGACCTAAAACCATCAGTCTGACTGTTAACGGAACCGCCACAGAAATTAAATCGGATTATCTACATGTAATTGCTCCGGAGATTAATATGTCGTCATCTGTTGTTACTACATGCAGCGGCACTTTCTACGATAACGGCGGGCCGTCGGAAAATTATTCAAACGGCAATATATATACCATGTTGTTTAGATCTGCTGCTCCCGCAAGTAATTTGCGGTTTGTTTTCACTTCATTTGATCTGGAGCCGACCCTTTCGACTTGTTCAAAAGATTATTTGAGTGTGTATGACGGCAACAGCAGCCAATCACCATTGATAGGAACATTTTGTGGAACAACATCTCCCGGAACAATAACATCTTCAAATGATGCAGGCGAGCTGCTATTTATTTTTCATAGCAATGTCACAATCAGCAAGCCAGGCTGGGTGGCTGCAATAAGTTGTATTCCGGCTGATGCTTCAAACCCGGGATCTTTAAAGGCTGTTCCGGCAAGCAGTTCAGCGGTTGGTATCAGCTGGGCCCGGAATCCTGTAGATAATGATGTGATACTTGCCTGGTCGCCAGATGGAATATTCGGAACACCTGTGGATGGAATTCCATATGCTGTAAGTGAATTTATTTCAGGAGGTGGCACAATACTGGCAAAAGGAAACGATACACTATTTATTCATAATGATCTTAGTTCATCCACAAAATATTATTACAAAGCATTTTCTGTTGATGAACTGATTAACTATTCAAGTGGCATTACTGCTACTGCTACCACGCTGATGCTGACAGATCTTCCTGTTTCAAAAAACGCATCAAAAGGCCTGGAAATTTATCCCAATCCAGCCAAAGGGTTGTTTAGCATTGTGGCCGACAAAATTAAATATCCGGAGATGCAGGTTACCATTTCCGATGTAAACGGCACGACCGTTCTGAGTCGGAAATGCAAAGGCGAATCGGAATATCATTTCGACCTGAGCAAATCGCCGCAAGGCACTTATTTTGTGAAGATAAAAACAGATACGGAATTATTGGTTACTAAACTTGTGATCATAAAATAAGGCTCTAGTTCTGAACCGGAAATCCGGATAAAAAAAGACCAAATCTACAGAAGTGGATTTGGTTTTTTTGCTTTTTGTTATAATTCGTAGGATCTGAATTTTCCTGAAAACAAAAGATTCATTTTCAGAACTTCCAAAGAAGTAAATGACTCAGATTCCTAATTCTCATAACACCGTAATGCGAAATGCCTTAATGCCTGCAAAGTTTTTTCAGGTGCTTCAATATATCCCATATGGCCTACATCTTCGAGCAACAGTATTTCGCTGTGCGAAGGAATCACCGCCTGAGCCATAAGCTGGTGATAAGGCATTCGGCTGTCCTGCTTGCCGATAATAAAAAGGACCGGAATTTCAGCTAACAACAAGTATTGCAATTGGTTGGGCCTGTCGCGCATGCCGGATAGTGCTGCAATTATAGCTTCAGGAGTCATCAGCGCAGCTATATCCTGCAGTTTCCGGATTTCATCAGTATAATTTGCAACATGTTTCTGGTCGAATAAGTCGGGGATAAACTGCCGGATAAATCCACCCCGGTTCTGATTGACAATATTAATGGTGCGGCGCCGGTTTTCTTTAGCTTCTTCCGTATCAGCATTTGCATGCGAATGGAACAGCACCAGTCCTTTTACCATTTTTTCGTTATCAACGGCAAACTGCAAAGCCACATAACCACCCATGGAATGGCCGGTTATTATAGCATTATCAATGTTTTCGGCCTGCAGAACTTCCTTTACAGCACCTGACATAATCTGCATGCTGTGGGTTTCGTCAATCAGTTCGCTATCGCCATGTCCTGGCAAATCAATGGCAATTACGGTAAATTCTTTTTGAAGGGTTTCTGTAAAATCATCCCATATGGCTTTTGATTCCAGAAATCCATGAAGCAACACCATCGCCGGACCGCTTCCGCTTATTTGGTATGCTATATTTTTAGACTGGTATTGAATTGATTTTTTCATGGCTACAGGTAAGTCAAGAAGAATAGTCATATTTATGAAAAAACTTAATGTGTCTGCACATCCCGCAGGGTGTCTGACACATTAAGTTTCGGGTGTACTTACACTTTACAGTTTTTCAGCCATCGTAGCTTCAACTTCGGCTACAGTTTTTGGTATCGGTTTACCCAGAACGCGGTTGCCGTCAGCGGTAACGAGGATATCGTCCTCAATCCTGATTCCGCCGAAATCACGGTATTCTTCAATTTTATCGTAATTCAGGAATTCCTGGTATTTCTTCTCGCCTTTCCACATGTCGATCAATTCAGGAATGAAATAGATTCCCGGCTCATTGGTGAGTACAAATCCGGGCTGTAAACGACGTCCAAGGCGAAGATAAGCTGTTCCAAACTGCGTACTTGGTTGTATTTCATTATCATAGCCCACATGAATTTGTCCAAGCCCTTCCATATCATGCACATCCATGCCAAGCATATGACCAAGTCCGTGAGGGAAGAACAGTGCATGCGCACCGGCAGCAACGGCCTCTTTTACGTCACCTTTCATAAGTCCTAAATCTTTTAATCCGGAAGCGATGGTTTCCGCAGCTACCGTATGGCAATCGCGGTAAAAAGTGCCTGGTTTTGTAGCAGCAATCCCATTCAGATTGGCATTGAGAACGATTTCATATATTTCACGCTGTTTCTGGCTGAATTTTCCGCCTACAGGAACAGTACGAGTAATATCACTGCAATAGTTGAGCGCAGTTTCGGTTCCTGCATCCATAACCATCATCTTACCTTCTTTTAAAATATTCTCATGATGATGATTATGAAGAATTTGCCCGTTGGTGCTCAGAATTATAGGGAAAGAAACCGGTCTTCCCTGTCCGATCGAAATTCCTTCCATCGCACCAACAATTTCCTGTTCTTTCCTGCCCGGATGAGCCATGCGCATTCCGGTAGTAAACATATGCCAGGCGGTACCGATTGCTTTTTCAATTTCAGCAACTTCCAGATCCGATTTTATCGAACGTAATTTAACTACTGCCTCAATCAGGGGCAAGGATGCATAATCGCGGATGCGTAAAGGATTCAGGCCAAGCAGTCCGCAAACCTGTAATGTGGTTTCGGCACGGTAAGTAGGGGCAAAATGGATGGGACGGCGTTTTTGAATTGCATTATTCACAAATACAGCTAATTCACTTAACGAAGAAGTATTCTTCACACCAACTTTTAAGGCAAGGTCAATAACCTTAGGCTGCGGGCCCATCCATATGATATCATCAATTTCGAAATCGTTGCCGAAAATATAATCAATGTTGTTGTCGATATCGATCACGCCGGCAAAATCAGGGTTTTCGAGCCCGAAGAAATAGGAGAAATTGCTGTCCTGCCTGAATGTATAGGTATTGGCTGAATAATTATAAGCAGCTTCGGAATTGCCTGGCAGCAGGACTATTCCTGATGGAATCAGTTTGCGTAACGCATTACGTCTTTCGGTATAAATTTCTGAATTGAACATTATTGAAGGTATTTTGGGATTAGAAATCAATCTGATTTATTCGATGCAAATATATGGTTTTGGTATATCAGTTGAATAACAGATTATGCACCTAAGTGTTAAAATTTGGATTAAATTTGTTGAATCAAAAACGTTCGAAAATGAAAAAGATTTTTTTACTCGCCGGATTAATTCTGATGGTATCAATGGCTACGCTCGCGCAAACCGCGGCTGAATGGAACAAGCAGGGCGTTGATCATTCAAAGAAATTTGAATACAAGCAAGCCTATGAATGTTTCACAAAAGCCATTGAGCTGAAGCCTGATTTTGCTGAAGCGTATTACAACCGGGCAACAGTATGGTTTGAATTACCGGCTAACACGTATGAAAATACCGATGGGTGTGTTGACTTTCAGAAAGCTAAAACGCTTGGATTTAAGGTGAAGGATGATGTGCTGAAGAAGTTCGGGTGCCTGTAAGGATATGGGTTATAAATTTACGATTTACGAATGACAAGGTACGATTGGGAAAATCGATTGTTTTTACAGGCAGAAAAAGCTGAGCGGGTAACATTCAAATTTTAGCAAACATCACAAAGCCTTGTGTGTAAATCTTTCAGGAGTTCCAGATTCTTAATCTGGTATTTACGGATTTTGCTCACCACATAGTACGCTACAGATAATCCTATCATAATTCCGAAAAGCAATCCATAAAGTGATTCCTGGTTCTTCAATACTTCCACGAACGGTTTGTACTCGTAATACACATGAATTGACAGGTTTAGCAGTACAAGCAAAATTGGGATCAATCCAAGATACAGTTTGCTGTATTTCCCTGATAACCATTTTGATAACAGGTTGATTCTCTGTTCCAGCCATTCCTTGAGCGGAAGGTTGTATTTATTGTTTTGGAGTTTATTCAATGAAAGCAATGAAACAACCAACGAAACGGCTGTTATTACGAAGAGTACAGAATTGTTAAGCAGGTAAAGAATATCCTCCTGACGGCTAACAGCTGTTATCACAAGAAAAATTATCAGACCCACACATACTATAATATCTATACTCAGTATAAACAGGTATTTATTGATAGTTTTCTGAGTTCTGATCGTAAGTGACTGGTTCAGCTCACTGATAGATTTCAGGCTGATTTCTGAGTCTAAACTTTTCCAGATGTTCTTCAAATCGTTAGTTTCCATAATTCAGGTGATTTAAATTTTGTTTCAGAAGTCCTTTCGCCCTGTTGATCCTTACCCCGACATTCGACTTTGATATTCCAAGTATTTCCGCGATTTCGTCGTAGCTTTTCTCTTCCAGGTATAAAAGCATGATTGATTTATCGATTTCATTCAGATTGTGAATAGCCCGGAGCAGCAGATGCAGATCTTCCTGTAATGATATTTCTTTAACTGTGTCAATGCTTTCCAGTGATTCAGAAAGATTTTCGAGGTACTCGATCCGTGAATCCTTTTTAATCCTTGAAATTGAAGTATTTATTGAAACTGCGTAAATCCATGAGCCTATGCTGCTCCTGTTTTTCAAACCCGGAAATGATTTCCAAAGCTGATAAAGTATTTCCTGGAAATTATCTTCTCTATCGGTTTCATTCCGAAAATAGATGTGATTCACCTTATGCAAAATGCCCTGATAGTTTGCCACTATTTCAAGAAATTCTTCCTTCAGTGGTTTCATGATCTAATTGTTTCCTATAAAGTATAGCCTGAAGCCGGTTTATTACAAAATTAAATGAAAATAATTTGAATATTTTGGTCAGTAAAATTTTGAAAAGCAGTTCACAAAACTGCTCTGTATTATTAAATAAATATTAATTACTTGATTAACTTGATACTAAAGTTTAATAAAACAAGGCATTTAATAAAGAACGAACTAAAAATCCTTCCTACAGGCTGAAATTATTGTTGCTCATATTTCCAAAATCCTGATTCCGGCACGTACATCATGCATTACAATTCCAACTTTGCAATTCCACCACCTAAACCCTAATCCCCCAAACTCTAACCCCTCATTAATTCCTCGATTTCATCCGGCTCAACCGGAATACCGGCCATCAGGTTTATCGGTTCTTCGGCCACCATGATATCATTTTCCAAACGTATGCCAATTCCTTCTTCAGGAATATAAATGCCTGGTTCGCAGGTCATAACCATTCCACTCTCAAAAACAACCTGGCGCGAGCCTACATCGTGCACATCCAGCCCCAGAAAATGGCCTGTGCCATGCATATAATACCTGAAAAATGCAGGTGCTGCAGGGGATTGTTTCTTCAGGTCATCCCGGTTTATCAGCCCCAGTCCAAGCAATTCGCGTTCCATAATTTTACATACTTCGCCATGCCATTTTTCATTTGTAGTACCTGGTTTTAGCATTGCTGTGGCGGCTTTCAAAACACGCAGAACCGCATCATATACCTGGCGCTGGCGTGGACTGAATTTGCCATTGACCGGAATAGTCCTTGTCATATCAGCGGCGTAATTGCCATATTCGGCACCCACATCCATCAACAGCAGATCTCCGTCATTGCACATATTGGCATTGGTATTATAATGTAGAATGCAAGCATTGGCGCCCGAAGCAATAATAGGCGGATAGGCATGGCCTGTGCTTCCCTTGCGTATAAACTCATGCGAAAATTCAGCTTCAATTTCATATTCGGTTATACCCGGTTTTACGAATTTAAGAACCCGGCGGAATCCGTCATTTGTTAGGTTGCATGCTTTTTGAATCTGGACAATTTCTTCCGGTTCTTTTATTATCCTCAATTCAGTAACCAGAGGCGCAAGCCTCTCATACGAATGCACAGGAAAATCCTGAAGCATCTTAGCTGCGAAGCGGGCATCACGATCAGGAACTTCAGTGATAAATTTCGGATACTCATTCTGATTCAGGTACACCACCTGTACCCTCGACATCAGGTCGCGCAACGTGATTTCGAATTCATCGAGCCATTTTACGTTTTGTATTCCTGATACCTGGCTCACCTGCTCCATGGTGTATTTATGCCCGTTCCAGATTACCATAAGGTCGTTGGTTTTTACCGTGAATAGCATTTCACGCATGTTCTCAACGGGATGGTCGGGGCACAAGGTCAATATACATTTCTCCTGATCGAGGCCGGTGAGGTAAAACATATCCGAATTTTGTCGGAAAGGATGAGTCTGATCGCCTGACCGTGGCATTTCATCGTTGGAGTTTATAATGGCAAGCGAACCTGGTTTCAACATTTTGATGAGCTTGGCGCGGTTGCGGATATACATTTCTTGTCGAATGGCTTGATAACGCATATTATTGGTATTTAACAGGTTGTGGACTGATCTGAGCTTACTGCGAAAAATAATTATTTTTTATCTTCTATCAGTTGAAATTAAATAGTATTGTTTATACATTTGTTCCACTCACAGGCAATCAAAAGTATGAATTATTTTCTATGCCAAATCTAGTGTTGCCTGTTAAAATATCAAAACAATAATCGTATGGGCAATAAATTATTATCTTACTCATCAATAACCAAAAAAGTTGTAATGGCCCTTGCCGGCCTTTTTTTAATTACTTTTCTGGTTGTTCACCTTGCAATCAACCTACTGCTTTTAAGTAATGATGATGGAGCTGCCTTTATGGTTGCGGTTGAGTTTATGACTACCAATCCGTTGGTTAAAATCATGGAGATATTCCTGATGGGTGGTTTTGCAGTTCACATTGTTATCGGAGTTTTTATTCAGATACAAAACTGGCTGGCGCGACCTGTCAGGTACAAGGTTGCGGGCTATTCGCACCTTTCATTTTTCTCAAAATATATGATACATACGGGTGCCATAATTTTCATTTTCCTCTGTGTTCATTTTTTTAATTTCTATTTTGTGAAACTTGGATGGGTTAGTCCTCCCGAAGGCGTTGCTCAGCATGATTTTTATCAGATGGCAACCTTACTTTTCGCTGATAAGTTTTATGCTATTCTGTATGTTGTGCTGATGATTTTCCTGGGATTTCATTTACACCATGCTTTTCAGTCGGCATTTCAAACGCTGGGGCTGAATCATACCAGGTACACTCCGTTTATTAAAGCAGTCAGTACAATCTATTCGATTGTAGTTCCACTTGGATTTGCAAGCATTCCTTTGTTTTTCATTTTTCTAAAGTAACGGGCACGTCAAATGGCTGATTGTCAGCTTATAAAAGTATAATTTGTATGACAAAACTTAATTCAAAAATACCACAGGGGCCTGTTGCAACAAAATGGAGCAATTATAAGGACCATATTGCCCTTGTAAATCCTTCCAACAAAAGGAAGCTCGACATAATTGTTGTAGGTACCGGACTTGCAGGGGCATCAGCTGCTGCTTCGCTGGGTGCTCTGGGATTCAAGGTAAAAGCTTTCTGTTACCAGGATAGCCCGCGGCGTGCGCATAGTATTGCGGCGCAAGGCGGCATTAACGCCTCGAAAAATTACCAGAACGACGGCGACAGCGTATACCGTTTATTTTATGATACAATAAAAGGTGGCGATTACCGTGCCCGCGAAGGCAATGTATATCGGCTGGCCGAAGTAAGCGGAAACATTATAGATCAGTCTGTTGCACTGGGTGTTCCTTTTGCACGTGAATACGGCGGATTGCTGGATAACCGGTCATTTGGCGGTGCCCAGGTTTCGCGAACATTTTATGCCCGTGGACAAACCGGACAACAGCTTTTGCTTGGTGCCTATAGTGCCATGAGCAGGCAGGTGAGCCTCGGAAATGTTGAATCGTTTACCCGTCACGAAATGCTTGACGTTGTAGTTATCAATGGTCGTGCACGTGGAATTATTGCCCGCAACCTGATAACCGGTGAAATTGAAAGGCATTCAGCTCATGCTGTTGTGCTTGCAACCGGTGGTTATGGCAATGTATTTTTTCTTTCCACCAATGCCATGGGCAGCAATGCCACTGCCGTTTGGAAAGCATATAAAAAAGGAGCCTTCTTTGGTAATCCGTGTTTTACACAAATTCACCCTACATGTATTCCGGTTCATGGTGATTTTCAGTCGAAACTAACCCTGATGAGCGAAAGCCTTCGTAACGACGGCCGGATATGGGTGCCGAAACGCAAGGAAGATGTGGAAGCTCTCCGCCACAATAAGATGAAGCCCAAAGATATAGCTGAAGAAAACCGCGACTATTACCTCGAACGCCGTTACCCGGCATTCGGGAACCTGGTTCCGCGCGATGTAGCTTCGCGTGCTGCAAAGGAACGCTGCGATGCCGGATTCGGCGTTGGTGAAACCGGGCTGGCTGTTTACCTTGATTTTGCTGATTCCATCAAGCGGTTAGGCCGTCATGTAATTGAAGAACGTTACGGGAATCTTTTCCAGATGTACCAGAAAATTGTGGACGAAAATCCATACGAAAATCCAATGATGATTTATCCTGCAGTACATTATACTATGGGTGGACTTTGGGTTGATTATGAACTGAT
>JAIFMH010000310.1 GCA_020048595.1 Bacteroidota bacterium | reverse complement strand
CATCTCCTGCCATATGCAGGGAAAAGACACCATCATCAAAGCTATAGAAAGCTATCTGATGGTGAAAGTTGGTGAAACTTCACCTGATAAAAAGTTCACTCTTTTAACAGCCAATTGCCTGGGCTGGTGCCACAAAGGACCGGTAATGCTGATAAACGACGAAGTATTCCCTTCGATCACACCTGAAAAGGCGATCGAAATCATTGAAGAGTTCGCAAAAAAAACCAACTAACACTAAGGAATAAATCTCTAATCACATGGAACAGAAACAATTAAAAAAAATAGATATTATTTTTGGTTGGGACGAAAAATGCACACCCATACATGTTGTCGAAAAAACAATCAAAAAAACTCCCGAAAATATAATCCTGGATATGATTGATTCAGGTCTGAAAGGTCGTGGTGGTGCAGGTTTCCCCACCGGGCTCAAATGGAAATTTTGCCGTAATGAAGAATCCGATGTCAAATATGTGATCTGCAATGCCGATGAAGGAGAACCTGGCACATTTAAGGATCGTGAAATCCTGGATAAGGTTCCTGAAAAAATATTTGCAGGAATGACAATATGCGGCTATGTGATTGGTGCCCGCGAAGGGTACATATATATAAGAGGTGAGTATAATTTTATGCTGAAACCACTGCAACAAAAAATTGATATTTTCAATGAACAGTTGCGTGCAATGAAAGTAGATTTCAATGTTTATCTTCGTTCAGGAAGCGGAGCTTACGTTTGCGGCGAGGAATCAGCTCTGTTCGAATCAATGGAAGGTAAACGTGGTGAGCCACGCAACAAACCGCCCTATCCTACTGTTGCAGGATACAATAGCAAACCTACCGTTATAAACAATGTAGAAACCCTGGTTTATACTTCCGAAATATGCCGGATGGGACCTGAACAATTTAAAGCACTCGGCACAAGTGACTCCAGAGGATCAAAAGTCTTTTCTGTTTCAGGCGATACACCTATAGCAGGAATTTATGAACTTGAATTAGGTATGCCACTTAAAGATTTTGTTGATGAATTTGGTGATGGCGATACAAAAGCTATTCAGGTTGGAGGAGCATCAGGTCATTGCGTTCCGCGGAAAAAGTTTAACGATACAATTATTGGTTTTGAAGGAATTCCAACAGGAGGATCGATGATGATATTCAATTCAAGCCGATCCATGTACAATGTACTTCATGATTATCTCGAATTTTTTACCGAAGAATCTTGTGGCCAATGCACTCCTTGCCGTATAGGCTGCCAGCAGTTGCTCAAAGGCATTGAAGCCGTAAAAAAAGGTGAGCGCCCTCCAACCTATCTCGACGATCTGAAAAGATTAACAGCGACTATGAAAATTGCAGCTAAATGCGGCCTTGGGCAATCGGTTGCCAATCCATTTACCTCTATCGTTGATAATTTTCGCGAAGAAATCATTTACTAATCCAGCTCTTTAAACCCAAAAACATAGGAGAAAAACACCATGAGTAAATATATGGTTAACCTGAAAATAAATAACACGTCAATACAAGTGGAAGAAGGCACCTCCATTCTGGAAGCAGCTAAACTTCTGAATTTCAAAATACCAACCCTTTGCAATCATCCCGACCTAAGCGTAGCCGGTAATTGCCGGGTATGTGTAGTCGAAGTAAAAGGTGCAAAATTATTGGCAGCATCATGTGCAACGCCTGTTTCGGAAGGAATGGAAGTAAACACCAACAGTGAAAAAGTACGTATTGCGCGTAAACATATAATTGAACTGCTATTGTCAGAACACAATGTCGATTGCACCAAATGTTTTAAAAACGGGCATTGTGAACTTCAGGAACTGGCTTCAGAGTATCGCTATGGAGATCACATATTTATTGATCTGGTTAAGGACAGAGATAAACTGCGTGATATATCATCACCTTCCATTTCAAGGGATGCCAGCAAGTGTATACGCTGCCAGCGGTGCGTACGCACCTGCGACGAACTACAGTCAGTTAGTGCTTTAGCTGTTATAAACAAAGGTGATCACCAAACCATTTCAACCTTTCTGAATAAACCGCTTAATGACGTTGTTTGTACTAATTGCGGGCAATGTATTAACCGCTGCCCGACCGGTGCTTTGTACGAAAGAAATTACATGGAAGAAGTATGGCATGCCATTTACGATCCGAATAAATTTGTAGTTGTTCAAACCGCCCCGGCTACCCGCGTTGCTCTTGGTGAGGATTTAGGACTTGAACCTGGTAAAAGGGTTACAGGCAAAATGGTATCAGCCTTGCGCAAGATGGGTTTCAATAAAGTGTTAGATACAGATTTCACTGCCGATCTAACGATTATGGAAGAAGGAACGGAATTGCTAACCAGGCTAAAAAGAGCAATTGTTGATAAGGATGAGACTGTTAAACTTCCGGTAATGACATCATGCTCACCAGGTTGGGTGAAATTTCAGGAACATATGTATCCTGAATTAATCGACAATCTCTCGTCATGTAAATCGCCGCAGCAGATGTTTGGTGCCCTTGCTAAAACATACTATGCCGACAAAATAAATATCAAGGCTGAAAACATGGTGGTTGTTTCAATTATGCCATGTACTGCCAAGAAATTTGAGTGCAACCGTCCCGAAATGCGCGATTCCGGATTCAAAGATGTTGATTATGTTCTCACTACCCGCGAGCTGGCTATGATGATTAAACAAGCAGGTATCGAATTCGATAAACTTGAAGATGAAATCTATGACAGCATTCTGGGTGAATCATCAGGAGCTGCTGTAATTTTTGGAACAACTGGTGGTGTAATGGAAGCTGCTCTTCGCACCGCTTATGAAATTATTACCGGGAATGAGGTTCCTTTCACCAACCTTAATATCCAGCCTGTAAGGGGCATGGAAGGTGTGAAAGAAGCAAGCATTAAAATTAAAAACACAGTACCTGCGTGGAACTTCCTTGAAGGAGTCGAGCTCAAAGTAGCGGTTGCCCATGGGCTTGCTAATGCGAAACAACTTATGGAGTTAATCAGAACAGGAAAAGCCAACTACCATTTCGTTGAGGTAATGGGATGCCCGGGAGGATGTATAGGTGGCGGAGGACAACCAATTCCAACTTCAGAAGAAATCAGAAAACGCAGGGCTGAAGCCATTTATGCCGAAGATATGGGAAAGACAATCCGCAAGTCGCACGAAAATCCGGAAGTGATTGAGGTATATAAAGAGTATCTTACCCAGCCTCTCGGACACAAATCACACGAACTGCTTCATACACATTACAAAGTTCGTAAACGATACTAACAGAACTTCATTCCATACAAAGGCCGCCCCCATTCCGGGCGGCTTTTGTTTTTTCATACAAATAGATTCATACTATGTTAGTCTGCCAAAATTACGCTGATTATTCGATTCAGATATATGGTCCTATATACATACCTGAATACGTAAACCTCTATTATTAAGACTAATTATAAATTTATTGTTATTTGAATAACAATGTGAATAAATTAACAACTATCTTGTTTTACAGAATAATTACATATAATTTTGCAGCCTGAAACTTTGGAAACCTGTATATCTGTAACATTCTCATACACTTAAATTTAACATCAGAAAAGCTAAGAATAAACATGAAATTAAAAGATATAGTTACTATACTCAATGCTGAAGTGATTTGCGGCCATACCAAACTGGACAGAGACGTTCAGGCTGTATTCGCTTCTGACCTTATGAGTGATGTACTTACCATTGACAGTGAAAAATTACTACTTTTAACAGGACTTGTAAACATCCAAACAATTCGCACTTCCGAAATGTCGGATATTAAGAACATCATTCTTGTCCGCAATAAAAAAGCCAGTCCTGAAATGATTGCACTGGCCGATGAAAACAGGATTGTAATCATGCAATGCAGCTATTCCATGTATAAAGCATGCGGGCTACTGTTTCAAAACGGAATAAATCCTGTATACTAATCTCACGTCACAATGCAATTTGAATACAATATAGAGGCTGGAAACTTTACCAAAGCAGGTGATGCTTCGAGCAGTGTAAAAAAAATACTGAAGCAGCTGAATGTTGATCCACAGATCATTAAACGTATTGTAGTATCGCTGTACGAAGGAGAAGTAAATATTGTAGCTCATGCCAACGGTGGTAAAATAATCTGTGATATCGACACGAGCCGGGTTCATATACAGCTTATTGATGTGGGACCAGGAATACCTGATATTGAAAAAGCAATGCAGGCTGGATTTTCGACAGCATCAGCCAAGGTACGTGAAATGGGATTTGGAGCAGGAATGGGATTGCAGAATATTAAAAACAATGCCGATGAGCTAATTATAAAAAGTGAAGTTGGCGTTAAATAAGTGACGAGCTATGTATCGGCTGTTCGCACTGCATGAATGTTTGCCCTACCGAAGCTATCAGGGTGCGGAATGGGAAAGCTATACTTTATGAAAACCGCTGTGTTGATTGCGGAGAGTGTTTCAAAGCTTGCCCTGTAAGTGCCATTTTTATTGATCAGGACGACTTTAAACGAATACAAGCCTACAAATATAGAATTGCTTTGGTACCGGCAGTTTTTTTTGGTCAGTTTCCGGAAGAAATAGAGCAAAATCAAATTTATACAGCTATCCTCGCAAATGGATTTACGCATATTTACGAGGTTGAAATTGGAGTTGATCTATTAGCCGAAGAAGTTAAAAGGTATGCAAAATCACATCCTGAAAAGAAACCGTTAATTTCTTCTTTTTGTCCGGCAATTATCAGGCTTGTGCAGGTTAAATTCCCTGCACTTACTGAGAATATCATTCTGTTAAAACCGCCTTTGGATATTACCGCATTATACTGTCGAAAGGAACTAACTGACCAGGGAATTAATCCGGCCGAGATCGGAGTTTTCTATATCACACCCTGCGCTGCAAAAATAGCGGCAATCAAAAGTCCGGTTGGCGAGGATTATTCAATGATTACAGGCGTTATCAATATGGATACACTGTATAATAAAGTGTATAAATATATCCGGAATGACCGGTCGACACATCCCGCAGTTATTCCTAAAAAGCATCTTTCGAAAACTGCCTGGCAATGGGCTCTTACTCACGGCGAAGCATTGCATTTTCCTGGCCGCAGCCTCGCCATCGACGAGATCCATAATGTTATAGAGTTTCTCGAAAAGATTGAAAATGGTGAAATCGGTGATATTGATTTCCTGGAACTCCGCGCTTGTGATGAAAGTTGCGCCGGTGGGGTGCTTCTTTCAGCCAACCGTTTCCTTGTTGCTGAGCGGTTAAGATCATATACTCCGTTGGCAAAAGAGGAGATATCTGCTGGTAACAGCATTCAGGCATATACTGATTACCTGTTAAGAAGGATCAGTATCCAACCCATAAATCCCCGCAGCATGATGAAACTGGATGAGAATATGGAAGTAGCGATGCGAAAAATGGACAAATCGAGCCGTATGCTGCAATGCCTTCCACTTACGGATTGTGGTGCATGCGGATCACCTAATTGCCAGGCATTTGCCAATGATATTGCTCTTGGAGAAGCTGACATCAGGCAATGCATCTTTATTCAGAAGAACCGGGAACAAACCGGTGAACTCACACCAGACGAATCGCTTGAAATATTAAAAAGCATCTGGGGAAATGATAAGTTTTTCTCAAACAGTAAATAAGCAAACTAATATGCAGGTAAAAGACATCATAACAATACTGAATTTAAAAGTTTTCGGCGGGAGCCAGGGTTTAAACCGGCCTATAACAGGTGGCTACACTTCGGATTTATTGAGCGACGTGATGGGACACGCTGAGAATGGCAGAGTTTGGATTACTTTACAAACGCATAAAAACGTAATAGCAATTGCTTCTCTTAAAGAATTAGCTGCCGTAATACTGATTAAAGGATTAGAACCTGACGCAGATATGCTTGCACAGGCTGAAGAAGAAGGAATTCCGGTTTTAGGAACTGATGATCAGGCTTTTGAAACAACCGGAAAACTGTTTAACATGCTTAGCAAGTAGAAATGAATAAGTACCGGGCTGATTTGCACATTCACACAGTACTTTCTCCCTGTGGCGACCTGGAGATGAGTCCGGCAAATATAATTAAGAAAGCACTCGAAAAAGGTCTTGATATTATTGGAATTACCGACCACAATACTACCAGGCATTGTAAACTGATAAGCAAACTGGCCCAACCTGCAGGGATATTTGTACTGATGGGAGCCGAAGTTACTACCCGCGAAGAAGTTCACTGTCTTACGTTCTTTGAAAATGATGATCAATTAGCAGAATTCCAGGTTTACCTTGAAGAACACCTCCCTCCTATTGCTAACAATACTGAAAAATTTGGTTACCAGGTTGTTGTTGATGAAGACGAACAGATAATTGATGAAATTGAATATCTGCTGATTTCTGCCCTCGACCAATCCATAGAGCAGGTTGAACAAAAGGTACATTCGTTGGGAGGAATATTTATTCCTGCCCACATTGACAGGCCAAGCTACAGCATTATCAGTCAGCTTGGATTTTTCCCGACAAATCTTATAATAGATGGGATTGAGATTTCAGCTAATTGCAAGATACAATCAGTTGTTCCGTACCTGGGAAAGCAATCTGAAAGGACAATAATAAGAAACTCGGATGCACATTATGTGGAAAATATTGGCAAAGCATTTACTACCTTTGAAATGGAACATCGCACTTTCCAGGAAGTTATTCTGGCTTTGTATGGTACACTTGGACGAAAAGCAACTATATAATGAAAGATCTGGCACTTCATATACTTGATATACTTCAAAACTCAGTAACGGCTGGAGCTACGCTTGTTAAGCTTCAGATTAATGAAGTCCCCGGCAAAGACGAATACCTGGTAAAGTTTATAGATAACGGTAAAGGAATGGATGCTGAAATGGTGCAAAACGTTACTGATCCTTTTTTTACTACCCGCACAACGAGAAAGGTCGGACTTGGATTACCTTTACTGAAACAAAATGCTGAACGCACCGGGGGAAGTATGACGATAAAATCTGAACCAGGCAAAGGAACTGAAGTTGATGTTATGTTTGTATACAACCATATCGACAGGCT
>JAIFMH010000131.1 GCA_020048595.1 Bacteroidota bacterium | reverse complement strand
ATTGTGAAGGTTTGATGGTCTCCGCAGTTTAAAGTGTTTGATCCTGTTGGTGTGATGGTGCCATTTGCGCCTGCAGAAGCAAAAATATCGTATGTATTGATTGCAAATGTGGCATCCACTGTATGATTGGTATTTACATTGCTGAAGATAACATCATACGGAAGATTTAGATTAAGTGCTGAAAGGTCAGCAGCAACGCCATCTACCAGAACCGAAACAATACGGTAACAGGCATCAGGTGTAACAGTTACCATTGCATTATCACCGGAGTTTACTACACTACTTGCAGTTATTGAACCGCCGGTCCCTGCTGTAGTTGTAATGTTGTAAGTGACTATTGGGTCATTTACTATTTGGGTAACGGTGCCAGTGCTGGCTGCAAAGTCAACGGTTCCATTATATGTTGCTTTAATATCATGAGAACCTGCAGCAAGCGAGCTTATTAAAAATGAAGCTTGCCCGTCGGGATTAACTGGTGTGGGGCCGGAAAGTATAGTGATACCTTCGGAAAAAGTGACTGTCCCGGAAACGACAGGATTACTGTTGCTTGTTACTGTTGCAGTAAAGGCTACCGTGTTTCCGGTTAGAGATGGATTTAGGTTGGATTCAATAGTGGTAATTGTTGGAGCCGCTATATCCAGCGTGTAATTCTTAGTGCCTTCAGGGCAGCCTGTTGCATCTGTAGCTGTAATTGTTATCGGAAAACTGCCGGATTGAGTAGCTGTGCCTGATAAGCTATTACCAGAAAAACTCAAACCATCGGGTAATGTGCCGCTGAGTGAAAACAGGTACGAGCCGCTTCCGCCTGTCGCACTAAACGTCTGGTTGTAAGGCACGCCAATAGTGCCGTTTTGTATCGAAGCAGTTGATATTACAACATCAGTGCACAGTGGTGTCGCATCGCAGCTATTTAAGCCAACATTCAGTTCATAGCTTGTACCAACTCCACCTCCCGCATTCACTTCATGCACTACCACTGTAAATTGTTCCCCGGCAGGAACAGTAAAGCTGTAAAGGGCAGCATTGGATGAGGATGAAGCATCTGCAAGATAATTAACATTAGGAGTTGCAGGGACGAAACCTGCATTGTTATATGCAGCAGTAAATAATACTGATCCATTTGTTGAATTCATAGAAACGCTTACACATTGACTTGATGCATTAGAATTGGTAAATGTATAAGCATGATATGCCCTGCTGCCTGTAGCGGATGCATAACCGGGAGCAACTTTTGGAACCGCACAGGTTGACGGAGGCGCTAGCCTGTTGATACGTCCTGTTTGTGTTCCGGACAATGAAACATAGCCGGGACCTGAGGGAGGTGGAGAGCCTAATGTGGCGGATATCGCTCCTGCTGCTGAACCTACACTAACTGTAAAATTAAACTCCTTAGGTGAAGTCTCGCCACTGCCAATAGTAACTGTAAGCGTGAAATTTATCACAGCACCGCATGATATTGAGGAATTTACACCGAAAAGATAAGGAGTCGCAGTATTAACCGCACTTCCCGCACCAGCGATATCGCCATAATCAGCCGCACCCTGGGTAATGGTTACACCAGGTGTGGAGCATGTTAACACTGCATTTACATTGTCAGCAGGAACGGATGGTGACAAATTCATTAACTGCACCGTCATTGAACCTAACTCACTTGTTTCTAAAGTACCGTTTCCATTACCATAAGCTCCTTCAACAGCTGTAACCGTGCCTGGCTCAAGATTTGAAAAGGAAGGGAGCGCACCAGCTGCCAGAAGTGCTTCATATGCCATTATAATTCCGGCACCTGCATCCCTGTCAGCACCAGGAGTCTCGATATCTATTGCGCTGCTTATAAGAGCTGTGCGGATCTCCGCCGGGGTTATTGCAGGTAATTTGGATTTTATCAAAGCTGCAATGGCAGCTGCATGAGGGGCGGCAGCCGAAGTTCCATAGAAACGGGCGAATCCCGGAGACGACGTAACAACTCCATCTGCTGCAGTAATATCCGGTTTCTGCAATAAGGTGCCGCCATCGGTGCCAAATAAAACATTTCCGGGTGTAATTTCAGTACTATCAGGGTTGAAAAAAATTCGCCTTGGGCCATCTGAACTAAATGTCTCTACTGAATTCGCCGGATTAAATACGCCGGGGTATGGCCCAGGTGTTACAGCAGGTGTAGCGGCTACAGTATAAGCCGCCGCCGCCGCATTGTGCCCATAAGTCACACCCGGTGTGTTGAAGTTCAGCCTGCCACGGTTTGTATTGAGGTGCAATGCCCTGACCGCTGCCCCCGTCTTTTTAAAAATAACAAGCCTGTAACCTGCCGGTAGAATGTAAAATAAAGCTTCAACGGGATTATCATCCCCATCCTGGATATCAGTGGATGCTAATGCAACTGTGGAAAGTGCTGCATCGAATATATATAAATCGTAGTCATTTCCGGATGCCCCTAAAGGATCAGACCATTTGAGCGATGGAACTCTTGCTTCCAGAGTTATCTGATTATTTGTTACTCCTCCGCCAAAATCATGCAAAGTACCACCTGCAATTGTTAGTGAACCTATAGTGGCTGTGCCAGCGTCAAGAAAGTCGCCTTCCCAAACTCCGGATGTATTATCATTTTTATTGCCCGAGTTACCGGCTGAAGAAAAGTATAAAGCTCCGGCTGCCGTAACTGTATTAACTGCCTGTGCAACATTATCATCCTGGAAAACGGCTTCCACATAATAGTTCACATCGTCAACTATTATATCACATCCTGCTTCTTGTAAAGCTATGATTTGTTCTGCAAAACTGGCCTGGCTGACAAAAGCGGTAGCAAAATACAATTCAGCACCTGGTGCCAGGTCATGAATAATCTGGAGCATCGCCCTGCCTTCATCACTACCATCAGGATCATCCAGCAGAACAGTAACCGGCGTAGTAAAACCGTTCGGATTACCCGGTCCCGGCAGATCGCCGCTGGCAATGTCGTCTGCTGCATTGGTACCTGTTGTTCTTGTGTCATAACTGTCGGATAGCACTCCTATCTTAACACCTGAGCCATTCATGCCAAAAACAGCCCTGGCAAGGGCAGCCTTGTGTGTAATATCACCCTCTGATGTTGCTAAGGCTACAAAACTCATAACAGAACTCATACCGTTCAATTCCCTTTGCCCTAAAGCTTCATTAAGTTGCTTCTTAACGTTTTCAGCACGGCTGGTGAAGTCCGGGGCATATTTGGATTTGAAAACAGAATTATTATTGTGTTTCTCCTCGAGATTCAAGGTACTGAAGTTATTTGTATTTTCAGCTTTGTCAACTCTCATCAGGTTGGAAAAATTACTGTTATTAACAGGTGCTATCCAGGGATTTATATGCTTAATTGCATCCAGCAGAGCTACCTGTTCAACAATACCTAATGGAATATTTGCAACAATATTCCGGAATTTTTCAGAAGAAAAAATGATTTCGCAGCCCATCGCCTTCAGGCTATTTAATAGTTGAGGTGTTACATTGGCAACTATATCAACTTTTATTTTTCCATCCGCATCTTTTACTATATCTGTCTGCAGTGTTGCCACTTCAGAAGTAATGGGTTGCCCGTTACGCATTTTATACGTGTACAAAATTTGTGAACTGATCTTCTTTTGCGCCGGAGTTCGTGATTCTTTTTCATCCATTAATGATTGAATCTGGCGTAAAGCACTTTCCTGGATTTCCTGTGCTGAGGCATTGATTGCTTCAATAAAAACAAGAAAGAAAAGTAGCAATGCAAAATAGAACGATTTCTTTGTGCTGGCTGTCATTCCTCTGAAGGAAAATGATGATGTTAAATGTAGATTTATTTTCATAAGATGTTTTTGTATTAATAAAAATAGAAGAACCGGTTAATTATGGAATTATAATTTTATGAGTAGAAAAGGAGGCTAACTAGCGATATCGAATTCAAAGGAGATCAGAGATAACTGATTTGGTTGTAGGTGTGAGTAAAATGAGTAGAAAGGAGGTGTTAGCAAAATTCTTAATCCAAAAGATAATCTTTACACGAACTGACTTTTTTCTCTTACCGGGTATAACTGATTTTTACTTTTCAAAGAATAACCGGGTAAGGAGAAAAGATGCATAAAAAAACTCTGCAAACGCTGGTGCAGAATGGCTTACTTTATGAATAGAGAAATTGGATGTGCCACTTTTTAATTCTTTAAGGGTAAGTGATGAAATCGAGATCTACTTGAGAATAGTGGCAGGAAAATGATAATGAAGGCAGGAAATATAAGGATCTAAAGAATAAACGCCTTTAATTTATTCAGGTAAAATAATCTGGTAATATGAGTACCTTCTGTCGATAAATTAAAACTATTTAGATTGATTCTAAACAAATTTAGTTGAAAATTGAAATGCCTGAACCTAAATAATATCTTTTAACAATTATTTAACAATATATCTATATTTAACAATATAACATAGCGTCTTTTAATGAATTTGTTTACGGGAAAAAAAGAAGAATTGAAAGCAAATTGTGGCAGTTAAATTTTTAATTGAATTTAAAATATGATGATAGGTTAAATAGGATGATTGGCAAGTATGATAAACTCCGGAATCGGGCATATCTTCAAATGTGATTCAATAAAAAAGGCTCCCTCTTATTTGAGAAAGCCTTAGATTTCATTTTATTCAGATAGGTTACTTTTTATCCGGTGGCGTTTGTCCTTTTTTGTGCTCACGAATTTTATCAATAAGCACTTTCTGGAATTCGCGTTCTGCATCATACAATTTCAATACTTTACTGTCCGGAAGAACAGATCTGAATTTGGCGTGGTATTCTTTTCTCAGGTCTAAAAACTTCTGTGCTTCAATAATTTGATTATCAAGAATTTGCGAAGCCTCTTTTTCTGTAAGTGCATCAATTTTCTCTTTACCGAGATTGTCGACACCTTTAAAAGCATTCTTCAACTCATGCCGTTTTGAATTGTATTCATTGTAAATGGGCCAGAATACTTTAGCTTCATCGGGTGTTAGGTTAACTTCCTGGGTGATAAAAGCAACACGCTGAGCTTCAATTTTTTCATGCCTGGAACCTTGCTGGTCACTTTTGTGTTTGTAGTTTTGTTTTTCCTGCTGAGCGCTTACAGGGCTTGACTGTAAAAGTATTACCAGCGAAATAAGCAAACTGGTAGCTGTAATTTTTGCAATATTTGTTTTCATAAGTCAGATTTTAGTATTCAGTTAAAATGTCAGTATCTATTTCCTGTTCCTTAAGATACTCGGTAATTTCATCTATTGTAGGTTCACTTACTCCGTTATAAGAAGCTGATGCAATATAGCTTACTTCATTGTTTTCCAGTTCGTTATCAATAATATTGCTTTCATTCAGCAAAGCCTCTTCAGCGTAGGAAGCATCATATGACATATTGATTTCTGTAAATTCGTCAATAACCGGAGTTGTTGAGGTTTTTTTATCAGGAATCACGAATACCAGCAAAACGGCTACAATCAATGTTGCTAACGCAGGCGCCCAAATAACTGGTTTTCGGAATGTAGGAACTGCTGTTTTCAGAAACGACCCGTTTTCTTTGCTTTCTATCCTATCAATTAATCTGGGACTAAGCGTCTCGAAATACCGATCAGGTACTTTAAATCCCTGAGCCTCATTCCGCAGTTTTTCAAGAACCGGAGAAAGCTGTTCAGTGCCGTTAGATTGATTTGATATTTTTTGTTTCATTTTCATGATATATCTATGACATTAACAATTCATTAAGGTTTAATTTGAAGTGACGGATTCTTCAATTTTTTTTACCGCAAAATGATACGAAGCTTTAAGTGCGCCAACCGAAGTGCCGACTATATCGGATATTTCGTCATAGCTCAGATCATCGTAATAGCGCATATTAAAGACCAGCTGCTGTTTTTTAGGCAGCTTAATTATTGCTTCATTGAGGCGTCGTTGAATTTCCGGGCCGTCAAAATTGGAATCATCGTGTAACGCTTTAACCATCATAGCTTCAGGTGAGGATAAAGACAGATAGGAGCGAAGCTGTTTGCTTTTCAAGAAGCTCAGCGATTCATTCACAGCGATACGATAAAGCCATGTAAATAATTTTGAATCCTCACGGAAGGAATCCAGATTTTTCCATACCTTAATAAAGATATTTTGTACCACATCATCAGCATCGTTGTGGTCAACTACAAGGCGACGAACAAAATGATAGATTTTTTCCTGGTACTTACGCACCAATAAATTAAAGGCGTAATGCTTTTTATCTGCAATACGGAATAATTCAACTAGTTCAATGTCAGTGTATTCGGGCATGAGGAGCAAGCAAAGCTAATTAAGCATCAAATTGTTTCACTGTTTGTTGGACAGCCTGTGCAGCCAAAAGTTTAATGGTTTGAATAATTTACACCAAGGCAGAAGAAAATAGTGGAATGAGAGTTTGTAAAGAATAATGAAATGGATTCATTATTTATATGGTTGAACATCAGTTGTTTTACCTGATTCAATTACAAAACTCTGCTCAACAGTATATAAGGTAGAACGTGAGTTTTTAGGTCGGAAAACAATGCGGTAGCTTCCTGGTTGCAGATACAATGTTTCGAGAGTAAGTGTTTCGTTAAGTTCATAAATCCGGGTAAGCTTATTTTTATCGTTGAGCAATAAGGTCCCGTATCCATTAAATGATTTTCTGAAAACTGCTATTCCCGGTTCAGGTATTTCAATGATAGTTGTATGACTCTGGCTTATATCGATATCATTTAATGTTATTCGTGGTAACGAAAGTACTTCCAGATCATACCGGCCTGTAATATACTTTTCAGTTTCTCCGAAGTTTTGCACATTAAGAGTTTGAAATGAGCCGTTTTTTCGCACAATACATTGTAATCCTTTCGAAGCATTACTGGTCCCCGCCATTTTTAACTGAAGGTAGCCTTGTGGTGCATCGGCTGCAACTACGGTATGTTTTCCCGGTGTAATGCGCAATGTATCAATAACTGTCGGAGGCAAGGTGTGTATATCAACGCGATAAGTTATTAGCGGGTCAACAACCAAGGTGTCGGGTAAACCACGGTTATTCATTGTATGAATATAGTTATACATTACTTTTCCCGAATAAAGATCAGTAAAAGTCATTCCAGCATCTGTTTCGGTTGGTCTTCCTGATTCGTCGAGCAGGTTAACCTGCATTGTGGTTGAATTTAGTGCCTGCGAAATAACTACGTTTAATGCTTTTTTAAGGTCTTTTTCATTGGTTGCATCAAAATAGGTCCCGATGCAATTAAAAGCTAGGTTAAAATCCTGGCCTATGCCAATTACGAATGGTTTCAGTATGATTCCGTTTTTCAACAGCATTCTTGATACTGCGCAGGGATCTCCACCGCATTCTTCCATGCCATCGGTTATAAGAACAACTATATTACGGCAGTTGGCGCAAGGCGGAAAATCTTTAGCTGATTGCTCGAGTGAAAAAGCTAATGGTGTAGTTCCTCTGGGAGTGATTGTTCTGAGGCGACTTTTGATTTTTCCTGCATTTCCTGCGGCAAAAGGTACTTCCAGTTTTGTGTCGCTGCAAACCTGAGGCGGATATTGATACTGGTGACCGTAAACTCTTAGCGCAAATTCGGTATTCCTGAGGTTGGCAATACTATCAAGCATTTCAGAAATAATACGTTTGGCAATATTAAATTTTGTATCGCTTTGCCAACGGCCAAGCATACTTTGAGATGCATCAAAAATAAAAAGTATACGAGTTAATGGTGGCGTTTTTTGAACTACAGGAGGCTGATTCTGAGCAACAACGCCCAATGTCATCAATAGCATAAGTGCTATAAAAACTGTACGGATTTTATTTCTGACGACATTTTTCAAGTTGTAGGTTTTATTGATGTACGAAAGTGAAAAAAGATTATGATTAAAAGTTATGATTTATGCCTTTTTTAATTGTTTTGAATAGAGACCTGAGCTTATTTAACCACCAAATCCTTCTTCAACAAATCCTGACTGAAAACTGAAAACCAACTGAATAACCTTCAAAAGGCAACAAATATTAACCTCTTTCCAGCAAATTCTTTTACTTAACGCATATTTTCTCCTTTTATGATTCAAATTCTGCTAATGATCCAGATTTCTTAAATCTTCATCATAAATTTAAAGCATGTTTCGCTGACATTGTTTATAAATAATTGACTAATTTAATTGTTTAGAGTGAGAGCTGTTTGTAATGTTAATAATTTTGGAAAACAATTCAGCTTTCTTACCGTTAGTGTAAAATATGCTGCCGTTTATACGGAAAGTGTTGATTTTTTCTCCAAAAACTCGTTGATGATATTTCTAAAAATATTGAAAAATAAAATACTGTTCTTGACTTTTCTGCTTAGTCTGTTATTAAGTATTTCAGCTCAATCGCAGGTTCAGAACACTATGAGATTGGCTGAGCAACATTGGGTTGACTCAGTTTTTAATGCGCTCACACCACAACAGCGGATAGGCCAGCTTTTCATGTTAAGGGCTAATTCGGATATCGATTCTCTTGAGATCCGGCAGCTAACACGTTTGGTAAAAGAATATAATATCGGAGGATTGTGTTTTTTCAAAGGTGGCCCGGTAAGGCAGGCTATTCTTACCAATCATTATCAACGGTTGGCGAAAACTCCGATGCTTATTTCGATGGATGCAGAATGGGGGCTTGGAATGCGCCTCGACAGTACCATATCATTCCCCCGGCAGATGACAATGGGAGCAATAAGGAATGAGCAACTTATCACTGAATATGGACTTGCTATTGCGGAGCAACTTCGCAGGATGGGCGTTCATGTTAGTTTTTCTCCTGTTGCCGATATCAATAGTAATCCTGCAAATCCGGTTATTAATATCCGCTCCTTTGGCGAACATAAGGAAGATGTGGCACGAAAAGCTGTTCTATATATGAAAGCACTTCAACAAGGAGGCATCATCTCTGTAGCCAAACACTTCCCCGGCCACGGCGATACAGATACAGACTCGCATCATGCTTTGCCTTTTATCGGGCATTCAGCTGCCACCATCGATTCTCTTGATATATACCCGTTCCGTGAACTGATTAATGCCGGGATCGATGGCATCATGATTGCGCATCTGAATATCCCTGCATTGGATGCAACCAAAGATATTCCTTCAAGTCTTTCTTTAAAGGTAATTGATTCGCTTTTGCGTAAAAGTTTAAAATTCAATGGATTGGTGATGTCGGATGCACTGGATATGAAAGGGGTATCCAATTATGGCGCTCCGGCTTCGGTTGAATTAAAAGCGTTGAAAGCTGGAAATGATGTGCTGTTACTCTCTGTATCTGTCGACAAAGCTGTAGCTGAAATTATGCAGGCAATTGACAGTGGTTCTTATTCGATGCAGGAGTTGTCAGTGCATTGTAAACGCATCCTTTCCTATAAATATAAGGTAGGGCTAAATAAGTATCAACCTGTTAAATTATCAAATCTTTATAATGATCTGCATTCCCCTGAACATGAAAACCTGAATCTGGAATTATACAGGAATGCAATCACCGTATTAAAGAATGAGGATAATATTATTCCTATAATTCTTTCAGATACAGCCCGAATTGCATCTTTAATGATAGGATATACGGATATGAAGATGTTTCAACAGCGGATAAATGATTATGCCCATGTTGATCACTATACGTTACCAAGAAATGTGGATAAGAAAACAATCGAATCTACAATTAAATACTTGAAAGATTATGACCTTGTAATCATTGGCATCAATAACACTATTCCTACTCCGGCGCGCAACTTTGGCATTTCTGATCTTACTATTAGCCTGGTGGATTCATTATTGGTTTCAAAATCGTGTATTCTGAATTTATTTACACTTCCATATAGTGTTAATCTGTTTAGTAAAATTGAGAAAGCAAAAGCAGTTGTGGTCGCTTACCAGGATAATGCTGATGCTTATAATGCGATTGTGCAAATGATGTTTGGAGCAACAGCCGCCAGTGGGCAGCTTCCGGTAAGTGTGAATAAGGTTTTTCTGGCACATGCAGGATTAACAACAAATACTTCCGGGCGATTGTGTTACAATCCGTACGTGAATAATGGTATTTATCCCAAAGACCTTGCAGTTATTGATTCAATTGTTAAAATTGGTTTGGACAAAAAAGCTTATCCCGGTTGCCAGGTTTTGATTGCTAAAAACGGAAATGTATTATATCGTAAAGCATTCGGCTATAGCGATTACGTGAATAAGCAGCTTGTTAAAAATGATGATTTGTACGATATAGCAAGTGTTACCAAAGTGGCAGCCACAACCCTGGCAGTGATGAAGCTTTACGACCAGGGAATGGTTAACCTTGATGAACCACTTTCTAAAACCTTGAAATATCTCGAAAAGAGCAATAAAAAGAACATCACCATCCGCGAAGTAATGACACATCAGGCAGGATTGGTTGCATGGATTCCTTTTTACCAGAAAACACTCAGGCACGGTTTCCCAGACAGTACTTTATATAAAACAATTCCGTCAGATAAATATCCATTCAGGGTTGCAGAAGGAATGTACCTCAAAAAAGAGTACCGGCAGTTAATTTTAGATTCAATCATCCGTTCACCTCTTTCCGAGAAAAAAGAATACAAATACAGCGACCTCGGATTTATTCTTATGCAACAATTTGTGGAGCAGGTTACAGGGAAAAGCCTTGACCAATATATGGAAGAACAGTTCTACAAACCAGTTGGCCTTAAATCACTCACTTACCATCCGTGCGAAAAATTTCCGCTGAGTCGTATTATTCCGACTGAGAATGATACTTTGTTCCGGCACCAGCTTGTACAAGGAGATGTGCATGACCAGGCTGCTGCAATGTTGGGTGGAGTTGCAGGTCATGCCGGGTTATTTGGTACTTCAAATGATATGGCTGTAATTTTACAGTTGTTGATCCAGGAAGGTTCGTATGGTGGAAGGCAGTATATTAAATCCGAAACAGTACATTTATTCACAAAACGACAGTTTAAAGGCAACCGACGCGGACTCGGATTCGACAAACCGCAATTAATGCCATCTGAGCCCGGTCCAGCCTGTGAAGAAGCATCAGCAAACAGTTTTGGTCACACAGGTTTTACCGGAACATATATCTGGGCTGATCCTGATAATGATCTGATCATTGTTTTCCTTTCGAACCGTATAAATCCGGATACCGAACCTAATAAACTGGTACAGCTGGGAACACGAACACTAATACAGCAAACCCTTTACCGCGCTCTAAATAAAAATCTGAAACCCGGACAACAAATGCAAAGGAAGCCTGTTAATACTACAGAGTAACAGAAGTTCCTGGTTCCCTTCGGCTTTGTTCAAGGTAAAAATGGGAAATAGTTCACTTCGGCTTCGCTCAGGGTAAAAATCGAAAATGGTTAATCGAAAATGGTTAATTGAAAAGGATTAACTTCGGCAAGCTCAATGTGAAAATAGAAAATCGTTTAAAGTTCCATTGAATAGTTTAGGATTGCGTTTTTAAAACTCGACCCTCACTAACTGAATGACCATCGAATGACAGCTCTACCATCTAAAATTCTCCAATAACTCAGTCCTCAACAACTGAATGACCATTGAATGACAACTCTCACTATCTGAAATTCTCAATAACTAAATCCTCAACCACTGAATGACCAACTCAAACATCTAACCTACTCAATAACTCAACCCTCAACGATTGAATAACACTTATTTATAAATACAACTAAACTTTCAAAAACATGTCAAAAGTAACTTTAAAAGGCAGCCCTGTTAGCACTATTGGGGAATTACCTGAAGTAGGATCAAAAGCACCTGAGTTTTCACTGGTTGGAAGCAATTTAGCCGATGTGAAAAACACTGATTTTGCCGGAAAACGCCTGGTGTTAAACATTTTTCCCAGCCTCGACACAGCCACCTGTGCAGCTTCAGTTAGACGTTTCAACGTAGAAGCAGCAAAATTAGCAGATGCAGCAGTTATTTGTATTTCAAAAGATCTGCCATTCGCTCACGGCCGTTTCTGTGCTGCCGAAGGCATCGAAAATGTAGTTTCAGCATCGGAATTCCGCAGCAACAACTTTGGTAAAAGTTATGGCGTTATGATTACGGATGGCCCGTTGCAGGGATTAATGGCCCGCGCTGTTGTTGTTCTTGATAAAGACGGTACAGTTTTGTACAATCAGTTAGTTCCTGAAATTACAGAAGAGCCTGACTATCAGCCGGCATTGGATTCGTTGAAATAATCTGGAGCGGATATTTTGCCAACCCGAAATTAATTGTACCTTTGCGCCACAATATGCTTCTGCGGATGTGGCGTAATTGGTAGCCGCGCCAGACTTAGGATCTGGTGTCGTGAGACGTATGGGTTCGAGTCCCTTCATCCGCACAAAATGAGTTTAAAGCTGCCAAAAGGCAGCTTTTTACGTTTAAAAGAAGTTTCTTCCTTTCAAAACAAAGTCTTAAAACATATCGTATATTTGTATATAAGAATACATAGTATTTCTTTAAAATACTCTTGGAAACACATCATATTACCTTGCTAAAGTGTATCTCAGACTCACCATTTATATGCCCCGCTAACGGCTATTTTATTCAGACAAGTAAGTTGCACAAAACTTCAAAATCCAGTGTAACATGCGAAAAATCACAATTTTATTTCTGAGCCTTTTCTTTACCGTTTCGGGCATGGCAAAAACGGTAACAATGGACATAGCACGTATTGTGGCTGACAATTATTTCAGAAACCATAACAGAACAGTAACCAGGACAGTAGTAAACTCATTCAGTGTCGAATACAATGATATCACAGTTTACCATGTATTTAATTATGAAGGTGGTGGATTTGTAGTAGTTGCTGCCGATGATGCCATAATACCAGTATTGGCTCAATCGGATGAAGGGTGTATTGATCATAACATAACCAATCCGGCCGCAAAATACTGGTTCGATTCTTATAGTAAAGAAATAGCGCATGTTATTGCTTCAAACCCCGACAATACCGAAACACTGAAGCAATGGGACAACATACTAAAGGATGAGAGCCACCGATCGATCACCGATATAGGCCCGCTCCTAACCACTACCTGGGACCAGACGCAGTGGTATAATTATTATTGCCCGGATAACCCATACATCCCCGGTGCACATGTGCCGACAGGATGTGTTGCCACTGCCATGGGACAGATTATGAAATACCACAACTTTCCTGCACAGGGAGTTTTGGCCCATTCCTACGTTCACGAAACCTATGGAACGCAAACTGCCAATTTTGGAAGCAGCACCTATAACTGGAATGCGATGGGTAAATCGGCTAACGATTCAAACTATACCGACATTTCATTATTGCTTTACCACGCCGGGGTATCGGTTGATATGGATTATGGACTTAGTTCATCAGGCTCACGCCTTGAATATGTGCCCTGGGCACTCACAAACTATTTTAATTACAATCCTTTAACCATTGGTATCGCTTTAAAAACTGATTATATTGATATTGAATGGAAAGAGTTGCTAAAAGCCGACTTGCTTGCTGGCTGCCCGTTGTTTTACCGTGGATCTGAAAGTACTGAAGGTGTTGAAAGTCATGCATGGGTTTGCGACGGATGGCGATCAGGTGACGATATGTTCCACATGAACTGGGGATGGTCTGGTGCGGCTGACGGATGGTTTACTATTGGAGGGCTTAATCCTGCTTTCAATAACTATAATGACGACAACGCAGTAGTGCGAGGTATCAATCCAGGTAATCCTGATATGATTGTACGAATTCCCAATATTCAACCTAACCAGGTGATCGGTTATGGTCCGGTTGTCGGTATCAATTGCTCAGTAATAAAAGGCACACCCGATTTGGTTAACCTGTATATTGACAATAATCTAATTTATTCCACCAAACAAACCAGCTTCACTTACGATCTGATAACTTCAAATTTTACCAGGGATGCTCATATTCTTAAAGTTGAGGCATTAAACGCTGTCGATACAGGTTATCACGAAGTAACTGTTACGAATTTCGGATGGCTGTCACAGGCATCAGCTTTTAAACATAAATACAGAGGTATTCATAACATACATGTAGTTGATTCCCTTGTTTTATGGGCAGTAGCTTTGGACGGGGACGATCCTACAAGCCCCATACAGGATTTTACCCGTACCAAAAACGGAGGTGAAACATGGACTCCAGGCATTATTAACAACTGTGATCACGCCAGTCCGGCTATGATATTCGCACTCAATGCCGATACTGCTTTTTGTGCCATGTATATGCCTTCAGGATCCGGGCAGCAAGGTATTTATGTAACCAGAAACAGCGGAATCTCCTGGGCCAGGAAGTATAACGCCTCGTTCAGCAATTCAGCTTCATTTCCCAATGTTATTCATTTTTTTAATAAATACGAAGGCTTTTGTATGGGCGATCCTATTGACGGTGAGTTTGAAATTTATACTGTTGATGATGGCGGATATGACTGGAAGAGAGTTGCTGGAGAAAACATACCTGATCCTCTTTCCGATGAGTGCGGTATTACTTCGTTCTACTCAGCAGTTGGCAGCAAAGCCTGGTTTGGAACTACGAAGGGACGGGTTTATCGTACCAGCGATAAAGGCATCCATTGGAATGTAAGTACTACTTCACTTGAAGGGAAAGAGGTTGACGTTAAATTTGCCGACCAATACCATGGCCTGGCACAGGATAAAAGCGCAGGAACAAGTGGCGCCTTTTCCGAAACATTTGACAGTGGTATAACCTGGTCAGCAGTACCAGTAATTGGTCAGGTTGGCACAAATAGTTTCTGTTTTGTTCCCGGCACCGGAAACACCTGGGTTAGTACGGAAGCCGGATCAGCAAAAGGTGTTTTTTATAGTTATGACGGAGGACACTCATGGGCTCGTTTTGCAGGAACAAATGCCGATCAGTTCCTTGCCATTGATTTTGTCAGTAATAAAAGTGGATGGGCAGGAAGCTACAATACGAGTAGCACCAAAGGTGGTATATTTAAGTTTTTGGGTGTTTTTCCCAGTCAGAAACCACTTGCCCCGGTCAGCAATCTGTTGGCTAATGTTACCGGCAGGCAGATCAATCTTACCTGGACCGTTCCTCCCAATCATGATGATAAAGGATATAATGTTTACCGCAACGATACATTGCTCAATACCATTCCTTTAGTTGATCCAATTTATACTGACAACCCGGTTGCAACCGGTAAACACACGTACTGTGTTAAAGTGGTTTATAATTCAGGTGAATCGGATGCTGTTTGCACAGATGCCTTGGTTATGCTGGGTATTCCCGAAAATGAAATATCGGTGAACGTTTTTCCAAATCCTGCAACTGAACTGATCAATATCGAAACCTCCCTGAATTTCAGCCAGGTTAAGATTTATAACCTTTTTGGACAAGAAGTATACAGCTATTGGGCTCCTTGTAAAATCCTGAAAATATTAACCGAAGGATTTAAACCTGGTATGTATGTTTTGCAGATCAATGTAGGTAATAGCGTTATCTCACGAAAGATATCGGTCAGGTAATTTTTTTTATTAAGGTATGAACTAAACAAAACCTGTATTATGCGAACTTT
>JAIFMH010000201.1 GCA_020048595.1 Bacteroidota bacterium | reverse complement strand
TACCATACAACCTTGTGAACCAGGAAAAGATCGCGAAAAATTCACAGCAGGCAGCCTTAGCCGAAGGATTCATCCCTCCGGGAGATATGGTAAGCCAGGACCTGGGAAGCCGCATGAAGATTAAAGAAGCAAAAAACCTGATCTGGTATCCTTCGGAAGTTGATGTTTCAATCAGGCCGGGATGGTTCTGGCACGAAAATGAAAACAGTCGGGTTAAAACGCCTGAAAAACTGCTTGATATTTATTTTAGCTCAGTTGGAAGAAATTCATTGTTGCTGCTCAACATTCCGCCTGACAGCCTTGGATTGATAAACGAGGCTGATGTTATTTCATTAAAAGCATGGAAAAATGCATTGTATTCCATATTTAAAGACAACCTGGCTAAAAGTGCATCCATTAAGCCAAATGACAAAGAATTAAATATAAGTATGCTTACAGATAAAAATGATGCAACATCATGGAATCCGACCAGAAAAGGACCTTATTCGTTTGAGTTGGATCTCGAAGCAGATTCAGATTTTGATGTATTTTTGTTGCAGGAAAACATTAGTATCGGACAGCGGATTGAACATTTTACATTGGAAGCCCTGATTAATAATGCCTGGATTAAAGTTACGGAAGGCACAACAGTCGGATATAAAAGACTACTTCGATTTCCTTCAGTTAAAACAAACAAAGTCCGTTTTACCATTGATCAGTCGAGGCTTGCACCAACGTTGTCTGAATTCGGGCTTTACCGTCAATTACCTGCTGTTAGTGTTAATCCGTCTTTGGCTACTTTCACGGATACCGTTGAAGTGCATCTTTCATGCAATGAAAAAGATGCTTCCATTTATTATACGATTGATGGAAGTTATCCGGATCAGAATTCAAATAAATACGGCAATCCCATAAAAATTTACAAAACAACAAATTTTAGATTTTTAGCTGTGAGGAATGACGGAACAACCGGATTCGCTGGTAAAGCTTCATACCAGAAAGCAAAATTTGCTATAACTCTGTTGAATCCGCCGGACGAAAAATACAATGGTGGTGGTCCTTTGGGATTGATTGATGGAGTTACCGGAACTCTTGATTTTGCTGATGGCTGCTGGAGTGGTTTTAATGGAACAGACATGGAAGCAATACTTGATTTAGGCAAAGTTCAGGATTTGCACGAATTTAAAATCAGTTTTAACGAAAGCACTAAATCATGGATTTTCAGACCACAACTAGTCGAATTCCTTACTTCGGAGGACGGAGTCAATTACAAATCTGTTTTCGAGAAGTCATTTACTGAACCTGAAAAAGATAACGAGGAACTGATTCATGTTGCATTCAATTACAAATGCAAATCCCGGTTCATAAAAGTAAAAGCCACAAACAATGGAAAATTGCCTGACTGGCATCCTGCCAATGGAGAACCGGCATGGTTATTTGTGGATGAGATACTTGTAAGATGATAAGCTCATTTAAATTCGAGTAAATAAAACAGGAAAATAATAGAGTAAAAACGCTTTCCGGTTAATTTATCTGACTATTTTATCAGATTAAATTTATTACTTCTGGCAAAAGCCCTGCAACTGCGTTATATTTGCATTATTAATTATGCCTATGCCTTTTGAAATCTCACGACGAAGCCTTGAGTTCCCTGACCTTGATGAAGCTGATGAGTCCGGGCTGCTTGCTATTGGAGGTGATTTAAGCATTGACCGGCTTAAGCTTGCATATTCGAAAGGGATTTTCCCCTGGTATGAAAAAGGAATGCCTATTCTTTGGTGGTCGCCTGATCCGCGAATGGTTCTCTTCCCTGATAAAATGATTATTTCGCATAGCCTGAAGCAAAGCATAAAAAAACAACAATTTACTATTACAATTGATACAGCTTTCGAGGAAGTAATAAAAAATTGCGCCAAAACACCGCGCAGAGGCGAAAAAGGCACCTGGATTACCCGTGAGATGAAAAATGCATATTCCGACCTCCACAAGGCTGGCTTTGCTCACTCAGCCGAAGCCTGGCTGGATGGAGAACTGGTAGGAGGATTATATGGTGTTGCAATAGGCAAAGCTTATTTTGGAGAATCGATGTTTCATCATGTTACGAATGCGTCAAAAGTTGCGTTTTATCATCTGGTTGAAAAATTAAGCACCTGGGATTTCAAAATTATTGATGCCCAGGTATATACAAACCACCTTGAAAGTCTTGGAGGTGAAATGATACCAAGGAGCCAGTATATACAGATCCTCGAAAAGGCTCTGTTGATTGAGGATGTTTCAGGATCGTGGAGTAAAAGGGAATAGAACAGGCAGAGATTTACGAATGAGGCAGAGGAAATGTTTACAAATAATAAAGAAAACGAAGATCCTGAATCCGGCATTAAAAATTAAAATAACATTTATAATATTGCATTAGCAGACACAAAAAATGGCAATAAACAATAAGGAACAATACATGCTTGAGGCAATTAAAAAAGCCGAAGAAAATATAATTACGGGCAAAGGCGGGCCATTTGGAGCTGTGGTAGTGCGCAATGGAGAAATTATTTCAGCTGTTGGTAATTGCGTTACTTCTACCAACGATCCAACTGCCCATGCAGAAGTTGTTGCTATACGTGAAGCATGCAAAACGTTGGATACTTTCGACTTATCAGGTTGCGAAATTTATGCCAGTTGCGAGCCTTGTCCCATGTGCCTGGGCGCTATTATGTGGGCTCGCATTGACAAGCTTTATTATGCAGCCAACCGTATTGATGCCTCCCGGGCAGGATTTGATGACGAATTATTTTATACTGAACTCGCTTTACCGATTGAACAGCGTAGCTTGAAACCAATTCAGTTGCTGCAGAAAGAGGCCAATGTCATTTTTGACAAATGGGTGGAGGAAACAAATAAAATCCCGTATTAATTTGAAAGAGTATTAATAAAAAAAAAGAGATAATATAAAGTTCTGCTTTAAAATGTTGCAGAATTATTGCTCTCCTAATAAAGTGCCAATTCGAACCGGCATTGAAATCAGGAACACTTACCTTTCACCTTGTTTGAGTCTATTAACCGAACTCTTCTCCACATTTTTCTTAAAAAGAGCTTAATACATCTACAAGCAGTAGCCGTATCCTACTAAAAAGTTAAATTTAAACTTTTATATATCCCCAGTTTTCGCCGCTCTTAATTCTTCTGATCTGCATTTCACTTACGCCAAATTGTTTAGCGATCATTTTTAAGCGGGTTGTTTGCTTCGGATTGGCAAGTAGCTTTTTAATAAGCATTACCCTTGTCACAGTTAATTTGTGACCGTCAATAGCAGTAGCAGGTATAAGCCGGTTTTTTTTTGCCTGTATTACATGTGGACTTTTCCTGATATGCTCTAATCTTTCAGTTTCGGTAGCCCATTTAAGGTTGCTGACCTGATCATTGTTCCGGCAGTAATCCAAATGTAAAACATGATTCTGATCGTCTGCAGTCTTAGGAATAAAATACTGTGCAACTAGTCTGCATATGAACAGATGTGAATTAAGCATTTTCTTATTCCGATATATTTTAAATCGGAATACTTTATACCCTTGTGAAACTGTTCCTTTAAGTAATCTGCCGCTTTTTATTTCGTCAGTAAAACTCACCATTCTTCCGTAGTTAGAAACCGCATAACGCAGTTTTACGGAATAGTCCACTTCGATTTCTCTAAATTCTTCGCCAGGATAAATCCTAACCTTTTCGCTTTTCATTTTCTTCAGGAATATTAGGGATATAAGCTTTGAATAGTACCGTATTTATTTAGATGACCTAAACTAACGGATAAAATCCCATAGATACACTATCAATATGGAATCAGATTTACTTCTATTTTATTAAGTACCGCAAATATACAACGTTATCAGAAAAACCAATGAATAAAAACCTGAATTTGCTTAAATTTCTGAAAATATCTGTTTGAAACACCTAAGAAATTTCATAAAACCAATATGATTCCTACAGGAAAGTACTTACTGACGGGCAAAGCAATCCGGAAATGAGTTATTGCAAAAATAGCATCAGGCTTCAACAAAGTACATATCAATTTCCCCTTTGTTTTTGGCCTTTACTTTACCACGGTATTCACAGTTAAACTGGTCTTTTACCAGTTCGTAGGTATCACCCGAAATATTGACTTTCCCGGGAGCTCCGCTCGATTCCATTCGGCTGGCTGTATTTACTGCGTCGCCCCATATATCGTAAGCAAATTTATTTTTCCCAACAACACCTGCAATAACCTTTCCTGTGTGTATTCCAACCCTCAATTCCCAACAATCCTGACCTTTGGCATATCTTTCTACCTTTAAACGATCCATATAGGCTTGTATCTCAAGGCCTGCCTTTACTGCATCAACCGGATTTGACTTATTAACAACCGGGATACCACCTGCACACATATAGGAATCTCCGATTGTCTTAATTTTTTCAAGATTATATTTATCAATAATAAGGTCAAATTCAAGAAAACAATGATTTAGTTCTTCTACCAATTGTTCAGGCGTAAGTTTTTCAGCAATGGCTGTAAACCCTTTAAAATCAGTGAAAAGCACCGACACCATTTCATACTGCTTAGGTGTGGCGGAGCCTTTTTCCTTAAGTTCTTCTGCAGTTTCAAAAGGTAAAATATTCAATAATAGCTTATCAGATCTTTCCTTTTCATTTTCGATTATTTTCTTTGTTTTGCGAACGTACCTGTAGTTTCTATATAACCCCATTGCCAATAAAAGCAAAAGAATTCCGGTTATGCTTGTTGCATTACGAATAGTTTTCTGACGCTGTAAATCCAGTTCCTGAAGTGCCTTGTCCTTGGTAAGAAGGTTAACTTCTACCTGTTTTTTCTCCAGATCAAAATTGAGTGTTACAACCTGATTCTTTTTATCCATTTCTGCATTGTACAATTTATCTTTTATTGCAGTGAAGAGTGTTTGAAATTTATAGGCATTTCTGTAATCTGATACTATTTCGTATAGCTCTGCCAGACCTTGGTAGGCATTTTTCAACTCATAGTTAGCACCTATTTCTGTTGCAATATCTTTAGCTGTAATAAAATTGGCAATGGCTGTAGCGTAATCCCCTTTTTGCCGGTATGTTTCAGCCAGGCCAATTGAAGCCTGTGACATTTCGAGCTTTTTATTTAATGTTTTAGCGAGATTAAAAGCTTCCTGCTGATAACTGATTGCAAGTGTAAAATCCTTTCGTTGACCATACACTCTTCCTATGTTATATAAGGCATATGGCACATTTCCGTTTTCAGATTTCTTGTAGGCTTTCAAAGCTTTTTCAAAGTAAACCATTGCAGATTTATTATCACCCCTTGCCAGATAAATTTCACCGATATTCACTGCGGAGGTTCCAATAGCATCATTATCACCCAAGTCCTCACTCAAAGGAAGTGCTTTCAGATAATACTGCAACGCTCTGTCATGGGTACCTTGCTTATTAAAATACACAGCACCAATATTTACAAGCGCGGTAGCAATGCGAAGTGTATCCCCTATTTCTTCTGCCATCCTGAGTGATTCAAGGTAATTTTTAATGGCGTTTTCATCATCTCCGCCATTAAAGTTTACTGCACCCATGTTACTTAGCATGTTGGAAATCCCCTTTCTATCACCTATTGACCTGAATGTATTCAAAGATTGCTTCCAAAACGGCAACGTTTCAATATACTTACCCTGGAAATAATAAACCATTCCAATGCTCTTTAAAGCATAAGCTTGTCCACGCTTAAATCCGAGTTTGTCTGCCAGTATTTTGGCATCATTTGCGTATCGTAAAGCATCTTCGGAATTTGAATTAAGCAGGCTCCCGGATAAAGCAATAAGAGTATTTACTTTAACAGTATCCTCGCGGGAAGTCTTAATCACATTTATTAAGCTGTCAGTCTTATTGGTCTGGGCAAAGCTTTGGCTGTAAAATGCGGTCAAAAGCATTAAAAGCAAGAGTTTTACCTTTTTCATATATAAGATTTAGTTCAGGTGATCCTGGTAGATAAAGTGTTTGAATACAATAAACCGAGCATAGTACCAATTTGTTTAAAAATCAGAAGAAAGGATGCATAACATCCTTTCTTCTGTTCATTATTCTATCTTTTAATAATTCTGAATAGCTGTTGTTTACCGTCAATAGCTATACGAATAAAATACACGCCAGGTTTGAAGGCTGAAAAGTCGACCTGCAATAAAGGACCGTCCATATTGCTAATTTCCGCTTTAACAATTTTGCCTAAGAAATCGCTTATAAGAACATCTTTTTCCGAAACATCACTATCACCTATAGTTATATAGACCTTATCCGATGTTGGATTCGGATAAGCTTTTGGTTCCTCAATTTTAACTAAGGCTGCTACTTCATCCGGAATTTCAGTTTCTGATGCTTTTGAACATTTATTGGATGTTGAACTGGCGTATGAAGCTGTTGCTGTCTTATGCGTTCCATAATATGAAGTTACAGACCAGGTTACTTTAGTTCCATCAAATCGGGCCTGCCAGGTTCCGGTGCCGGGCATAAATAAAACAGGTTGCTGTTTACTATCAAATTTGCCCATTCCTGTAATCTTATTATCAATTCCAACCGGAACATATACCGGCGTAGCATTCGGATTTTCATATTTAAAATTAGCTATGAAAGTATATCCATTTTCATCCTTCGTTATAGGCGTTATACATACCAGACTGGTTTTAATATTTTTGGTACCTGATCCATATGGATTAACATAAAGTATTCCGTTTACAGGATTGAATGAATAGTTTGCAGCGCTAGCTGAAGGTATTATCTGGTAAACACCGGCTACACCTTTATAAACAGGACTAAGAGCAAAAGATAAAGAAGTAACTACTGAAGAGTTTTCACCATTTACAAATCCACTGTAAGTTGCCGTGTACTTTGGAAGAGGATCACACTGCCTGATTACTTTATCATCAGCTTTAACGGTTGCCTCAGCTTTTTTTATTACAAATGTTGCCAAACTGCTACCTGCATAGTTCAGATCATTAATAGTAGCAAGTACAGGATAGGAGCCTGTATTTAGCGGTAGTACTGAACTTCCATTAAAAGTGAGATTGTAGCTCAGGTTTGCAGGATGTGTTAAAACCAAAGGCTGCATTCCGACTCCGCTGTATGTTTTTAATAAATCAGCCGGATTAAATGATAGAGTTGCTATAGCCTGCTGAATAATGAAAGTTGCAGAATCACTACCTACATAGTTCATATCATTTATAGTTCCGACTACAGTATATGTTCCTGCATTTAAAGGAAGAGTCTGACTGCCGTTAAAAGTATATTTGACTTCCAGATTTGCGGGATCAGTCATTGCTATGGGCTGCTGTCCGGCTCCGCTGTATAGTTTTATAAGATCAGCAGGATCAAATGTAACAGTAGCCTTTGCAGGA
>JAIFMH010000016.1 GCA_020048595.1 Bacteroidota bacterium | reverse complement strand
ATACCCGCAATTCTGCACAAAAAGGATGTTCTTGGCATTGCACCAACAGGCTCCGGCAAAACTGCCGGTTATGTATTGCCGCTTTTAATGAACTTACAGGCAGTTACGGCTTCACGAAGCAGGAATGTGAATGTCCTGGTATTGGTGCCCACACGCGAACTCGCAGTGCAGGTGCGTGAAGTGTTCCGGATGTTTAGTGCTGGACTTCCGCAACCCGTAAAAACCCTGGCTGTTTTTGGCGGCGTTTCTATCAATCCGCAAATGATGGCATTGTCAGGAGTAAATGTTTTAATCGCAACACCGGGCAGGCTTTTGGAACTGGTTGAATCAAACGCAGTGCACTTATCCACTATTGATACACTTGTGCTGGACGAAGCCGATAAAATGCTGAATCTTGGCTTTAAAGAAGAGATGACACGCATATTTGCGCTTTTGCCTGTGAAGCGTCAGAACCTCTTGTTTTCAGCAACTCTGAGCGACGACGTCAATTCTATTAATCAGATACTGTTGCACGATCCGTTGGTTATAAAAATAGAATCAGAAGTTGAAAATATCGATCTGATAACACAACTGGGCTATTTTGTAACCGATGCAAAAAAAGGACCGTTGCTTCGATATCTGATCAAACACAACGACCTGAAACAAGTTCTTGTTTTTACTTCTTCCATTTATTCGGCAGATAACGTAGTTGATAAACTCCGCAAAAACGGAATAGATGCCATGGCTATTCACAGCAAAAAGAGCCAGGGATTAAGAACTGAAGCTTTGAGCGAATTTAAATCGGGCAGACTGAGGGTATTGGTTGCTACTGATCTGATATCACGTGGTATCGACATCCAGTTTTTGCCTCACGTAATCAATTACGAATTGCCACGTTCCCCCAAAGAGTACATTCACCGGATTGGCAGAACCGGCCGGGCCGAATCTCCCGGCGAAGCAATTTCCTTTGTATCTCCTGATGACAAAGATCACTTTAAAGTTATTCAGAAAAAAATGGGCAAATGGATAACTATGATCGATAGCGAAAGCATAAATTTACATGGGTTTTAACAGTGAATTTTATCTGAAGTTCGTATTCACTTGTTGACCATAAACATTAGCCTGTATGCGTGGTTTCAACCCTGAATCTTATGCATTTGTATATCTAAACAGGTTAGCATCATTTCAATTATGAAAGAAATAGAAAACGTAGATCTGACTTTTTTAAACCTTGATGATTACCAGGAACTTAAGAAAGCGATGATTGAATCGTATACCTCTATGCCCGAAAATTTTTGGGAAGAACTCCAGATCAGGAAACTGATCAGTTGTTTCCCGGAAGGACAGGTTGTTATTAAAGTCAACAACCAGATTGCAGGTTGTGCCTTATCGCTGATTGTTGATTATCATAAGTTTGGCGATAATCACACCTATAACGAAATAACCGGGGATAATACATTCAGTACTCATACGCCGGATGGCGATATATTGTATGGTATCGATATTTTTATTAAGCCTGAATTTCGTGGATTACGTCTGGGCCGCAGGCTTTATGATTACCGGAAAGAGTTGTGCGAACACCTGAATCTGAAGGGCATTGCCTGCGGTGGACGGATTCCCAATTACCACAAATACGCTGATAAACTTTAACTTCCAGATATCCAATGACTTTTATCCTTCGAAGGTTCTTAAAAATTACCTGGAAGGTGATAAAGCCTCAAACGATTATGCTGTTTTACTGAAATGGGATAATATCTATTATGAGAAGCAAAACTTAAAGGCTATCACGACTAAAAAAGTGGTAAGGCTCGGGCTGATCCAGTGGCAGATGAGGCCATATAAAAATCTGGAAGAACTCATGCAGCAAGCGGGATATTTTGTTGAATCCGTTTCGAGATACAGATCAGATTTTGCATTGTTTCCGGAGTTCTTTAACGCACCTCTGATGTCCGAATACAATCATTTATCTGAACCCGATGCCATCCGGGAACTTGCCAAACATACAGCTACTATTGTTCAAAGATTCTCAGAACTGGCCATATCCAACAATATAAATATTATTTCCGGAAGCATGCCTGAGATTCAACACGGCAGGCTTTACAATGCAGGCTATTTGTGTAAGCGCGACGGAACTACCGAGCGATATGAGAAACTACACGTAACTCCGGATGAAGCTAAAGTCTGGGGCATGGTAGGCGGTAACGAAATAAAGGTTTTTGACACCGACTGCGGAAAAATAGGGATTCTGATTTGTTACGATGTGGAATTTCCTGAGTTAAGCCGGCTATTGGCTGAAGACGGGATGGATATTTTATTTGTCCCTTTCCTGGCGGATACGCAGAACGGGTATTCCCGGATCCGGAACTGCGCTATGGCACGTGCTATTGAAAATGAGTGTTATGTAGCCATTGCCGGAAGTGTAGGTAATTTGCCAAAAGTTCATAATATGGATATTCAATATGCTCAATCCATGGTTATTACTCCTTGTGATTTTGCTTTTCCGGCTAATGGTGTAAAAGCAGAAACTACACCAAATACAGAAATGATATTGATTGCGGATGTAGATATTGACCTGCTTCGGGAACTTAATCAATTTGGTAGCGTCAGAAACCTGAAAGACCGCAGAAAAGATATCTTTGAGCTGAAGAGGCGTTGATCTTATACAACGGAATTCAACTGCCACAAACCTGGTTTGTTAGAACCAAACCATAAAATAGTTCAAAACAGAAAACGAAACCTTTCTGAACAGATACCATGCTACCCCCAAAGAGAGAACATCCGAAAGAGAAAATTCTATTGCATCCGCGGAATAAACATCGTGAGCGTTATGAATTCCAAAAACTTATTGGCAGTTGCCCGGAACTGTCTCAATTTGTTTCGTTGAATAAGTATGATGACGAATCCATTGATTTTTTCAACCCGGAAGCAGTGAAAATGCTCAACAAAGCATTGTTGAAATACTTTTACAACATTAGCTTCTGGGATATTCCTCAGGGTTATTTATGTCCGCCCATTCCGGGCAGAGCCGACTATATGCACTATATGGCTGATTTATCGGGCAGTAAAAATAAAGGCGTAATACCCACCGGTGACAAGATAAAGTGCCTGGATATTGGTGCAGGCGCAAACTGCGTTTACCCGATCATCGGGAATTCGGAATATGGCTGGTCATTTACCGGTACTGATATTGACCCGGTTGCTATGGAATCAGCCGGTAAAATAGTTGAACTAAATCCTTCGCTTAAAGGAAAAGTCGGATTGAAGTTGCAAAATAATCGTAAAGATATTTTTCGCGGTATTATTAAAGATGATGAACTTTTTGATCTCACAATATGCAATCCTCCGTTTCATGCGTCGCTGGCCGAAGCCAAATCGGGATCAATCCGTAAATTATCCAATCTCACAAAAAAGAAAATTACCAGGCCAATCCTGAACTTTGGCGGCCAGAATACTGAATTGTGGTGCGAAGGTGGCGAAGAAAGGTTTGTTCGTGATATGATCAGCCAAAGCAGGCAGTTCGCATCCTCCTGTTTTATGTTCTCTACACTCATTTCAAAGGAATCAAATCTGAGAAGTGTGTATGAAGTATTACGAAAAGTGGAAGCCATGGAGGTAAAAACCATTCCGATGGGACAGGGAAATAAAATCAGCCGGATTGTGGCATGGACATTTCTTTCGGCTGAGCAGCAGGAAAAATGGATCAGCGATAGGTGGAAAAGTAAAGTGTAAATCATAACCAAAAGACATATAATCCCGGAAACAGGAAATCTAAGACCTGACAACCTTCATTTCAATTGATCCGATTCTCATACTGTCAGATGAGCAGACTAATTGCTTATCTCACTGAAAAGCAGTAAATTTGATGAACATTGATTTTATGAACGGGAAAAGCTCGTTTCAATGCCAATGATGAGTAAAAGAACTGCTTAAATTTTATAAGTAACTTTATTTAAACAGATTATGGAAACCTCCAATGACCTCAAACTTGCTGTACTAATTGATGCTGATAATGTCCCTTACGCAAATGTGAAAGAGATGTTTGAGGAAATTGCAAAATACGGTATCCCGACATTCAAGCGGATTTATGCGGATTGGACAAAACCTACAGTATCAGGCTGGAAAAATGTTCTTCTGGAAAATGCGATTACACCTGTGCAGCAATACAGTTATTCAACCGGAAAGAATTCGTCGGACAGCGCCCTGATCATTGATGCAATGGACATTTTATACACCGGCAAGGTTGATGGATTTTGTATAGTTTCGAGCGACAGCGATTTTACGCGTCTTGCCACCAGGCTCAGAGAGGCAGGTATGATGGTTATCGGAATCGGGGAAAAGAAAACCCTGAATCCTTTTATAAAAGCTTGTGATAAATTTATTTATATCGAAATCCTGAAAGCAGAAGCCGCCAGTCCGGCAGAAAGCAGCAACCGGAAAGAATCAAAAAAATCAGCAAAATCAAAGAATGAACCTTTAAATAAGATCGATCCGGAAATAATAAAACTATTTTCGGTAAGTATTACCGACCTTGCTGATGAAAATGGCTGGACGTTCCTTGGTGAATTAGGAAACCTTATGCTTAAGAAAAAACCTGATTTTGACCCACGTAATTATGGCTTCCCAAAATTGTTGCCACTCATCCGCAGCATCAATAAATTTGAAATTGATGAACGTGATTCAGGTAAAAACAACATTAAACACATTTATATCCGGAAGAAATAGTTTACACTTTATCCGGCTTCCACTTTGTTATCTGCAAAGCTCTGTATTCTCATAGTAAGCTGGTATAGAATGGTATAATAGATATTCGGCACTTTTAGCCGGGTAAAGCTAAATTGTTTTTCGGTAAACACACTGCAGATATTGTGTTTTTCTATAAGTTTGTACCTATGACTTTTGAGCGGATAAAGCAGATTTTGAAAACCAAAACAGTTGGAATTGCCGGCTGTGGCGGACTTGGATCTAATTGTGCGGTTGCTTTGGCCAGGGTAGGAGTAGGGCGTTTAATTCTTGCCGATTTCGATTTGGTTCAGGAAGGTAACCTGAATCGCCAGTTTTATTTTTATGATCAGATTGGCATGCTGAAAGTAGCTGCACTTAAGCAAAACCTGTTCCGGATTAATCCTGATGTAAGAGTTAACACATTTGATATCCGTTTGTGCCAGAGTGATATAATCGAGATTTACAGTAAATGTGATGTGATTGTCGAAGCGTTCGATAAGCCTGAAATGAAATACCTGATACTTGATGCTGTGCACAATTACATGCCTGATAAACATCTTGTTATGGGTGTTGGCATGGCAGGTTGGGGTGATAATAACCTGATAAGGTCGCGGCAATCGGATAAACTTATCATCTGCGGCGACGAAATAAACGCTATAGCTGACGAATGTCCGCCTTTAGCTCCCCGTGTTGGAATAGTTGCCAATATGCAGGCCAATGCAGTGCTCGAAATCCTGCTGGGCGTTAACGAACACCAGATTCATACTGAAAGAACCTAATTGATGAAGATTATTCTGAACAATAAAGTAGAAGAATTCGCTGCTGACCAGTTCAATATCACCGAACTTTTAAAAGCGAAGAATTTTACGTTCAAGATGTTGGTTATAAAAGTGAATGGTCACCTTGTGAAAAAGAGTGAACATGCAACAACCATTGTTAAGGACGGCGATGACGTAATGGTATTACACCTGATATCAGGAGGCTGAATATTCACCACATCTGCTTTGTTTTAACGCCTGTTAACAACAGCAACCACTCTTTCTATTTGAAAACCACCAGCATCAGTCCTGTTATAAATGCTATTACCCACCATGCATAGGCAAAGCGTGAGTAGAGATGTAGTCCTTTCGGCACAGTGGTTCCGGATTTATTGGCTAAATGAAACCTCCAAATAAGAATCGTATCAATCAGCATTGCCGCCAGGGACGAATATCCCAGTATGCCATGCAGTGAAAAAGCCGAATTTGATGATCCGATAATCATAAATGCAGTTGCTGTAATATCAAGTATAATTCCGATTGTTAAAAATCTGAGCACAAAAGGAGTAACCAGCTTTAAACGCTGTTCGGTTAGTATTGATAA
>JAIFMH010000200.1 GCA_020048595.1 Bacteroidota bacterium | reverse complement strand
TTCTGAACAAAATCTGTAGGAGAAATTGAATACAGATCTTTAAAACATTTTGAAAAATACGATGGACTTGAGAACCCTGTTTCGTAGGCAACCTCAGCAATGGTTTTCCCGCTTTCCTGTAGCATAACCGCGGCTTTTTTTAATTTGATATTACGGATAAACTCACTCACTGTCAGCCCGGTAAGATGTTTTATTTTGCGGTAAACATGCACTCGCGAAAGGCTCATTTCTACACTCATCTGCTCTACACCATATTCATTATCAGTTAAATGCTTTTCAATAATAACATTGCACTTTTTCAGGAAGTTGCTGTCAAGCTGCGAAATTTTATTTTCTTTCACAAACTGTGTAATTACATCCTGCTGGTAATGTTTGCGGAGTTGCTGCCGGCTTTCAATCAATCGTTCGACGCGTACCTGTAAGTGCTTCTTATTAAACGGTTTTGCAATGTAGGAATCGGCACCGGTTTCGAGGCCTTCGATTTTATGTTCGTGCGACGAAAGTGCAGTTAGCAGAATTAGCGGAATATGGCACGTACGGATATCCGATTTAATTTTTTTAGTAAACTCAAATCCATCCATTCCAGGCATCATTACATCACTGATAATTAGGTCGGGCTGTTCGATGTATATTTTCTCAAAAGCTTCAATCCCGTTTGTAGCAGTCATGATCCGGTATTTATCGCTAAGGCATGATTTAATAAATTTACTTACATCGGCATTATCTTCCACAATCAGCAATAAAGGCATATTTTCGTAATCATCCGAAATATGAGTCTGATTTGCGCTTTCTATATCCGCTTCATCCTGGCTTATTTCAGGGAAAATTTGTTTTTCGGTTCTGGTATATTCCTTATCAACCTTACAGATTTCTTCACCTGAAAAATGATCTTTTCCCGTCTGAAAATAAACGGTAAATGACGAACCTTCCCCTTTTTTACTTTTCACAACAATATCACCGTGATGTAAATCAACAAATCCCTTTGACAATGGCAATCCAATCCCTGTTCCGGCTACAATGTTTCCTTTATCCTGTTCAACCTGGTAAAACCGCTCAAAAATCCTGTTCAAACTGTCTTCAGCAATTCCAATTCCATTGTCCCTGATTTCTATCCCGAGAGCTTCCTTTTCTATTCCATTAAATTTGTGCTGAACCTTATTGATATTTATTTCAATGCTTCCTGATTCAGAAGTAAATTTAAACGCATTCGAAAGCAGGTTAAAAAGAATCTTATCTACCTTGTCCCTGTCGAAATATAAAGGTTGTTCTTCCTGTGATGATCTGAAATTGAAGCAGATGTTTTTCCTGACGGCAAGCTCCTCAAATGCTTCTTTAATTTCACGTGTAAAGCTGATGATATCATATTCTCCGGCACTGAGCCTCATTTGTCCATCTTCAACTTTTCTCAGGTCCATCAACTGGTTTATCATCCTGAGCAATCGTGTAGCATTACGAAGCATCATCTGCAACTGACTGCGAAGATCAGTGGAAATTTTCCTGTCCACGAGAATGTTTTCCAGCGGGCCGATCATCAGGGTGAGTGGCGTACGGAATTCATGCGAGATATTGGTAAAGAAAACCAGTTTGGCTTTTGTAGCTTCTTCCAGTTCGAGCGAAATTTTACGGAGTTCTTCGTTTTGCCGCGTGATGGCCTGTTTCTGAACTTCGAGTTTCAGGTTCGCTTTTGCCTTATTCCGCAATCCTCTGAAAAGTAAAATTGTTAGTACAATAATCAAAAACAATGAACTGAGTGCCACTATCAGCCAGAAACGTTGACTTAGGTAACGTTGCACCTGTTCATCCAGAATTTTCCTGGAACTAACAATCCTGTTATGAAGATTCAGTATTTCATCGGTCTGGAATTTTAAAGCACGAACATTCGTTGAATCAATTACCAGCGTATTAAGAATGTTTTCCTTGTTAACCGGTTTCTTGTTTAACAAATCCCAGGCCAGTGAAATCGCAAGGCTGCCTCCGGTAGGATATAACATAGTAGCATCCAGTTTCCTGTCCATTACGGCCTGAATGCCGCATCCGGTTCCGGGTAAGCCGTCAACTCCTATAAAGAATGCATTTTTTGTATTGAATTTCCGGATATATGCATTGTATGCTCCAAGAGCCATAACATCGTTATGCGCATAAACAAGATCAAAAGGCTCGTTCGATTCAAGATAGTTTTTCATCACCTTTTCGCTGACAGCTACCTCCCACTCCCCTGACAGCGATTTTGAAATTGCAATACCTGGCGCTTTTGAAATTTCTTCAACAAAACCTTTGTGTCGTTCTTTTGCTGGTGAAGAACCCTCAAGTCCTGAAATTTCAACTATACGACCTTTCCCTTTTAACAGCTTAACTGCATATATTCCGGCTTCCTTCCCAATCTGATAACTATTGCCTCCGATAAATGCCGAATAATCGCCGGATTCAATTTTGCGATCGATCAGGATTACAGGAATTCCCTTTTTAAAAACCTCACTTACAATGCCGGTTAACGGTTCCGATTCATTTGGCGAAACAATCAGCAAATCAATTCCGGAAGCTACTAATTCCCTGATATCTTTAACCTGGTTTTTGCTGCTGTTTTCGGCATCCTTTATCAGAAGTTGTAAATCAGGATAATAAAGCAACTCATTCTGCATCTCCTGATCCATTGACCTTCGCCAGGCATCAGCCGTAGTGCATTGGGAAAAGCCAATCAAAAACTTCCCGTCTCCACGATCGTTTTTAGCTTGAGAATATCCAGGAACATAAAAAGAGAAAATTAACAGAATGATGACAAGGCAAGCTCTCATAGTGTTTTAAAAATGCGATTATTTTGTAAAGATACATAGATTTTATTGATGATCCACATGAAAACAGGGCGTTAGGCAATAAAGAGCACCATCAACAGCCTGAACTAAATCAAGTTTTTATTTGAGCTACAACAACTTATTAATTGAGTAATTCCAAAACCCTCCTTAGTGCTTATTATCAGATAATTACATTTCAAATATGAAATTTATAAGCATTCTAAAGTAGTCCATATGTGCCTATATATGAGCCTTATACGTTTTTTAACTTGTTCCGAAGAACTTTATATAATATGTATAACTCTCATTATCTGATATATACGTATATAGTTATATATTTACCATTTTTTGTATGTATGTAACTTTAATATACTTTTGTTATTCAATAAACAATCGAAAGTTACTTTAAAAAGTCTGTAAGTATCTGATTGTCTTAACAATAAAATTACATGAAATCAAGGAGAGATTTTATTAAGATTTCAGCTTTAGGACTTGGCGCAACAGCCGTTGCAGCAGGCTCAGCTCAGGCGCTGTTTGGTTCTCCCTTATTTGGAAATAAAAACGGGAATACAGAATCAGGAACGCCGCTTCGCCGCACACCAACCTATTGCGAAATATGTTTCTGGCAATGTGCCGGATGGGTTTATAAGGATGGAGATGGAAATATCAAAAAAATAACCGGCAATGATGATGATCAGCATTGTAACGGTCGTTTTTGTCCGCGTGGCACAGGCGGTATCGGCCAGTATATGGATGAAGATCGTATAAAAACCCCGCTTATCCGTACTAAAGTTAATGGTAAGGATACCTTTAAGGAGGCAAGCTGGGACGAAGCATTAGACTTCATTGCCAACAAAATGCAGCAGATCAAACGGGATCACGGCCCCGAATGTGTTGCTTTGTTTACCCATGGTTCAGGTGGAGCTCATATGGGCCATATGTTAAAAGCATATGGTTCAGGAACTATTGCGGCACCTTCGTTTGCGCAATGCCGCGGTCCGCGCGAAGTAGGTTTTCTTACAACTTTCGGCGATATTATATATTCTCCTGAACGTATCGATATCCGCGATACCCGTTGCATGGTACTGATTGGTTCGCACTTAGGTGAAAATATGCACAACGGACAGGTACAGGAAATGTCGGATGCCATTGATAAAGGTGCCACCATAATCACTGTGGATCCCCGATTTTCAACTGCCGCCAGTAAATCAAAGTTCTGGCTGCCTATTAAACCGGCAACCGACCTGGCTTTGCTACTCTCGTGGATTAATGTACTTATTGAAAATGGGTGGTACGATAAAGAATATGTAGAAAAATATACAGTTGGTTTTGATGCTTTAAAGGAACATGTAAAGACATTTACACCTGAATGGGCATATGGAATCACCACCATTGATCCCAATATTATAAGGGAAACTGCACGTGAGATGTTTAATGCCTCGCCATCAGTGATAATCAATCCCGGCAGGCATGTAACCTGGTATGGTGACGACACACAGCGTATGCGGGCTGTTGCCATACTCACAGCGTTGTTGGGCTCATGGGGCCGCAGAGGGGGATATTACAAACCGGAAAAGCTTCATCTTCCCAATTTTCCTGTGCCGCCATTCCCCGAACCACAGCGAAAACCTACCGATGCTTACAAGGGCATTTACCCGCTAGCCAACGAAGTGGTTGCCAATGGCTTATGCGATGCAACTATTCCATCTGTTGACAGAGAATGCAACCTCAGGGCCTGGATTGTAAACGGAACTAACCTGCTTGCTGCATTCCCGAATCAGAAAAATACTTTGGCGGCAATTGATGCCTTGGAACTCCTGGTAGTGATTGATACCATGCCGATTGAACTTACCGGTTATGCTGATGTGGTACTACCCGAATGCACCTACCTGGAACGGTATGATATGATCCGCAACTCGGGGCACCGCCAGCCAAATATTGCTTTACGAATGCCGGCTGCAGAACCGAAATATAATACCAAACCTGCCTCATGGATTGCCAAAGAGCTGGCCGGGAAACTTGGACTGGCTGCTTATTTCCCATGGAAAGATATGGAAGAATTACTCGACTGGCAGTTTAAAGAACTAGGCACCTCACTCGAGGAAATGAAACGGATTGGAGTAAAAAACTACCCCCGGGAAGTTGATGACCTGTATTTTACTCCCGGCGAGGATGTAGTTTTCAATACCACCAGCGGGAAGATTGAGTTATACTCATCCGATATGGAATCAGAAGGCTTTGATCCAATGCCGGTTTACACTCCTCATGAGGAACCACCCGAAGGATTTTACAGGCTTAACTATGGCAGGGCACCTATGCATACGTTCAGCCGTACCGCAAATAATCCAAACCTCACCGCCCTTATGAATGAAAATGTGTTGTGGGTTAATCCGAAAGTGGCAAAACTCTGGAATCTTACAGCCGGACAAAGAGTAAAACTTAAGAACCAGGATAATGTTATTTCCACTTTTTCAATAAAAGTAAGAGTTACCGAACGTATTCGCTGGGACTCAGTATATATGGTGCATGGTTTCGGACACAACAATACTAAACTTACACGGGCTCATGGCCGCGGTATTAATGATACCGAGCTGATTACCCGGGTTAAAGTAGATCCTGTAATGGGCGGAACCGGCATGAGAGGTAATTTTGTGACATTTATAACCGAGTTTAACGAAGATGGAAAGGAGGCTGAAGCATGAGGTACGCTATGGCCGTAGATACTAAAAAATGCGTAGGCTGCAGCGATTGCGTGGTAGCCTGCCAGACTGAAAATGATGTTCCGGTAGGCTTTTGCCGCGATTGGGTGGTTGAAGTTACCGATGGTACATATCCGCAGCTTGAAACCGAAATACGTTCGGAGCGTTGCAACCACTGCGATAACTCACCTTGTGTACGCTGCTGCCCCACAGGTGCCAGCCATTATGCTGAAGGTGGTGTTGTGCTGGTTACTCATGACGAATGTATTGGTTGCGGAGCCTGTATAGCTTCGTGCCCTTACGATGCCCGTTACCCGCATCCCGACGGGTATGTGGATAAATGTACTTTTTGTCTGCACAACCGGGTGGAACAAGGACTTGACCCTGCCTGCGTTTCGGTTTGCCCGACAAAATGTATGTATTTCGGCGACCTCGACGATCCCAATAGCCCGGTATCGAAAGTGCTGAAAACCCGCAAGTTTAAGACCCTTATTCCGGAAGCTGGTACCAAGCCTCAATTGTATTTTCTAATTTAATTTTCAAAGCGATATGAGAGAAGAACTTATCGTAAGCGGACGCATGAATCACCTGGTTGATCCGCAGCTTCATATATGGCACTGGCAAATTCCTTTGTACCTGTTTCTTGGAGGACTTGCTGCAGGGATTTTATTCTTTGCCGCACTTTTCACCATTCTGGGTAAGGAAAAAGAATATCCGACCGCAGTGAAAATAGCTCCGTTTTTAACACCTTTTTTACTCATCGTAGGCTTAATGGCTCTGTTTATTGACCTGAACCATAAACTTTATTTCTGGCGGCTTTATACTGTTATCCGCCTTGAATCACCGATGGGATGGGGCGCATGGACACTTATGATTGTTACACCGCTTGCCTTTATCTGGTGTGCCCTCAATATTAAAGTTATCTTCCCTAACTGGGACTGGAAATACAAATGGCTGTACGAAGTGGATGCCTTTTTGCGAAAACATATTATGGTAATTTCCTGGCTCATGCTTATTTACTCCCTTATCCTGGGTGTTTATACAGGAATTTTATTTTCAGCTTTTAACGCCCGCCCTCTCTGGAACACGTCCATTCTTGGGCCTTTATTTCTTACTTCGGGATTGTCAACTGCCGCTGCGGCAATCATAATGATGAGTAAAAATGAGCACGAACGCCACAAATTTGCACGTATCGACCTGATGCTGATTGGAATAGAACTATTCCTGATTGTGCATATGTTTATGGGCTTTTTAGCGAGTGCACAGGTTCAGATTGATGCAGCTTCATTATTTCTTGGCGGACCGTACACCACTGCTTTCTGGTTGTTTGTGGTAACACTTGGACTTGCTGTACCGGCATTGCTCGAATTTTTAGAGATCAAAGGATTTAAAATGCCACTCTTTATTGCACCTGTACTTGTGATATTCGGAGGATTGGTTTTCCGGTTTGTAATTGCGTATGCGGGCCAGGCCAGCCGTTGGCTTTATTAATCATTGTTTTTAAACGACTTAATAACGAAATATATGTCAGAAATCAAAAAATCGAAGTACATGAACCCCTATATTGCAGGGGTGTTACTTGGCCTGGTAGTTATTGCTGCCAATTTTATTTCGGGCCGCAGTGTTGGAGCAAGCGGAGCCATTAAAAGCGCCATTGTTGCAAGTGTTGAAACTGTTGCGCCTGCTCATGCTGAAAATGCTCTTTTTTATAAAGAGTTTACCCAAGGGCATAGCGGGAATCCATTGAATTCGTGGTTGGTATACCAAATGCTCGGAGTACTGGTAGGCGGTTTCCTCTCAGGAGTTGTTTCAAAGCGATTGACATGGAAAGTGGAGCATAGCCCTAAAATCCAATCACGCACCAGGCTTATATTTGCATTGGCAGGAGGTGTCCTTTTCGGGATAGGATCACAGTTTGGACGAGGATGTACAAGCGGTTCCGCTTTAAGCGGAATGGCTGTGCTGTCGCTGGGAGGCTTTATTTCAATGATGGCCATCTTCGGAACTGCATTTGCACTTGCATACGCTTTCCGGAAGCTCTGGATATAATTAACTTTTAAGAATCATTTAATAAGAAATATACAATGGGACCATTAGTAGTAAATGAAATAATATCGGAAAACACCAATCTTTTGCTTGCTTTCTTTATTGGTATTGCATTCGGGTTTGTGCTCGAACAAGGCGGTTTTTCCTCCAGCCGTAAACTGGCAGGAGTTTTTTACGGGTACGATGCGGTTGTACTCAAAGTGTTTTTCACGGGAGCTATTACTGCCATGCTGGGATTGTTATTCCTCAGTTTGTTCGGATGGATTGACCTTGGACTCGTGTATGTGAACGAAACATTCATCTGGTCAGCTATCATCGGAGGTGTAATTATGGGTGCTGGTTTTATAATGGGAGGTTACTGTCCTGGAACAAGTTTCTGCGGAGCCGCTATCGGGAAAATTGATGCCATGATTTTCATCGTTGGCCTATTTCTGGGTGTGTTTATTTTTGCTGAAGGATACCCTTTGTGGGAAGGCCTTTACAAAGCAGGATTTATGGGTTCGCCAAGGATTTCTGAATTCTTTAATATTTCAGAAGGCTTGTTTGCCCTTTTTGTAGTTATCGCTGCCGTACTGATGTTCTGGGGAGCTGAATGGGCAGAAAAGAAATTCCCCCGCGAAGAATACTAAACTTTCTTCCATTTAAATTGTTTTAATTGTTTAAACAAATGAATATGAAACAGATAACTCTTTCTCCACGAATGACCTTAACAGCCGTTCTACTCCTTCTGGCTGTAATTATTGCTGCTGTTCCTAAAAATACCACTACACCATACAAGCTTTCAGCCACCCAGATACTGGATGAATTAAAAAGCGGCACACAATACCTGGAACCTGAGCAAATAGCACAAATGCTGGTTGAAAAGGATCCATACCTGCAATTAATTGATATCAGGTCGCTTAACGAGTTTGAAAAATTCAGCTTGCAGGGAGCGGTCAACATTCCACTTGATAATTTACTTTCGCCTGATTTTGTGGAAACATTTGATCAGGATACCAAAATAAATGTTTTTTATGGAAACGGAACTACCCAAGCCAACGAAGCCTGGATGCTTTTAAGACAACTTGGGTACAAAAATATTTATGTGCTGCGCGGCGGACTTAACTATTGGGCCGAAGCTATTCTGAATCCTACTGCGCCCCCAAGCACCAGCCCCAATGACGACCTGGCCCGTTATGATTTCCGCCGAGGTGCCGGACAGGCTTTGGGCGGAGGCGAAATGTCATCAACAGCCTCAAAACCTGCTGCCGGAGCAAAAGCGAAAGTTCCCGGACCTGCTCCTGCCGGTAAAAAGAAGAAAGTTGCAGGAGGGTGTTCTTAATCCTTCCTCAAAGAGTTTAGTCTGATTACAAAAAATCTCCCTGATTGACTTCCAAACCAGGGAGATTTTTTTATTAATCAGTACTAGCGAATTCAACAATTTTGCAATGCCTGCTTACCAGGAAATTTATTTACATAATCCCGGAAGTTATCTGATCAAACTTACCATCCCTCTCAGTGTTATTGTTTCGGAATTATCACTTTTTGGCTCCCTGTATTGTAAAAGATAGCTGTAACTTCCTGCCGGACATGGTTCACCATTATATTTTCCATCCCATCCTAAGTCGGGATTGGTGCTTTTAAAGATGAGCTGCCCCCATTTGTTATAAACAAGGAATTGATATGGTTCAAGTGTTGTACGCTCGGTTACCGGCCTGAAAATATCATTCTCACCATTGTTATCAGGTGAAAATGCATTGGGAATCCATAATCCCGGCATATAACTATACGTTCGGATTGCTGTATCCTTACATCCGCCCAAATTGATTGCCACAAGCTTTATTGTATAATCTCCTTCGCGATCATAAACAATAACAGGCTCCTCAAGGGATGAGGATACATTATTGCCAAAGTTCCAGGAATATTCAGAAGCACCGGTTGTTCGGTTGTCAAAATGCAATTCCGCTTTATTAATGCCTGAGCTCGCAATAATTTCGAAATCAGCATCGGGTTTCGGCTTTATAGTTACATTTTTTTTAATAGTATCAGCACATCCCAAAACGTCACTAAATACAAGTGTAACATTATAATCAGCCACGGAATCAAAAACAATAACAGCCGGATTGCCGTGAAAACTTCGTTCCTCACCCCATATAGAATTTGTAATCCAGGTATATTCACTCAAATCTGCAGCAGAATTATTACTTTGGTCTGTAAAGGTTATTCCTGTGCCCTGGCATGGGTTTTCGTTTACAAAATTTGCTACCGGACGATTATTGATATTTATTTTGTGTTCAGCCGTCACTCCATCACCACACACAGCATTCCGCCCGAAAACAGAAACTATATATTCGCCGGAAGTCATGGATTCATTAAAAAAATAACTGAAAACTGTATCAGGCGCATTTACAATAACTTCAGTTGAAAATCCCTGGCCCGAGATATTCCATACATATTCCTGAGCAAAAGGGATAGACAATGTATTGAAACCAGTCATTTGTCCTTTACATATAGTTACAGGTCCGCTTACATGACCTGAAGAAGGCCTGTTTTTAAGTTTAACCGACATCTCCAACATCTGATTAGTTGTTAAATACCACCATGAGTTAACAGTATTTGTGTCACCCAGACTGATATAGCTTGTATCTCCAAAAGGCAAGAATCTTGACCAGTTATGACATCCCGAATAAGGTTCAATACCGCTATACACACAACCATCGATTACATTCCCACCAGGAAAATAGCGAGCCGGTAACTTTGTGTCATCCCAGAAAAGCTTAAGCATAGTACTTCCTGAAGACTTTTTCGGCCTTACAATATCCACTTTAAAGCCTCTTGGATTATCTTCCACATCATAAAGCGGAACATTTGAAAGTCCGTTTAAAAAACTGATGTATGATGATACTTCAGTTCCATTAGCAATGGGTACTCCGTTCCCATCTTTCCCATTCCAGGATGGTAGCAATACATTATACCCGGCAGCTACATTGTATGTTAGTTTCACATCTTCAGGTCCTGTGGAATTTGGATTAAGAGGAGGCACATCAACCAAAAAATCAATAATTCCTCCTTTACTCACAGTAGCCGCAAAGGTTAAAACCGTATCACATTCACCTGAAATCTGGCTAAAACCAACCATTTCGCCAATATGTCCTGTAGGATACACCGTTGAATCAGGATCGTTAAGAAAAATTTTATACTGCGGTTGTACTGTAGCATTTCCGCGAAGCGACTGGCGACGATCCTCCCATGCTCCGGAAGTTGAACTTCCCCATTCATTACTATATATTGACCAAACCCCACCGGCAAGTCCATTGCAATCAAAACTGGTAACTATGCTGTCCGACGTATAAATATAGAATACTGAAAAAGATGCATGAATATTTGCATCGGTTGTGCGGGTACACAATTGCCAGGCCTTGCTCCACAATCGACCGGGAATAATGGTGTTTCCTTTTGCTACTGTAACATCAAAATATTTAAATACTCTCATCTCCGAAACCTGGGAGCTACCCGGAGTTGAAACTGGGATTTCAAATTCAATTATGTAATCACCATTCATCGTAGGATTGATTACCAATGGATTGTATCCTCCCGGGTTTGTTTTATCAAAATCCGGACCTGCATCCACCTGGTCCCGGGAACTGATAAACCCGGCACTCCCTGTTACGTTAGGCAACGGCCTTAAAGAGAAACCTGTAACCAGATCACCTTTTGGAGTTTTTACCTGGTACTTTACATCCGTATATTTGATTGCGTCTGATTGATAATTAATGATTTCCCCGAAACCCAGATAGATTTTCTCATTATTGAAATCGCTTATGTGAACGTTTAGTCTGAAATCCTCTTTACAATTAAGTAAAGCAAACGGAATCCTGTATTCATTTGCATTACGTGAGAGCACAATTTTACAAACCGATTTTAAGGGGGCAGTGGATGGTTCCAGCTGCTTGGTTCCTTCGGCTGATGCGTTTTTATTAAGACAAAGCATTGCAAAAATTAAGCATAGCTTCAGTAAATGACTGCTTTGTTGCCATGCGTAAGCAAATACTCTATATATTGGCAAACGGCTCATAGTAAAGTAAAATCAAACAATTGCTAATGATTGCAGATCAGGTTCGCAAAGTTATTGGACCAGCCCCTTAGCTATAGGAGATATAGAATTATTGTACAAATTTACCTAAAAAACTAAGATCCGTTACAAAAAGAAATCAGTTACACATAATATGCTAATTTTCAATATACTAACATCCTGATATTTCTACAACTCTATTGCCACTCCCCTATCAGGGAACTCATCTTCAGCCGCTATTACAAATCGGTCAACTTCTTTCACTTCTCCAGCTTTCAGATCACCAAGAAGGATATTTCCTATTCGTATTCTTATTAACCGCAAAGTTGGAAAACCGGCTGCGGCAGTCATTTTTCGCACCTGCCGGTATTTGCCTTCGGTAAGAGTTATTGACACCCAACTTGTGGGGCCATGACGATCGTCCCTTATTTTACGTGTACGGGGAGCAAATCCAGGGTCATTTTCGAGCCGGAAAACCTTACAGGGCATGGTTTGATACTTCACTTCACGAATACCTATTTCAACGCCTTGCTTTAGTTGCTCAACAGCCTCATCAGTTATAAGTCCATCCAGCTGCGCATAATATTCTTTCTCTATTTTCCGGCTTCGCACATGTTCACTCACCTGCCCATCCGTGGTAAGAAGCAGCAATCCTTCGCTTTGTTCATCAAGGCGACCTATGGCCATTGTTCCTTCAGGAAAATTGTACAAATTACCGACAAGCTTTTTCTTTGGGAGTTCACAAACAAACTGGCATAGGTATCCGAATGGTTTATGATGTATAAAGTGGCGGTGTTCAGTCATTAAAAATTTGTTTCATTGCTAGTTGTTTCGTGTTCCCGGAGCTGTTTCACAAAATGAAAGGCTCCGATTTTGATTATTAGAAATTATTTGTCACCTGCAATTAAAAGTGCAATGACCATTCCTTGATTGCATTGCTGAAGTTATCGCTGTATCCGTAATGAGCTGTAAAAATATACTTAATTCTCTGTATTTCTATAATCTGTCCAATAGAGCGGACTGCAGTTTCTGAATCCATATTCAGAAATCCAACAAATTCTTCCACCTTCCCATTATTTAACCGTAAGGCATCACCGGAAAACAGAAGTGAATCGTTAACCAGATAGCACATAGAACCAGGAGTATGGCCCGGAGTGAGGAAGCCCTGTATTTTTATATTTCCGATACTCAGTATTTGCTGATCATCAATTAATTGATATTCCTGTTTGCCTAATTTATTCCCGAAAATAAAGAAACGTGATGTTTCACCATTAATCATTTGTTCCTCTTGTTTCGAAAGATAAATACCTGCATTTTGAAATAATCCGATTCCTGCCACATGGTCGCCATCGGAATGCGTTAAAAGAACTGTTCTTATTTTTCCAGGCTCAATATTTAGTTTTTTAAGCTCTTCCTGAATATTGCCCGGTTTATTTCCTGCATCAATGGCAACATAGTTATCGCCATCTTTGATAAGGTATATATTTGTAAATGTATCCTTTATTGCAAATACATTTTTACAAACTTCACCGGTTTCTAAAGTAGACATTTCACTGATAACCGACCGGGCTTTAATCCAATAACCAATTGAAAGAATCACACTTGTAATAATAATTACTCCAGATGCCTTCAGAATTCCTTTTTGGAATTTTTGCATTTTTCAGATTCTGATTGTTGAAAATGTTGTACTTTTTAAAATCCAAATCAATTATAAGCCAGCGAAGTATGAGTTCAGGTTATGATATGAAATTATTTCATCACTACTGACTCAAACCTGGCCATCGGAGCCATTCTGGCTTTGTTTAATGTCATTGTGTTGCCATTTATACTGTAATTGTCAACTGTGCCAAGCATTTTATTGAATTCGCTTTCTGTAGCCATATCAGGGCAAGCCATCATGGTGGAAGCCATTCCTGAGAAAGTGATTCTGCTGCCTTCTTTCAACTCGTATTGACCCATAATGGTATTGCATCCTGAAAACCCATTTACCCTGTTTCCCTCTTTTTTCAGGATAATATAAATTTCCTTCTGCATGTTTTCGTTTTTAACTATTGGTTTGCCCATCAGTTCAGTAAGTTTCCAGTAAGTTTCAACCATTTCAGGTTTTGGTGTTGTTATCTGCGGTTGTGGTTGTGAAGTAACGGATTTTTGTTGTGATTTGCATCCTGCTACGACTATTGCTAAAAAAAGAAAAGCTAAGAATAATGTTTTCATGATATCTGGATTTAATGGTTAGTACAAATTTATAACTTAGATAATTCACGCTTTTTTACGCAGAACATATTTATCAGACAGATTTCCGGTAATTCTATTTCCTTCCATATCCAGCTGTATCAGCATGTTTTCGCCTACAAAATATTGGTTAGGCGCGTTAGTTACACCTATGAGTGTTATTGTATTACCTTCACTATTCCATGAATAAAAACCTTTATCTTCAAAAACCTTGCCATCTTTTCCAAGGTAGGATGTTTGTTTAACATAGGATTTATCAGTGTTCAATTTGATTGTAGTTTTAATGCCTTCACAATCAGCGCAGGGCAGCGTGCCTATGTATTCCCCGTCAACATCTAATGAATTGGAACTGTTGTGCCCGTCGGAAAATGTGGAGTCAATTACAGTTGGTTTTTCAGTTGAAGTATTTTGATTTTTGGATGATTGGGTACAACTCAGCAGAATAAATACTGAAATTGCTATAGCGGTGATTAAAAAAGATTTTGTCATGTATGTTGGGATATTTACGATCATTTAATTATAAAACCATCCTGGCTGTTTACAGGAAGCTGTTTCCATCTTGTAAAAAAAAGATTCTTTTTAATTTATTCTATCAAATTTAAGAAAGAAATCAGGAGAAAAAACAAAAAATACTGATTGTTTCATAAAATCCAATATCATTTTACATATCATATTGTTTTTAAACACCTTATGTTGTATATTTGTATTCTTGAATAGCACTGCATTGATGCTTGGGATACCTTTCAAGCAGCTGAAAATTAATCAGCAATTAAACACTACCGATGAGCACTGAACTTTCCCTGCATTGATGCAGAGAAAGCTGACCACCAAAGTTCTCATTCTCTGACTTTTCACCTATTTCCTTAAACATTCTCCTTGCATTAAAGGATATGCTGTCGTCTAGCTGTAACGTCATTTGAAGGGATATACTTAGTATTGAACTACTTTAAATGAATGAAGTTTACCAATAACCTGCTTGCTTAAAATGGACTTCTTAAACAAGAAAAATGCAGGTTAGCTCTGGCTTGGAAACAGAAGTATTTCAGAAACGCTGTCTGCTTAAGAGGACAGGAAATGGTTTCACTCTTTTTCAAAGCCTTATGAATAATGCGCAATATCTGAGTTCAGTGCAGCGGATTATTCAATAAAATATCAGACCCTGCCACAATAAACTGTGGATGTGGTTACCTCCCCGGAGGAATACCCTGTTGAGTGAAACCTTTTCGGCCAGGCAACAAGTGGTATAATTTACCCAATGGATTTCACAACATACAGTTACTCCCGTCAACATACCGGTCTGCCGATAATCGGTATGCCGATAGTTTCCGGATTCCCGGAAGTTATAGGACAAAGGTTAATCTTCTGAACTCATTATTAACCTCTGAATGCTTTAACCAAATCGCTAAAATTTGTATTAATGATTTAAAAGTACACGGACATGAAAGACTTCAGAATATTATTGGTGGAACACCTCAAAACCGATGCCAATCTGGTGAAGCAGGAAATCGGAAAAGTACTGGATAAATTTCAGATCAGCATTGTTAAAACAAAGAAGGAATTTGAGGATTACCTGAAAAATCCCCCTCCTGATTTGATTATCACAGCAAACAAGTTACCTTCCTTTGATGGATTAACAGTGCTGAAGCTTACCAGGGAAAAATCACTGCAAATACCAGTAATTTTTCTCTCTGACACATTAATCAAAGCCGAAGAATATAGTAAAGCTGGAGCAGCCAACTGCATAAGCAAATTGCATATAAACAGGTTGGGCAAAGCAGTTCTAACAGCATTGAAGATTAGTGATACTGAAATAAGTAA
>JAIFMH010000030.1 GCA_020048595.1 Bacteroidota bacterium | reverse complement strand
ACAGTTTTTAATGCCGGATTTCGGATTGACGAAATTAGTTTGTAAGTCCCAAATCGTACATCATGCATCGTACATTACTCCATCAATCCCCTGCCCGATTTCTTGATTATCCCCTGCTCCTTATAATCAACAATCAGTTTATCGAGTACACCGTTAATAAAAATCTTGCTTTTGGGCGAACTGTATTCTTTCGAAAGTTCAATATACTCGTTCAGAGTTACTTTTACAGGTATCGAAGGGAATTCAATCAGTTCAGTAATAGCCATTTTAATAAGGATTGTATCCATTACGGCAATACGTTCCAGATCCCAGTTCGAAGCGCGTTCGCTGATCACTTTATTTAATTCGTTGCTGTTTATCAGTGTTTTGCGATAAAGTTGTTTAACAAATTGCATATCTTCACTTCCGTCGCTGCTATTTTCATCTTTCAGTAAAGTGGGCAGACTTGTAAATTCGTCCGCTGTTTCCTTAAAACCTTTAATGGTTTTATCCACCATCATAACTGCTGTGTCAAAATCCTCAGTCCAGTAAATATTTCTTTCGTCGAAATAACTTCTGAGGTGATCCGATTCGGAGAAAAGGCGCAGAATCACCATTTCAACTACATGTTTTTCATCGGAATAGCTTATGACCGGTTTATTCATGTATGAAATATAGGCTTCATCCTCCCGCATCAGGTTGTAGAATTTCCTGACCATTTCTTCCTCATCCACCCAGTTTATTTTATAGGCGGTATTGCGTTTAAGATAATCGCGGTTATTTTCGAGCTGGCTGATGAAACGGTTCTGTATGAAACGAAGGTTCGGATTCAGATCTTCAGGAGTTGGAAGATGTTTCAACCGGTTTTCCTCAATACGTTTCCGGGCAAAATCAGAAATCTCTATAATAAGAGAAAGTTGATAGATAAATAGTTCGTAAAGTTTATCGAGACTTATTATCAGTTGTTTTTCGCCTGCACTTATACTTTCAGGACCCTCCTGCTGAAAGGCGTAAATCGCCTGCATTACTTTTATCCGAAGAAACCTTCTGCTTAGCATAAAATGTACAATGAACCGTTAAAGATTAAGGCTGCAAAGGTAAGGAATTTGGCGGAACCGTAAACTTAAAAATTTAAAATATCCTGCTAACAGAATTTCTGCAGCCTTACTTTCATGTTTATGTTAGACACTTTTATAAGTTAAATGCAAACAGAAATTATCAACCGAAAGTAATTACAAATGACGAACCAGCATTGAGTACTATCAGGTTGGTAAGGAAATGCATACCTTATCAGGAAATTATTCACCGGTTTATCACTTATATTTACAAACATGTTAGCACTACTTTTAACGGCAACCTCCAGGACTTTTATAAATTATTATTGTAAAATTGCAGGACTGTTGCCAATTGAAATATAATTTCTACATTTGCGTTGAAGAAGGAGTAATTATTTAACCTATAATGTTACAAAAAGATGGAAGAATTTGAATATTTAGATACGAGAGAAGATGTTTTCTCAAGATCAGTGAAGGCAGGGAAACGTACTTACTTTTTTGATGTTAAAAGTACGCGCGACAAGGAGTTATATATAACTATAACCGAAAGTAAAAAACGGTTTGATAATGCACTTGCCAAATTTGTTTATGATAAACATAAAATATTTCTTTATCAGGAAGACTTTGAAAAATTTATGCACGGGCTTCAGGATGCATTTTCCTTTATAGAAACAGGAAAAGAACCACCAGAAAGGATATACAAGGAAGTAAAAAGGCTGCTTACTGATATTAATCCGGAAAATACTTCTACCGAAACAACCGAATAAACCCCAACAAATCATCATTCTTATATTTCAACTGAAGAAGCCTGATGCAAATCAGGTTTTTTTATTAGATATAACCCCAAAAACTTATTAACACGGTTCAAAGTAGCAATCGCTTTTTGTACCTTTGCCAGCTATTACATCCATGAAATTTATCAGCTGAAAACTGGATATTTACTTTCAACTCATTGGATTTAAACTCATTAATATCTAAATAACAACTTCACGAATGGGCAAAATAATCTCCATTGCTAACCAGAAAGGCGGAGTAGGTAAAACCACTACTGCTATTAATTTAGGTGCAGCACTGGCCGTATTGGAATTTAAAACTTTAATCATTGATGCTGACCCTCAGGCAAATGCAACATCTGGTGTTGGTTACGATCCTAAAACAATCAAAACCAGTATTTACGAATGCATTATCGATGAAGTTCAGGCAAAAAATATCATTCTTAGTACCGAAACGCCTAACTTATTTCTTTTGCCAGCTCACATCGACCTGGTTGGCGCTGAAATAGAAATGATAAATCTTCCAAATCGTGAAGTGAAGATGCGTAAAGTTGTTGAAGAACTTCGCGATGACTATGACTTTATTCTTATCGATTGCTCACCATCCCTTGGACTGGTTACAATAAATTCCCTGGTTGCTTCCGATTCAGTTATTATTCCTGTACAATGTGAATATTTTGCGCTCGAAGGTTTGGGTAAATTATTGAATACCATTAAAATAGTACAGTCCCGGTTGAATCCAAAACTCGATTTTGAGGGAATATTACTAACCATGTATGATGGCCGTCTTCGTCTTTCGAACCAGGTTGTGGAAGAAGTAAAGACTCATTTTCAGGATATGGTTTTTAATACCATCATCGCACGGAATACCCGTTTGGCAGAAGCACCAAGTTTTGGGCAAACTGTACTCATGCATGATGCCGGCAGCACAGGTTCATTAAACTACCTGAACCTGGCCCGTGAAGTGTTGCAAAAAAATAAAATGACCACGCTTACCCAAGAGCAAAAAGAAATAAAGGTTCAGGAATAATGGCAATTCAAAAAAAGACAGGATTAGGACGTGGATTGAGTGCAATACTCGAAAGCCCTGAAACGGATATTACTTCGAAAGATATCTCGGGTAACTATGTTGCCGGCGCAATCGCTAATCTTCCTCTCGGAAAAATTGAGACAAATCCTTTTCAACCAAGAGAAGATTTTGATGAATCCGCTTTGGCTGAACTTTCACAATCCATTCTGGAACAAGGTATTATTCAGCCTCTTACAGTCAGGAAAATGGGATACGATAAGTATCAGTTAATTTCGGGCGAACGGAGATTCAGAGCAGCAAAACTTGCCGGAATTGATTCAGTACCTTGTTATATCCGCGTGGCTAATGATGAGCAGATGCTTGAATGGGCTCTGATTGAAAACATTCAACGCGAAAACTTAAATGCAATTGAAATTGCAATCAGTTACAACAGGCTTATTGAGGAGTGCAGCCTCACCCAGGAAGAACTAAGCAAACGGGTTGGTAAAAACAGAACTACTGTGACCAATTACATGCGGTTGCTTAGGTTGCCGGCTGAAATACAGGCAGCACTGCGCGATGGATCAATAAGTATGGGACATGCCCGCACTTTGATCAATGTTGAAGATGAAACCAAGCAATTATTAATCACCCGCAAAATAATATCAGATGAACTTTCGGTTCGTGAAGTTGAAAAACTGGTACGTCAGCTCGATAAAGTTGTCGCATCTGTAACCAAACCGGCCAAAATCGCTCTTCCTTTAAAGTACGAGGTAATGAAAGATTCCCTTCAGGAACGTTTAAACCGGAAAATTGAACTTAATCGTACACCAAAAGGAAAAGGAAGTATTGTTATACCCTTTGTTTCAGACGACGATCTGCAAGCAATTATTTCAAAGCTAGGAATTGAATAATACCTGTGATAATCAGAACGATATATATTTATAACCAACAGAAACAAAGTCTGCCGATTTCCTTACAACAAAAGGTTCGCGGGCTTTGTTTTGTTTTTATGCTATTTGCGCTTTTTGCTGATTTTGGCGAAAGTAAAGCTATTGCTCAGGATACAGCAACCAGTGTCCAAAAAACTGCTCCAACCGAACTTAAAAAACCTCATTCACCACGTAAAGCCATGATTTATTCGTTGGTTTTACCCGGTTTAGGACAAGCCTATAACCATAAATACTGGAAAATGCCAATAGTTTATGCCGGTTTCGGAGCTATGATTTATTTCATTCACACAAACTCCAAATACTATCACGAGCTAAAAGATGCTCATGAGTATGTTGCGGTGACAATGAAAACGGTATATCCTCCAACTCCTCCCAATTATTTTCCTTATCCTGATCCACCTAACGATTGGGCAAAACAAGGATATACCGAAGAGCAATTGCTGGAAGGCCGGGATTATTACAGGCGGAACCTGGAAGTCTCATATATATTCACAGGTGTGCTGTATTTGCTTACAACGGTTGATGCTGTAGTAGATGCTCATTTTTTCGATTACAACATCAATGATGACCTTACATTGAAAGTAAATCCGTGGATACCTGCACTGGGAACAAATACAGCATCCGGTATGGGACTTAATCTAACTTTGAGATTCTGAAAAACAACTCCGGTAGTCTGATTATCAAATAAAATCAGTCAAAAGATAATTTATACTTCAACTATCACGTTAACCTTAACAAGATCATAATTATGAAAATTGCTCTTCTGGGATATGGGAAAATGGGCCGGGAAATTGAAAAAATCGCGATTGAGTATAATCATTCCATTAGACTTGTGATTGATAATGATAAGGATTGGATTGAAAAAGCGGAACAACTCAAGGAATGCGATGTAGCTATTGAATTTTCAATCCCGGCTATTGCAATTGAAAACATACGTAAGTGTTTCGACGCCGGAATTCCAGTTGTTGTTGGAACAACAGGATGGTATGATCATTTTCAAAAGATTTCAGAACTTTGCATCAGCACCAACAGCACATTGTTTTATGCATCAAATTTCAGCATCGGAGTAAATATCTTTTTCGACATTAATAAAAGACTTGCCTCTTTACTCGAAACTTACCCCATGTATGCACCGGAAATGGTTGAAATACATCATATACAAAAGCTGGATGCACCAAGCGGAACTGCAATAACATTGGCAAATGACATTATAGCATCTAACTCCCGATACAAAAAATATACAGCAGCTGAGCCTGAATCCGACGAAATTCATGTTCAATCCATACGCGAAAGCAATGTTCCGGGAACGCATACAGTAACCTGGAATTCGGATATCGACAAGATAGCCATAACACATGAAGCCAAAAGCAGGCGCGGCTTTGCTTTGGGAGCTGTTATGGCTGCGTCCTGGATTCACGGCCGCAAAGGCGTATTTACAATGAAAGATATGCTGAACTTATAATGTTCCTATATAATTACCCTACAAATCAGCATTTTAACACATTTTAACGTAATTATGATAAATGTGGTGTAACTTTAACCAGATATTTGCGCCAAAGTGTAACCGCATATGAACTGAAACTTTAAGTGAAACACATTAAAAACAGCATCATTACACATCTTACAAACAGAAAAACATTAAACATTAACTAAAGATACCCCATTATGGATCTGATGACAATTTTATTACTTATTATCATCCTTTTTCCAATGCTTAACTATTGGATTTTTGAAGACGCCGGCGTTAGTGGATACAAAGCACTGATCCCGTTTTATAACTATTATATCTGGCTTCAGGTAATAGGAAAACCATGGTGGTGGTTAATCATAATGCTGGTTCCTTTTATCAACTTTTTTATGATCATGCTTATGCTTGTACAAACGGCATTAAGTTATAGTAAGCATAACCTTGGCGAACAAGCTCTCGCAGTCCTTTTTCCTTATGCATACATTCCTTACCTCGGAATTTCCGAAAAAGAACACTACGTAAAACCTGAAAACAGGGTAAAAGTAAAAAAATCGCAGCTTCGTGAATGGACTGATGCAATCATATTTGCGGTAGTAGCAGCATCAATTATCCGCATATTTATGATCGAAGCGTATACGATCCCCACTTCATCCATGGAAAAATCATTGCTGGTTGGCGATTTCCTGTTTGTAAGTAAAATGAGTTATGGTCCAAAACTCCCGAATACACCGCTGGCATTCCCGTTTGTGCATCACACAATGCCGATGACAAAATATACAAAATCATATGTAGAATGGATTAAATGGCCGTTTTACCGTTTCCCGGGAACAACAACCATAAAACATGGTGATGTTGTGGTATTTAACTATCCTGATGGCGATACTGTTTCGCTTAAACAACAAAATCAAAGTTATTACTCGTTGGTGCGTCACGCAGGCCGCGAACGGGTATGGAATGACAAATTCAACTTCGGAGATATAGTTGCGCGACCGGTTGACAAACGTGAGAATTACATCAAACGCTGTATTGGATTACCCGGTGATACGATACAAATTAACGATGCAGTGGTTAGTATTAACGGAAAACAAATAGACTTCCCGGAAATGTCGCAATTCATGTACAAAGTTAAAACGGATGGAAATGCTATTAATAAGCGGTTAATCAACAAGCTTGATATAACTGAGGCTGTACAAATAGATGAATCCGGTGATCAATATATAACCTTAAGCACCCAGTCAGCCGCAAAACTAAAAGAACTCCCTAACGTATTATCAATAGATAAATACATACAGGAAAAAGGATACTGGGTTCCAGATATTTTCCCTTACGATTCAACTTATCCCTGGAATGTAGATAATTTTGGCCCGTTATATATTCCTAAAGCCGGAGCTACCGTTCAGCTTACGCTTGCCAACCTTCCGATTTACTCCCGCATCATTAATGCGTATGAACTAAATTCTCTTGAAGTTAAAGACGGCAAAATATTTATTAATGGAAAACCAACAACTTCATATACTTTCAAACTCGACTATTACTGGATGATGGGGGATAACCGCCACAACTCAGCCGACAGCCGGTACTGGGGATTTGTTCCGGCCGACCATATTGTTGGAAAAGCAGTATTTGTTTGGCTTTCGCTCGATAATAACAAATCACTGTTTGGTGGAAAAATCAGATGGAGTAAATTATTCAGAACCGTTAAATAACAAATAGGTTTACTTAGTTGTTCCGAAAAAATATTTCACTTAAAGGAACTTCTTTGAAAGAAACAGCATAAACTTTTTATAATTAAAACAGATCTTTTTCGTTTAAGGGAAAAGGTCTGTTTTTTTTGAAAGAAAAGACCGGCTATTCATTACTAAAAATTTCCTAATTTTGCGGGAAAGCATCTACTGAAGATAATAAATCTTCAGCCATCACCAAAACCACTTATCGATTATATCTTATCTGAAATAATGCCCCGATACACGTCAAATTCACTTCCCAAAAATACGCTTCAGGATGAGCCTTCAAATGCTTCCACTGAACCAAAGGAGAAGAAAAAAACTAAACCTGCAAAAGCAAAGCAGGAAGAAAATCTGAATCCTCAGACTTCCCGCATTGAAAAACTATCGCAGGTTGTCGGAATTTTCTCCTTGCTTACTGCATTTTTTCTGTTTGTTGCTATTATTTCATTTCTGATAAACTGGTTTGCCGGCGATGCCGACGATATCTTTTCAGGAGTTGGGTTTTCACGCATATTTTCAGATAAGACTCTGGAAGCTAATAACCTTGGCGGTCGTTTGGGAGCAGCTTTATCCATTTTACTCGTAAAACAAGGGTTTGGTATTGCAACCTTGTTCATTCCGATCTGGCTGTTTGTTTTAGGGGTAAGATTAACGCTCAAACACAAAATAATCTCCCTGGGATCAAGCCTTGGCTTTATACTGTTAGCTATGGCATGGCTTTCAGTAACACTGGGCTTCTTATTCCGGGATTCAGCACTTTCAATACTTGGAGGAATATCAGGATACGAATCTTCTCTCTATCTCGAAGGGTTGATGGGGAAACTCGGGCTAATGTTATTGTTAGTTTTTCTGTTTGTTGCATTTTTAGTAATTGTATTTAATTTCTCACTTCAACAGGTTAAAAGCTGGATCGAAAAACGTAAAATTGAAGAAGCAGCCCTTATTGAAAATGAGCTCGGTAACCAGAATCCGGAATTTACTGTTAATGCCAGGAATGCACAGGATATGCCTGTTGACAAATACAATACGGTGGAATTTGCTGTAAATGATTTTGAAAAAAATATAATTCCCCAAAAGCAAACAGCTCAGCAGCAAAATACTAACGGAAACGAACAGGCCACCAATACACAGTTCGAACCAGTTGCTTTCCCTAAAACAAAACCTCAGCCAAATGCCCAGGTTGAATTTACCGTTGAAACAGTTCAAACACCTTCTCCGGTTCAGGATGATGGTTTTACAACTATTTCAGCAGCAGTGCCACAACCGGTGAAGCCTCCTGTTACAAACACAAATAACAAAACTGAAGACTCTGATTTTGAGCATCATACAATGGATACCGCTTACGATCCACATCTTGATCTAGCCACATTTATGCTTCCAGGCGTTGAATTATTGGACGAATATGGTGTAGGAACAATAAGTGTAACTAAAGATGAACTGGAAGCTAATAAAAACAGAATTGTTTCAACCTTAGGCAATTATGGCATTCAAATCGATAAGATCAAGGCAACAATTGGACCTACAGTAACACTTTACGAAATTATTCCTGCTCCAGGAGTACGTATTTCTAAAATCAAAAATCTGGAAGATGATATTGCTCTGAGCTTATCGGCATTAGGAATACGTATAATTGCTCCGATTCCGGGCAAAGGTACTATTGGTATAGAAGTTCCAAACCAGAATCCTGCTATCGTTGGAATGAAATCGTTAATTGCTTCCGAAAAATTCAGGAATAATCATTTCGATCTTCCATTTGCTATCGGTAAAACCATACAAAATGAGGAATTTATTGCCGACCTTACCAAAATGCCACACATTCTGATGGCTGGTGCTACAGGGCAAGGAAAATCTGTTGGACTTAATGCCATCATTACATCACTTTTATTCAAGAAGCATCCGTCGGAACTCAAATTTGTGATGGTTGATCCAAAGAAAGTGGAACTTACTTTATTTTCGAAAATTGAACGTCATTACCTTGCTAAGCTCCCTGACTCAGAAGAAGCAATCATAACAGATACGCGTAAAGTAGTAAGAACGCTCAATTCCCTTAACATTGAGATGGATAACCGATACGACCTGTTAAAAGATGCCCAGGTCCGTAATATCAAGGAATATAACACCAAATTTATTGCACGCAAGCTCAACCCGCTTAACGGGCATCGGTTTATGCCCTACATTGTATTGGTAATTGATGAGTTTGCCGATTTAATTCTTACTGCCGGAAAAGAAGTTGAACATCCCATTACAAGGCTAGCACAGCTTGCCCGTGCCATTGGTATTCACCTTGTGATTGCCACACAGCGCCCGAGTGTAAATATTATTACAGGTACTATTAAAGCCAATTTCCCGGCTCGTATCGCTTTCAGGGTTATTTCAAAAATTGATTCACGCACTATTCTGGATACAGGCGGAGCTGATCAGCTGATCGGACGTGGCGACCTTTTATTGTCGCAGGGTGGTGATACCATCCGTTTGCAATGTGCTTTTATCGATTTGCATGAAGTTGAGCGTGTTACTGAATTTATAGGATCACAGCGCGGGTATCCTTCAGCCTATGCTTTACCTGAATTTAATGAAGAAGAATCGGAAATTCAGCAAGAACTGGATCCCGGCGAACGCGATGAACTTTTTGAGGATGCTGCATTCCTTATCGTATCCACTCAGCAAGGCTCAACTTCTCTTTTACAAAGAAAACTTAAACTGGGTTACAACCGTGCCGGCCGTATTATCGATCAGCTGGAAGCAGCCGGAATAGTAGGTCCGTTCGAAGGAAGCAAAGCCCGCGAAGTTAAAGTTGCTACAGAGTTTGCTTTGGAACAGTTTTTGAAAGACTTAAACAGTAAACATAAACAAGAAGAATTCTAAATAATCAGAAACAAAATGAAAAAACTTTTAATAATCGCCGCTCTTATAGTTTTCACTATTTCCGGCTTTGCACAAAATGATAAAAAAGCGACTGCTATACTTGATGATGTTTCAGCAAAAACAAAGTTGTATAAAACCATTAAAATAGAGTTTACCTATGCCATGGATAATGCCAAGGAAAAAATCCATGATAAATTTAAAGGAACTTTATTATCAAAAGGCGATAAATATAAACTTACCGCTGCTGGCCAGGATGTGATAAGCGATGGTAAAACCATGTGGACATACCTTAAGGATGCCAACGAAGTTCAGATTAATAACGCAGGTGAAGATGATGATTCATTTACCCCGACAAAATTACTGAGTGGCTACGGAAAGGATTATAAATCGAAGTTTATAGAAGAGAAAGGCAACCTGCAGATAATTGAACTTTATCCGCTAAAAAAAGGGAAAACATTTACAAAAGTGCAGTTATCAATTGATAAGAGTAAGAAACAAATCAGCAAATTCATTATTTACGACCGTAGCGGCAGTACTTTTTCATATATCGTCGACAAATTTGTTGCGGATCAGCCTATAGCTGATAATGTATTTTCGTTCAATAAAGCTGAGCATCCTGGAGTTGAGATTAATGATATGAGGTAGATTTTTTATTACTATCCAGGGGTGATTAGGTAATAGTTGTGTATTCCGATAGATAGATTGAGTACTCTCTTACAAGAGTTGTATTTTCGATTGTTTAAATGAAAAAGTATAAATTCATTTCCGTTATGAATAAATATTTATTTACAGTTTTATCTTTTCTCCTGCTTTTCAATTATAGCGGGATATGTCAGGTAGATTATTTTATGCAGGGGAACAACTATTTTCAGAATGGAGACTATAAAACGGCTGATTCTCTTTTTACACTGGATATCCGGAAGAAATCTAATCCTGACAGTTATTACAATCGTGGAATTTCAAGACTTTACATGAAAGATACTCTGGGATTCTGCAATGACATGGAAAATGCCGGAAAAGTTTTTTCCGATACAGAGGCAGTGCACATGTATGATAAGTTATGCTGTAATTATGTTGATACAGTTTTTTTTGACAAAAAATATTTAGAAACAAATAGAGGTCAACATAGATTCTTCGATGTTATAAAAAGCATTAAATATTCGCAAAAGATTCGTGGTGAATCACATAACATTCACGAAATTTACACAAAGTTAACTTCGGATTTTTCCTCTGATGGTTTTCACCTGAATGAGTTTAAAACCGGAATATTTGCAACTTTTGAAATTATAGATGATGAAAAGATTTATATCCACACAATAGATCCGCCAAAACTGTTAAATTATGAGGAAATACGCACAAAGTCTGAATCCGTAACTCAATACTTAAAAACAAAGTACAAGTGGTTTCTTGACAAAAATAATTTGACTCAATTAAGCGTTTATTACAGGTATATTATAAAACCAACAGGAGAAATATCCGATATTACTTTTATCAGTGTGCGTACCGATCTGGAATTTTCTGAAATTAAAGATGATCTCCAAAAAGATGCAGAGTCAATCATATTAAAACAAAAATATAAACCTGGACTCGTCAGAGAAAAAAAGGTTTCCGTATACGGCAATTATACTCTTTCGATTAAATAAATAGGCAAGATAAGCATAACACTTGTCTACCTGAAATAGTAAATGGAACAAGACCTAAAGATCAAGTCTTAATACAGAAATTAAAGATAACTACCCTTTCCTGCCCAACTTCCTTTCCATTATATCCTTATCAATCTGGCGCATTAATTTGTGGCCAATACTTTTAAAACCTGGTGTACCATCGGCTATTTGAAATTCAATGGTATCGTACAATTCCTGCAGAATATCAGGCTCGGTTGCTGAAAGCCGGTATAAAATCTGAATGCAGTACATTTTTACAGCAACACTCTCAGTTGTGCTTAATAACCATTCGAAAGCAATATTCATCAGATGGCCTTCTGCACCTTGAGGAAAAGGCATCCGGGCAATCATCCGTAAAGCATGGCGTTTCAATCCGTCGTGATTAAATCCGGGAAGTTTGGCTATTAATTGAGGGAGGAAGGGCTCAACCCATTCAGGTTTATTCTCAGAGGCTGTATCAATAATCCATGCAGCTCTGCGCGAAACCGGCTCTTCCATGGCCAGATATATTTCCCATAATTCACTTACCAATTCAGGGCGACTCGTAACTATATCAGCTACAAAATCGGTATATGAACGGGAATTTCCTTTAAGCAGTAATTCACGGAGATTGTGATGTAACATTTTGAATTCTTTATAAAATTAGTCCTGAATGAAACATTTTTGGATAAGCCAAGTTATTATAAAAATCCTTAATTCTACTAGTTGCCTTGATTTTTTCATCAATTTTGCAGGCTACGCTTCCATTTCCAAACTATGAATAAACGAATTTCTGTATTTTTACTTTACCTTGTTTACTGGTATCTTTTATTTGTAATTGCAAGGGTAATATTTCTTTTAACTTATTTTTACAAAGCATCACAACTATCCATATCGGAAATAATTAACACTTTTTTATATGGATTTAAACTCGATATTGCAATTGCTGCATATATTGCAGTTTTACCATCGTTAGTGTTGACTATAACTTCATTTTCCAGAGTCAGATTCTCAAAATATTTCTATCCGATTTATACAATTACAGCACTTTTTTTCAGTATAACAATTATTTCAGGAGATCTTTTCATGTATAAACATTGGGGATTCAGAATAGACGCAACTCCTCTTTTTTATATGACAAACCTGAAAGCCATGACTGCTAGCGTAAGCACATTCACGGTGGTTGGAGGAATTCTAGCAGTTCTGGTTATCACCGGACTACTCTATTTCGTTTTTTATAAATTATTCAATACTAAGCTTGACACTCTTCAAAAAAACAATAAGGCATTTTTTGTATTGCTTCCTTTAACATTGCTTATGATTATAGTTATGCGTGGAGGAATTGGTATCGCAAGTTTGACAACAAGTTCAGCATATTTCTCAAAAAATCAGTTCGCCAATCATGCCGCAATCAATCCAATCTGGAATGTAGGATTTTCGCTTTCCGAATCGGATGATCTTAATCGGAACTATAAGTTTTACAATGATGCTGATGTACAAAAATTACTTGCTCCGCTGCAGTCGATAAATGAATCTACAGTTAGCCTGATTAGAAATAATCGGCCAAACATTATTTTGATAATTACCGAAAGTTTAACTGCAAAAGCGCTAGAAGCTACAGGTGGAAAACCAGGAATTATGCCTGAATTAAACAAATTGGTGAAAGAAGGTGTATTGTTTGATCAGGTTTATGCAGCTTCCGACCGCACCGACAAAGGAATTGCTGCAGTACTGGCCGGTTATCCCAGCCTTCCCGGAACAAGTCCTTTGAAATACCAGAAGTTTACAGGGAAACTGGCTTTTATTCCTAAAAAGCTGAATGCTGAAGGATATAAAAGTGAGTTTTATTACGGAGGAACATTGGTATTTGCCAACTATCAATCATTCCTGGTACAGGCTGGTTTTGATAAAATAGTTTCAGATAAAGATTTTCCTCCTGCCGACCTGAAATCGAAATGGGGAGCTTTTGACCACCTGGTTTTTGACCGTTTAATAAAAGATACTCCAGATAATGACACCAGATTTTTTAAAACCATACTTACTTTAACCAGCCACGAACCTTTCGAAACACCAGTCGAAACCGTTTTTAAAGGAGATGATGACGATACAAAATTCCTGAATTCCTTGCATTATACAGACTCTTCAATAGGGGATTTTATCAGGGAAGCAAAAACACGGAAATGGTGGGATAATACATTGGTTATCATTATTGCTGACCATGGAAGTTCAAGGCCCGGTAATTCAGAAATAACGGATAAAACCAAGTATCATATTCCTATGTTATGGCTGGGAGGAGCTTTAAATGTAAATGATTCTGTGATCAGCAGCATGGCTTCACAAACTGATCTTGCAGCAACGTTGCTGGCTCAACTTCAACTAAATGCGGATGATTTAAAATTCAGTAAAAACATACTGGCAACCGGGTATATTCCAACTTCGTTTTTCACCTTTTCCGGTGGCTTCGGATTTCAGAAACCGGGTAATTTATTGGTATATAACACAATTACAAACACTTATTCTGAATCTGCTACTGAGCATGACAGCGTTAGTGAAAAACAGGGGAAAGCATATCTGCAATCTCTTTACATGGATTTCTTCAGTAAAAACAAATAGTGTTTAAAACAAAGCTTACTTAATTTCAGGTTTCTTAACCGACCGGCCATATTTTTCGTACTCAATCTTCACGATAGTAGCAGGCTCATTATTTTCATCACCGATTTGTGAAATTTTAGTGAAAATAAGGGGATATTTTTCCTGGATAAAAGCCATATAGCGTTCAACCGTATTGATTATCATTCCATCTTTCCTGGCTGTATTCCGGCGCAGATTTGCTGTAAGAATATGCGTTACTCCAGCATTTTGCAACTGGCTGAGCAATGAGTCCGGATAATAGAGCTTAACAACTTTTCCTTCATCCAAAATTGATTTAAGGGTACTTGCAGATGAAATATAATTAAATCCTGCTGATTTGATTTCCCTGTAGAAATCACTTCTGATCTCTTTATTAATCTTATCAGCAAAAAGAACTGTATCACCAACAAAAAGCATAGCTGTCATATTTTCTTTCAACATATTAAAAAACTCAGGATTAAGTTGTTTTCCGCTGAAGTCAGCATAGTTGAAAACTACATAAGCAGAATCATCTTTCATCCAGTTATTCAGGAAAACATCCGTACTATAAGTTGGTAACTGCATGATTCCGTGGAAGTTTCTGCCCTTTCCATAGATAAAAGAAATTGAAGGCTTGCGGCAAGCCACAATAGCGTCTACTGGCAGGTTTGCTGCTGCCCATTCACTCGCTTTCAGGTAATTTTTCCAATCGGGGGTAAGCCCCCCATAACGGCCGCTTACTTTCTGGTTTTCTTTTACAGCTCCGGCAGTAACGGCCAGGCTTTGGAAAAAAATCAGTAAGGCAAGAACAGGAACTGAAACCTGTAGTATTTTGTATTTCTTGATGCTGGACACATAATATATCAGGGAAAAGAGCATGAGCAATAAAAGGGGAACAACAGGGATAATAAGACGGTTTTGATCCCATTTGGCTTGTAAAATCCAGAAAGAAATCAGCAGGAATGCTCCTGTCAGCAATCCTGTGAAAAACAAGTATTTGTTTTTGCGAAATGTGATGATCAGTGATCCTATTGAAAGCAAATAAATAAGGATGGAGATTGATGAACTAACAGTCATCATCGGAACAATCTTTTTTAAACCTATCATGGATACGAAATGCTTTGAAAGATACAGGTTTGAATTGTCTGTTAACCTGGTTAAGAATCCAGCCAGATCCTCCTTTCCTGCCTGCGGATTGTAATAGTCCTTATTCATTAAACCGGATCCCTGCGTTGAAAACTGCAAACCGCCATCGCTCCATAACACATATTTAATGCCCTGAAAAGCAATCACTACTATACCAAAAGCAATAATCGAGTACACTAAATTTTTCCATTGACCACGTAATAAAAAATATCCTGTAACAGCAAACACAGCCGAATATCCAATATTTTTCGTAAGTGCGAGTGCAAGCACACAAACAGCAAGCAGAAGATGTCGTTTTAATTCTTGTTTTAGATCTGCTACTTGTTCATTATCAATAAATTTCTGGAAGAAAACCAACACCACCACCATTTGAATGAACAGGTAAATTGCTTCGTTATAGGTTTGGCTTCCATAGTA
>JAIFMH010000118.1 GCA_020048595.1 Bacteroidota bacterium | reverse complement strand
CCATATTATTATATAAATTTGAAAAGGAAATAGATTGATTTCTACTGTTCTCTTTTAAAAACTGATAAACATCAGGCATTTCTGCGTTGTTTCATTGTCTGAATTATGCTATTGGTATAAATCCCAAGACCAATCCAAACTAATCCAAAGCTTATCAGGTAAGTTGTATCGAACGGCTCCCGGAAAACAAATATTCCGATGAGCAGTTGTATGGTTGGTGAGAGATATTGGATAAATCCAAGAGTTGACAACGGGATTCGTGTTGCTGCTATTCCAAACCAGAATAAGGGTAATGCCGTTACCGGTCCGCCAAGTAAAAGCAGTAAATCGGTAAACCGGGAATAATGTCCGAATGAGCCTGTTCCCAGCGTATTAACATGCCACAAGTACCAGAGTGCTATTGGCGCAAGTAGCAAGGTTTCAACCATAAGTCCGGGCATCGATTGCAGGTTCGCTTTCTTTCTGATCAAACCATAAAAGCCAAAAGAAAATGCAAGGATAAGTGAAATTACCGGTATTCTTCCATAATGTATTGTTAGATAAGCTACTCCGGCTAATGCAAATGCTACCGCAATCATCTGTATCCGCGACAATCGTTCCTTTATAAAAACAACTCCCAATAACACGTTTACCATTGGATTTATATAATATCCAAGGCTTGCTTCAACGATATGGTTACTATTAACGGCATAAATATATGTAAACCAGTTGATTCCGATAAAGGCACCTGACAAAACCAAAGTTCCCAGGATTTTGGAAAACCATGGACCATACTATACGATGTGCCAGAATTTGTTGAGCAGGAACATGAAGCAACATTTTCCAATATAGCGGAAATACTCCCCAGATTCCATAACTAATTATAGCATAGACTAATCCTGATTTGTAAAGTTTCTGCTGCTGAATGGTTAAGCTCATTTCTAAAATTTGAGGCAAAAGTAGTGTTAAAAAGGAGATGAGCTGATCAAAAATCAGCAAACATGGTCCTGTCAGGCGTTTGGAAATTGGTATCCCGAATCTTGAATTTGTTGTCTGGATGTTTTAAAATCTGTTTACATTCCTCTACCTCCTGTTAGTAAACTATAAACTCCCGGGAGTGTTTTTCGCAGAAGAGCAGCAGTTCCTATAATTAAAACTATCATAGTTACCGGCAACAGGATAAATGCCAGAAAGTGAGTTCCCGGTAACGGTTTGAGTATTTCCAGTGTTGGATTGATTAGATAAGCTACAACCGGTGCATGCATGGCATAAATCATAAAAGCAAATGCGCTTAGCCATACAAACCAGCGTTTATCCATAAACCAACGCACAAGGCCGTCAAGTCCAAACCAACATGCAATCAGGCCACTCAAAATAACCATTTTGTGAAGAATTATCAACACTGGTTTAATGGCATTTCCAAGGTATACATCGCCATTGAAAGCGAGGAAAGTTTTAATTGCTGCAAGAATTACAAATGCCACTCCCCACCAGCGTGGCCGGAACCAACGATCCGGAGCATCAATTGTAAAATCCGTTTTTTGCATCCATACTCCAAGTGAGAAAAATAAAAGTCCTTCTCCTTCAAAAAACACAAATCCCATTGTTCCTAACCATAAAAGCATAGCAACTGAAAAGAAAATCCACTTCGCAACCTGGTTTGTTACACACCAGCGAATGGCAGGATAAGCAATGTTGTATATTAACAATACGCGGATGAACCATAACTGATAAGGTACAGGGAAAAATATCCAACGGCCGGATAATTCATACCAGCGATAATCATGCAGTAATTTCCGTGTATCATCAATCTGTACGATACCTGAATCTGCAACGAGTTCACGCCCAAAAGGGAATAATTCGATTACATATGTTAGAATGATGCCGATCGCACTCCAGGTAAGGTATGGTACTAATAAGGTGCGTAATCGTTTATTTGTTCTCTGCTTGTAAGGCTTTTGGTCATATAGGGCGTACAGGTAACCGGAAATTATAAATAACATGGGAATCCTGAAACGGAATATTCCGTTTGCAAGGAAGTACTCAAAAAAAGCGGTCAGGCTCATGTTTTGCCCAGGAATTGTCCAAGGCTGCATATACCTGATATCCAAATTATAACCATGTACAAACACCAGCAAGACCATTGAGATGAATGACCAGAATTTGAACTTTTTGCTTGTAAAATCAGATAATACCATAAAATTTAGTATGAAATACAAAAGTCAGAAAAAAACAAATAATATGAAACAAACTGGTGACAATTAATCCATTCCTCTTATTAATCCGGATTCTTAAACCAAAACCTCAGGTTTGCCTTTCCTGTTTATAAATAGTCAGATCTGGTGAGGTCTGAGTCATTAACCTGTTTTAAATACAAATACGATTATACATCATTTCCATTATTTATATTTTGGATAATGTAAAAAGCATTTGTTTTTATAGCTAATTTTGAAGTTGAATTTACTATTTGCTTTTTACCATCATAAACCATATAAATATCAACAATTAAACAAATTATTAGTATGAAAAAAACAATTATTCTATTTTCGGCTTTTCTGATTATTTTATTTAATGGTTTCGGACAATCAATTGTAGGGCCTGTTTTAAAACCTGAAATTTCAGAAAAGTATGAAGGGGAACAAAAAAAAGGACTTGCTGCCGGCAAAGGGACAGCCTCAGGTACAGATACCTACACAGGTAATTTCGTTAAAGGTTTACCTGAAGGGCAAGGCACATATACCTATAAAAATGGCAATGTCTTTGTAGGTTCATTTAAAAATGGAGTCATGGATGGCAAAGGAATGATGACCATCAGAGTGAATGAAAGGGATAGTATTATAAAAGGCTATTGGGAAGCTGGCAAATATGTTGGTACAAAAAGAATAGATCCGTATGAAATCAGTAATAAAGTTGGAAGTGTTCAGGAGCATCTGAGCGTAACGGGCGAGGGGAATACTGTTGAAATAAGTGTAGTAGATCCATTTAATTCTTATATCAGTGCGCAGATATTTACAGAAGGTCAGTATGTTCAAAAATCATACTATGGGCGAGAATACTTTGAAGATGTAAAATTTCCCATCCTGTTTGATATCAAATATAGTTGTACCAATAAACTACGATCAGGAATAATCACCAATACCATTCGTATTAAAATTAACAAAGGCGGGAAATGGGTAATCAAACTGAGCAATTAATTTGTTTGATTGTTTTTTTTCAAGCGTAAAGTTTTGAATCGGTGGTGTTCTTTCTTTTTTCGAAAAAGACAGCTGAAAATTTTTGCACTGATTTTGTATCTCAAGTTGCTATTCTTCATTAAGCTCAACTAAAAAGGCTGCCCGAAAGCAGCCTTTTTAGTGTAATAAGTTTAATTTTAGCTGCCCAAAGTAGCAACCATAACAGCTTTTATGGTATGTAAACGGTTTTCTGCTTCATCAAAAACAATTGACATTTCTGATTCAAAAACATCATCAGTGACTTCCAATCCATCCAAACCGAATTTCTGGAAAATATCTTCACCAACAGTTGTTTCGCGGTTATGGAATGCAGGCAGGCAATGCAGGAATTTAACATTTGGATTCCCGGTTTTTCTTACAACATCCATATTTACCTGGTATGGTTTGAGTAATTTAATACGTTCAGCCCAAACTTCGGTAGGTTCGCCCATACTTACCCATACATCAGTGTAAAGGAAATCACATCCTTTTACTCCTTCTTCTACATTATCGGTGATTGTAATTTTGGCACCTGTTTCTTTAGCGATTTCAATACATTGAGCAACAAGATCAGCATCCGGCTGACAGCTTATAGGTGCTACTGCACGGAAATCCATACCCATTTTTGCAGCACCTACCATGAGTGAATTTCCAACATTGTTCTTGGCATCCCCCAGGAAAGCAAAACTTACCTTGTTCAAAGGCTTATCGATATGTTCCATCATGGTCATAAAGTCGGCAAGCATTTGCGTTGGATGGAATTCATTGGTTAAACCATTCCAAACAGGAACTCCTGAATATTTTGCCAGATCTTCAACAATAGTCTGCGCATAACCACGATATTCAATTCCATCATACATACGACCCAAAACGCGGGCGGTATCTTTCATGGATTCTTTTTTGCCGATTTGTGATCCCGAAGGTCCAAGGTAAGTGACATGAGCGCCCTGGTCTAATGCAGCAATTTCGAAGGCGCAACGTGTACGGGTCGAGTCTTTTTCAAAAATTAAAGCAATGTTTTTGCCTTTTAAACGGGGTTGTTCTGTTCCTGCATATTTCGATTTTTTAAGTTCGAAAGCCAGGTCGAGGAAGAACTTTATCTCCTGAGGAGTAAAATCAAGTTCTTTCAGAAAATGACGGTTTCTTAAATTGAATGCCATAGATATTTACGATTTATGATTTACGATTTACAATTAACGATTAACGATTGTGGTAGTGGTGAACGGGCTACAATTCGTACTCCGTCAATCGTAAGTATATTAAACTATCGAGATACGTGTTCCGCCATTATCTACGCCTAACAAATTGGCTGAAGTGATGATGGCATCGCGACTGGTATGTTTTACAAAGTGAATGGCGGCCCGGATTTTGGGTGCCATGCTGCCTTCGGCGAAATGGCCTTCGGCAAGGTATTGTTTTGCCTGGCGAACGCTCATGCGATCAATCGCTTTTTCCTGTGGTGTATTGTAATTAATGCATACTTTAGGGATATCAGTCAGGATAAAAAGCTTATCCGCGTTGATATTTCCACCAAGCAACGCCGAAGCCAGATCTTTATCGATAACGGCGTCAATACCCTGGAGTTTATTTTCAGCGACATAGAAAGCCGGAATTCCACCACCTCCAACAGCGATTACGATTTGCCCATCGCGAGCTATCCGCTCAATTGATCTTTGGTTGCTGATTACTAATGGTTTGGGTGATGCAACTACTTTGCGCCATCCGCGTCCGCGTGGATCTTCTCTGAAAATGCTTCCATTTTCAGCGGTCATTTTATCAGCGAATTCTTTGGTATAAAAAGGTCCTATAGGTTTTATAGGATTATCAAATGCCGGATCATCACGATCAACCAGTACCTGGGTAATTATGGTAATTACATCCCTGTCGAGATCGTGAGCACGAAGCACATTACGCATCTGTTGTTCAAGGATATACCCAATAAATCCCTGTGAATATGCAACACAGATATCGAGCGGCATTTCGGGCAGATTGTATATCTGGTTTCCGGCAGCGTTAGCTA
>JAIFMH010000202.1 GCA_020048595.1 Bacteroidota bacterium | reverse complement strand
GGTTTTGTGAAAACGACCAAACTGGTTGTGAATTGATGTGATTTAATACTGTTTCAAAATGGCTGCCCGGAATTATTCGGGCAGCCATTTTTGTTTACAATATGATTTTTTCTTAAAGTAAGACCTTTTGAATTATTCAAGTTAAAATTTAATCATAAAAAAAGAGGCTTACCTGTATAGGCAGCCTCCATATTTTTTAATAATCTACCAGATAACCTGGCGCTAAATTATTATATTAACTATTCATGGAAATCAGGAATTCCTCATTTGTAGATGTGAATTTCATCCTGTCTCTCAGGAAATCCATAGCTTCGATCGGATTCATATCGGCAAGGTGATTGCGAAGGACCCATAAGCGCTGCAGCACATCTTTTTCAAGCAGAAGATCATCGCGGCGGGTACTTGATGCTACGATATCAATTGCAGGGAAGATTCGTTTGTTCGAGAGTTTGCGGTCGAGTTGAAGTTCCATGTTACCCGTACCTTTAAATTCCTCGAAAATAACCTCATCCATACGCGAACCTGTTTCGGTAAGCGCTGTTGCAATAATGGTCAGCGATCCGCCATGTTCTATCTGACGAGCAGCACCGAAGAATCGTTTTGGTTTTTGAAGCGCGTTTGCTTCAACACCACCGGAAAGTACTTTTCCGGAAGCAGGAGCAACGGTATTGTAAGCCCTTGCCAAACGTGTTATTGAGTCGAGCAGGATAACAACATCATGGCCACACTCCGTTAAGCGTTTTGCTTTTTCGAGCACCAGATTGGCAATGCGTACATGGCGATCGGCTGGCTCATCAAATGTTGATGAAATAACCTCAGCTTTTACATTGCGGGCCATATCAGTAACTTCCTCAGGGCGTTCATCAATCAGCAATACAATAAGGTAGGCTTCGGGATGGTTGTAGGCAATGGCATTGGCAATTTCTTTCAGCAATACTGTTTTACCGGTTTTGGGCTGCGCAACAATTAAACCGCGCTGACCTTTACCAATAGGACTAAACAGATCAATTATACGTGTGCTGAGACTTGAGCCCGGATGACCTGTTAGTTTGAATTTCTTTTCAGGAAATAAAGGGGTAAGGTAATCGAATGGAATACGGTCGCGGATTTCCTCAGGCAGTTTTCCATTAATATTTTCAACTTTTACAAGTGGGAAGTATTTTTCACCTTCTTTAGGCGGACGGATTGTACCTTTAACAGTATCACCTGTTTTAAGCCCGAAGAGTTTTATCTGAGATTGAGATACATACACATCGTCAGGTGAACTCAAATAGTTATAATCAGATGAGCGGAGGAATCCATATCCGTCAGGCATCATTTCGAGTACGCCTTCGCAGGAAACTATCCCTTCAAACTCCCAGGAGTAATCTTCACGTGGAGGTTGCTGAGGCTGAGTTTGTTGCCTGCGGTCATTACGATCATTGCGATCATTACGGTCATTGCGATCGTTGCGGCCATAACGTTGCATATCCCTGGCGATATCGTTGGTACGAGGTTGTTCGCCTTGTATGTTTCCATTCTGTACCGGAATATCTTCAGCATCTTGTTCCTGGACTATTTCATGACGTGTAAGAATTTCAACATCCGGTTCTTTAAAATCAAATGAAGGAATGAATTCATCATGAATACCAGATTTCTCTTCGGTAAGAGCTACATCATCTTCCTGATTTGAGTTACGTGGTTTCGGTTTCCAATCGTTAGTACGGGCAGGTTTCTCGGATATAGGTGTCGGGGTGTTTTCATCACTGGCTGCTACGGGAGTGGTTGTGTTATCATCCCTGTCCTGTGGACGACGACCACGGCGGCGGCGTTCATGAAATTCCTGTAGCTCCCATGCAGGAACATTTGTAGATTCAGGACGTTCAAATGATTTAACCGAAGGAGTATCGTCGTCGGATTGATTATTGTCTCTGTTAAAACTTCTGCGTGGTTCGTAAGGAGTTACAACACGTTTTTGCGGTTCTACCGGAGTAACCGTTTTAATTTCAACCGGAGATTCAGCAATAACAGTTTTTTCTTCCTTCACTTTTGGAAGTTCAGGCTCTGTAACTTTCACATCGGATACAACGGAAGCAGATGGTTCTTGTTTAGGTTTTACTTCAACTTTCCTGACTTCCTTTAATTTTTCAATAGGAATACGCTGACGTGCGCCTTTCTGAGGAAAAACCCGGGCTTTTTTTTCGGCTTCCAGAATGTCGGGTGTTGGATTAGCAGCTTGTTGGTCAAGTATTTGATAAACAAGGTCTTGCTTTTTCATTGTTTCGCTTTTGCGGATGTTAAACTGCTTTGCGATGTCGCGCAATTCATGGAGCAGCTTACCTTCGAGTTCGCTCTTATCGTACATGCGAATTGGGTTGATTAGACGAATAAATGGGAGTTTAAATCGTATGAATTAAAATTATACTTTCATGTGAAAACCTGAAAAGATATATGCTTGGAATAATTACCGGGAAAGATCAGGAAAATTCAGAGTGGATTGTATTAAAACTGTGCAAATGTATGAATCTTTTTTGGATTTGATCCACATATTTTTAATTTATTCCAATTCTGAATAAAAATTATTTTTTATCTGTTTGAATACCAAAAAGACAATATAGTTATATAAATTCGCACTTTGGTTTTTCTCCCTTTAAAATATGGCTTCAACACAACTTACCGATACCTTCAGGCACAAAGGATTACGCAAACAACTTATTGATTTATTGCGAATTAAAGGCATTACAGATGAAAATGTGTTGAATGCTATCAATACTATTCCGCGGCATTATTTTTTCGATTCCTCATTTCTGGAATTTGCATACGAAGATAAAGCATTCCCGATTGGCTCAGGACAAACTATTTCCCAACCCTATACAGTAGCTTTCCAGAGTGAGCTTTTGCAACTTGAAAAAGGGATGAGAGTTCTTGAAGTGGGAACCGGATCAGGATATCAGGCCAGCGTTCTGGCTGAAATGGGAGCCAGGGTTTTTACAATCGAAAGGCAAAAGCTTTTATATGATAATTTAAAATCATTGAATCCTCCACTGAGTTATCGTATAAGGCTATTTTATGGTGATGGTTATGCCGGGCTACCTGCTTATGCACCATTCGACAGGATACTGATAACTGCCGCTGCACCTTTCATTCCGGATGCCCTGGTACAACAGTTAAAAACAGGCGGAATACTGGTTGCGCCTGTAGGAAAAAATGATATCCAGATCATGACCCGAATTACCAAATTATCAGATACAGAAACAAAAACTGAAACTCACGGCACCTTCCGGTTTGTGCCGATGCTTACTGATAAAGCTCAGGATCTGTAAGTCAGATATGACGATTGACTAATTTCTTATTTCATACAAAAAGATGAAACCTTTCTTCACAAAATTAACAGATATGGCATTTGATGATGCCATTATTCACGTTACAGCAATATTAAAGGAATATGGTTTTGGAATAATCACTGAAATAGATGTGATGGATACATTGAAGAAAAAAATTGACGTTGATTTCAGACCCTACCGGATATTAGGTGCCTGCAATCCGTCCTTTGCTCATCAGGCACTGCAAGCTGATGACAAAGCCGGAATCATGATGCCCTGTAATGTGATTGTACAGCAACATCCCGATGGCAAAGTTGAGATTACTGTAATCAATCCTGATGTGGCAGCCGGCTCACTCAACAGCAAAGCTCTTGAGGATTTTGCCTGTGAAGTAACAAAGGAACTGCGAAAAGTATTCAGGAAAATCTGAAGTTTTCAACACGATTTGTTCCTATAAATTTCTATTATGATAATTTGGATTTAATGTAAATGATGAAAACTCACTAAAGATTTTCTTTTGAAGTACTACTTTTTTATAATTCCGGCAATCAATTATTAATAGTATTCAAATAAATAATTTCATTTTTAATCCCCGTTGCTGCATCCTCAATATCTGAATGTGTAAAAGACTTAATCGACTCAAGCTGGTTTAATTGTTTGGCCAACACATCAAAACATGCTGAAAGGGCGGTTCCTTTCATTCTATGGGCAATGCTCCTGATTGATTCAATTTCCTGATTTTTTATTGATTCATCCAGTTCGGGCAATGAATTGTTCAGATTCTTTTTGGCCATTGACAGAACCTTTTCCAGAAATTTTTTATCATCTCCGATGTTATTCCTAAGATTTTCCGTGTTAAAATGCAAATCATCTGAAAAATGGGCTTCAAGGGCAACTGGTTCCAATGGTAAAATATCATAATTTAACCACTTGCCAAGCACTTTAATAAAGGTTTCCCTCACTATTGGTTTTGTAATGTAATCATCCATACCGGCATCCAGGCACTTTTCTCTTTCACCTTTAACTATACCGGCAGTAAGAGCAATGATAGGAATCCGTTGCCCGTAATAATAATATCAGGAGATACCGTAAGAAACTGATCCACGGCAATTTTCCCGTTCCTGGCATCAACTAGTTTTGCTTCAGGTAAAATATTCTTTAAGATTGTTATTACAAGAAATAAATTAACTGCATTATCTTCAACAATCATGATGGTAACCTTCCTGTTTCCTAAAATTACCGGCTTAAGGATTTGGGCTTGGCTGGTAAATCCCGGCCTGTCCTTTTCTTTAATACTGATCATTGAAAGAGCATCATAAAGTTGTTGCATCTTAATAGGTTTCATCAGCCGGTGACGTATTTTCAATTCAGCACATGCTGCTTTCACTATATTATCATCCGAAGAGCTATATAACAAAACAACAGGATTCTGCTCATTGTGTGCTTTTTGCAGAGCCTTGATTTGTCGTATTGTTTCAATACCATCCATACCCGGCATATGATAGTCCATAAGTATAGCATCGTATGTATTACCAGTTTCAATAAGTTTTATGGCTTCAAGACCATCTTTTGCCTCCGTTGAATTAATATTCTTATATGAAAGAATTTCTTTTAAGATAAACCGGTTGTGTTCGTTATCGTCAACTATCAATACATTCCGGATGTTTTCAATGTTACCAATCTCGTCATCATTTCCCGGCATGGTTTTAAATGAAACATCAAAATAAAAAGTACTTCCAACTCCAGGCTCACTTATCAATAGCAGTTCACTTCCCATAAGGCCCAGCAGTTTGTTGGAAATAGTGAGACCTAATCCAGTTCCGCCAAATTTGCGTGTTGTAGACGTATCTTCCTGCGAAAATGCTTCAAATATCTTATATTGATTTTTGAGTGAAATACCTACACCTGAATCTCTGACAGAAAAACGGAAGTCAGATTCTCCGGCAGAATTTATACCATGGTATTCTATTTTGAATTCGATCTCGCCTTTTTGAGTAAATTTTACAGCATTTCCTAAAACATTTACAAGTACCTGCCTTAGTCGTACTGAATCAGCCCAAATATAGCGTGGTACCTCGGGCGAAATATGCAATAAAAGTTCAAGTCCTTTGAGATGAGCCTGAAATTTTATCATATCAGCTACCTGGTTACTGATTTCAAGCAAATCATTTTGCGTAATATCTAGTTCGAGTTTACCGGCTTCTATTTTTGAAAAATCAAGTATATCATTTATAATATCGAGAAGTGAGTTTGCTGATTGAGATACAGTTGACATGTACTGAAGTTGGGTCTCATTTAGATTTGTCTTCATCATCAAATCACTGAATCCGATTACGCCGTTAAGCGGAGTGCGAATTTCATGACTCATACTTGCCAGAAAGTCAGATTTAGCAATATTTGCTGACTGAGCTGCTTCTTTCGCCCTGAGCACTTCTACTTCAGCTTGCTTGCGTACAGTTATATCAACAAATGATTCAACAAAGCATTTCCTGTTATTAAATGTGGTATGAACAACCGACTTCAGTATTGGAATTCCTTCGCCTTTAACATTGAGAAAAATCTTCTCTGTGGATGCATAGCCAATTCCATCGGGGGATAATTTACAGTCACCACAAAGTGTCGGACATGTAAATCCATGGCATACATTACCAATAATTTCCTCTTTGGAAGCGCCATAGAGACTTGCCCCTTTTTGGTTAATAAACGAGATCCTATACGTTTCTGAATCAATTATCATTACGCCAACTTCTTGCGAATCAAGGATTTCGCGCATATAAAATTCGCTTTCTTTCAGCGAAACTTCCATTTGCTTATGTTCTTCAATTAAATCAATCAATGATTCGAACAATAGAGAAGTCATATCAGAATCATCATCCGGATTTTCAACTACCAAGGCAGGATTAAGCTTAGAAATTGCTTTTTTAATTTTATGGATCAAAGTCTTCTGGTTGTCAGCATCCAGTTTTTGTTTGAGATAAGCATCCCTGAGTTCCTGCGAGCTGATATCAATTGAGTTCTGATACAACCGGGCATCATCTTCCAGGCTGTTGTAGGTATTGCTTATATCGCTGACGAAACGTTGCATTTCCTCCGACAGTTCTGAATCCGTTCCAAAATGCCTTTTTACCTGCCTCAGTATGAGCCTGTTTAAATCCTGTTCCATAACGTACAATTAAATTTCTTTAAAAACCGTAATTGTCATTGTTTGATTATGCAACTCACAATGTTTTTCAAAAGGCTTTACAGGACTAATTTCGCCATATGAATAAAATCCTGAGATAGCGGTGGTCTTCCCAAGCACCTCACGCACATGTTCAAGTTCTTCCTCAACTCTTTGTTTCATAACAAGTTTACGACCGACACAGCTAATCAATATAGCCAGATCAGGTTCACCACCCTTCAGACTGGTTTTTGACATTTCAGCCGCTCCAATGGCACCATCTATTAATTTCTCAAAATTAGCTTTCATTAGCCGAACATAATAACCTTCAGGAATATCACCTGCGAAGATCATACTGCCTGTGGCTTCATCAATGGATAATACAGTTCTTACAATGGGTGTTTGTGTTTCGGATTGCAAAAAGCTCAAAGGGAAAAGCAGAGCTGAAGATGGGAGGCTGGCAGCATGAGTTCCAAGATATTTTTTATACAATGCAAGTGCCGGTTGGCCATCAAGTTCGAATAAAACATTTGCTTTGGATTTAGTTACCAGTCTGTCGACGCCAAAAGAGTCCCATCCTCCCAAAGAGCCATATCCGATTTGTATATTTGGTCCATAAAAGCCAATTGCCAGCACAATATTTTTTACTCCCGGCTTATTATAAACAATTACAGTTTCGTTAAAATTAGCCAGATCACCAGCCAAACCTCCTGTTACTGATACTTTATCGTTAAGGTGAGAGTTGAATCCTTTAGTGAGTTCGCTTCCGTTTATATTCAGCCCTTCAGAAAGAACAAGAATATGTGATAAGTTACTTGTATCAAGTTTCCCTACTAGCCTTTCTCCAATATTGAAACTATCATCCATTGAATCAATTGGTTCAAAAACTACTTTAATAGTTGTGCTTTCAAAAAAAATGGCTGTGCAAACAATACTGCTGTTGAATATTTCCTCCTGAAAGATTTCACCTGCTGTTGAACAACCAACAATTTCAGCATTTGGGTAAGATAACCTGATATGATCAAAGTGTTTTTTTTCTTTGAGCATTATACTATTTCCGAAGATAAGTACAAGCTGAGCTGTTGCTTTTAAATTGTTATCGCTTTTAATTTCCCAGCCATTGTTGCCGGTAAGAATCATTTGTTCAGTTTTCATAAATTTTATGATCTGGTTATGGCTAAATAATAATTAGAAGCGTTATAATGATTGATTTACTTTAATCATAAAAGTAACTCAATATCAGCGATATTATGTAAAATTATTTTCCACAAAAGCGTAAACAGTTGCAAAATAATTTAACGAGAAGGATTTCCAGTTTAAAATGCACAAAATAAATCTATAATTTTCTGTAAGAAACCTAAAAGAAGTCGGATCAGAAAAAAGGTAAAAGCCTGACAAAAGTATAAGTCGTATAGTCTTGTACAATGGGTACAACTCAATAAGCTATAAAATTGGACTAAAATTTAATCCTTAAACGTTTAATTTAATGATACTTTCATTTTCAGAAAGTATTTATCTGCATTTTATGTGTCATTATCTG
>JAIFMH010000175.1 GCA_020048595.1 Bacteroidota bacterium | reverse complement strand
CAATAGTGTAACCAGCAATCTGGTAGAACGTTCCATCATGTCATTTATGGGTCGTGTAAATTATGGCTATAACGACAAATACCTGTTAACCTTTACAGGACGTTACGACGGTTCTTCGGTACTTGCAGAAGGTAACAAATGGGCCTTTTTCCCATCAGTTGCAGGTGCATGGCGTGCAGGAGAAGAGGAATTCATTAAAAGTATGAACCTTTTTTCTGATCTGAAAGTGCGTTTAAGCTACGGCGAAGTTGGAAACGATGTTGTTGCACCATACAGCACTCAGGCTTTTCTAAGAAAAACAGCGTATGATTTTAATGGTGTTGCCGCTTATGGTTATGCTCCAAACAATATTGGAAATGCCGATTTAAAATGGGAAAACAGCTCAGAAATAAATCTTGGACTAAACATGGGCTTCCTAAAAAACCGGGTAATGGTTGACCTTGAAGTATATGACAAAACCACCAACGACCTGATCCAAAATGTTGCCATCCCTACTTCTTTGGGATTTGGAGCTGTAACTGCCAATGTTGGGAAAATAATGAACCGTGGGGTGGAAATCACAATTAATTCAGTCAACGTCCAGAAAGAAAATTTCAGATGGAGACCGAAGATAAAGCAAACAGATTATTTGTTGGCGAGTCATTAAGATCAAATTTCTACTACGAATTTGATGGGATTTGGCAATTAGATGAAATTGAAGAAGCAAAAAAGTATGGGCAGGTACCAGGTTCGGTAAAAGTGGTCGACCAAAATAATGATGGAAAGATTTCATCATCCGCCGGCATTGACGACCGTGTTGTTCTTGGCAACGAATTACCTAAATGGATGGCAGGTATAAGCAATACGTTCAACTACAAAAGCTGGGATTTCTCTTTCTTTATTTATACCCGTCAGGGTGTTCAGTTCCGCAATAGCCTGTTGCAGGGAACCATGGGCGAATTGGGAAGTAACCGTTATAACCATTTGAACCTGAACTATTGGACTGTCGATAATCCGACCAATGATTATTTTGGCGTATGGCAGGCAAACCCATACCGGGAAGCTATTCAATACAAGAATGCCGATTTCTGGAGATTATCAAACATTACGTTGGGTTACACATTGCCAAAACAAATGCTTGAAAAAATCAAATTCAGCAACTTAAGATTATATGTACAGGCAAACAATCCATATGTTTACACAAAAGAAAAAAATATTTGGATGGATCCTGAATTCAATTCAGGGACTTATCAGGATGATGTTCCTAATTCTGTTTATTCTATTGGAATAAGCGCTTCCTTCTAAATTTATTTTATTCAATTAAAAAAAAATTAAACACATGAAAAAATATAAAATACGGAACTTTATCCTGTCTGCACTTCTGATATTTTTGGGTACAGGATGTCAGGATTTCCTGAAAGAGGAATCAGTCTCAAATATAACAGCCAATTCTTATATCACCACAGAAGCAGGTTACGAGGATTTGGTAAAATCTTGCTATCCGCTTTTGCGCGATTTTGTACTTAACTATCCGCTTGCTTTGCCCGGAACAGACCTATTTCAGGCAGGCGCCTGGAATGTAAAAGCAGTTGGCGATGGATCTGCACTTGACACTTACAATGTCAATTTAACATCAGCTTCTGGTGAAGTTTCCGCCTTTTGGGACATATTGTACCGCGAGGTAGGCCGAACCAACGCAGCCATTGAACGTGGCGAAACAATCACTTATGTTGATCCTGCAAAAAAAGCGACACGTATGTCTGAAGCAAAATTTCTGCGTGCATTGAGTTACTTCTATCTGGTGCAAACATGGGGCGATGTGCCTATGCCGTTAACTGAGACTGTTGCTGCTGACAAAGCAGTTGTAAGAGTTGCTGCTGCCCAGATTTACAATCAAATTCTGAAAGACCTGACCGAAGCCGAAGCTGCACTACCTGTAACCGCCACCGATTACGGACGTGTAACCAAAGGGGCTGCTCAGTTTCTTTTAGCTAAAGTTTATCTGACCCGTGGTTGGAATTACAACAATTCGCTTGGCGGAACTGCCGCTGATTTTAAGACAGCTCTTACCTGGGCCGACAAAGTAATCGCAAGCTATGCCCTGGTACCGCAGTACAACACACTTTTCCCAAAGCGTGAAACAAATCCGTTGAAACAATACACCGGAGCTCAGAATGACAGAAATACTGAAATCGTATTCGCTATTCAATACAACAGCGATGTACTTACCAATGCTATGGAAGTTCCCGGGACCGGCACCAGAGAGCCAGGTAATTATTACCATTCCATATTTCCTGGCAATTCTGAACTTGTAGGAAGTGCTGGGAGAACACCCGATTACAACCGTCATCTTGGGTTAGTTCATCCTTCGCCCTCTGCCTATCGGTTTTTCGATCCTCAAAAAGACACCCGATATATGCATAACTTTCTAAATGTGATTTACGCTTTAAAAGCAGTGTCTAACTATGCTTACAGTTACACTGATGCTAATCTTAAAGTGAGTTATGCAGTGGGCGACACAGTTGCTTTCTGGACTCCATGGAATAAGCCTGCAACCGGCGCTGCAAAGGGAATTGATGAAGGCGGAACAAAAAAATACGCAGTAATGAATCTGGATCAGCAAATAACCGGAGTACAGGTATCGCGCTTAACTGCAGCGATTCCAACCATGTGGAAATTCTGGCAGCCCGGAATCACTTATGGTGATGGATACGGTACTTTTGACTTTGCATTGTTCCGTTCAGCTGAGGCCTATTTAATTGCTGCAGAAGCCATTGTGAAAGGGGCTACCGGTGGTAGTTTAGGAACTGCCGACAAATATTACAACAAAGTACTCGACCGTGCAGTTGGTGCAAATACAGATCCGCTTTGTGCAAAAAACCCTGAAGATCTGGCTTCTATGGAAACCGTTTCGTACAGAGCTACACCGGCAAACATTTCGGTTGATTTAATTTTGGATGAAAGCGCCCGGGAATTATTTGGTGAATTCAACCGCTGGTTCGATTTGAAACGTACAGGTAAATTAATCGAACGTACTAAAAAATACAATTTCTGGACAAAAGCCAAAGGTTCTATAACTGATATTCACCTGGTTCGCCCGATTCCTCAGACTGAGATAGACCGCTCAGCACCAGCAATTACACAAAATACAGGGTATTAATAGACCTTGATATTGTATTCTAAAAAAGGAGAAGATAATTAAATACATCTTCTCCTTTTTTAACTATTTACTGCTCATATCTTAATCATTTAAGACAATTACTGGTCATTTGCATTATAGACAAATCTAAATTTATCCTTCAATTTAAAGATATTGATTAGTTGTAATTCATAGATTTTAGATATACGTTTAATTGAAATTATTTACGTATGAGAAATAGCATTTTCACTGGACTTCTGTTGTTTGTATTCTTAAATACCTTTTCCCAAAAATTTCAATTAAAGGATTTTGCAATTCCTTTATCAGCTTTAGTACAGACTCAGGAACATATTTGGGTGAATAGTGGATTTTCAACTGTCAGTCCGATCCAAAACACTGTGACGGGAGTCCGGGATTTTATTTCACCACCCTTCGCTGCCCGTGATTTTTCCTTTAAATTAAATTTTGTTGTCAATAACCATTTAGTTCCCGATGCGGGAAGTTTTGGCAAAAACGATTGTGGATTACTTTATTCAGGAGGGACGTGGCAACCAGATCGTATTACAAGAAATGGAACTTACAATTACATTACCGATGTGGGACTTATTTCTATTTATGTGACTACTGAATTGATCCCCCTCTATGGAAATGCCGGCTTTGTTCTAAAATGCAAAATAAAAAACCGAAATGCAAAAATTATTACGGTACAGATAACCCCTGACATAAATCCCGGAAAACCTGATTTTTATCCCCTGAACAATTGGCTATTCAGTCCCCCAAAAGGAAAGGTGGAAGCCCACAAGATTGATTCAGGAACATGGCAAAACGAAACAGTAAAAATTAGTCTTTTTAAGGATGCCGATCAACTTGTGATCAATCCCGGGGAAGAAAAGATCTGCTGGTATGCTTTTATGATTTCTCCCAAGGATCAGCAAGTCGAAAAAAGAATCGATTACACCCTCCTTGAAGAAAACACTAAAAAAGCATGGGAGCTCCGGCTGGATAAATACCTCAAAAATATTCCCGTTATTTCAAGTAATATCGATGGTTTAAAGGAATATTACAATCGTTCATTGATCAGTGGAATGGTTTGCTTTTGGGAAAATCCAGCCTTTAAACTCAATCCTCACCTTGCCACTTCAGGAATGGATGGAGGGGCCATGTGTTCTTACCTTTGGGATTGGGGCGGATATATTCAACATATCATGCCTCTGATGTTGGGAAAGGAAATCAAAGAAAGGGTGATGGCTTTTAAAGACATTGACCTGACCAAAAGTTATGCCTATTCACCCGATGGCACCGGTGTTGGTGTAAAGTATTCATACAGCGTATATTCTTTCGCAAGTCTTGTCTGGAATGTTTTTCTTACAACTGGTGCGGATAAAGATCTATTCGAAGAAGTAAAAAGGCTGGTTTTAATGGATGAAAAACAGAGAAAGCCCGGAGAATTATTAATTGATTATGGAGTTCAGCATAACTTACTTGAAATGAGGGGTGCCGGATGGGAGCATTATGTTGCCAGTCCCAATGCTGAGCGAGCATGGAATCTGGAACATCTGTCAGATATGGCAGCCATGTTGGGAGTGAACCAAAATGAACAAAAACAATGGAGATTATTGTCTGATTCAATTAAAATTGCGATAAAAAAAGAACTATGGGATAACGAGGCTTCCTGGTTTAGAACCTTGTATCCGGATGGTCATATTGAAATATGCTATTCCATTCAGGGATTTGATGCTTTAAATGTACTGGGGGATAAAACACTTGTGAAAAATGCGTTGAAGCATATCCCCAACTTTTTGGGGAATAATGGGGTTAGCAGTATTGCCTTCACCGACAAAGTGCATTTTGAAGAACTTGACACAGATTGGTCTGGTGGGGGAGCTTATTCAGGTGATGGACCTGACCTTGTCTTATTTCTTTACAACTATAACCATCCCGGCATTGCCTGGGATGTATTTAAGCGCTTTTTATGGATGGGTAAACATCTGGCCTACTTTCCTCAGGAAGTCTATTACAATCGTCCGCAAGTCCCTTCTCATAAAAGAGCAAATGTG
>JAIFMH010000316.1 GCA_020048595.1 Bacteroidota bacterium | reverse complement strand
CAGCAGCAAAAGAATAATCCTGTAAGCTTTGTAAATACAAGTACTTCGAAGGAGAAATCTCATTTCAGATTATTCAATTCAGCCTATGCTACAGCAAATATACAAATCCATGCTATAGAGCTAACTATAAGCCTGATAAATATATAGAAAAAGATTGGATTTGTCTGAAGCCACTGAGAAACTTAACTTACTATAAAACAAAACAACTAAATTACTGAAAAAAAAGCCCGGTCAGGTAGATTTGCTAATCTCCTTCCACCCTGCCATCCTTCGCTGTGTCACCATATCACCCCTCGCCTTGTCGCCCTGTCGCCCTGTCACCTTGTCGCGCTGTCGCCCCTCTCCCCGTCAGCATATCGCACCTCGCCCTGTCACCAAGTCGCTCCTCGCCCTGTCAACCTGTAATCTCAACTACTCAATCTCCTCAATCTACCCTAAGTTGCCAGCAAGCTACATCCCCTGATATCACTGTTATCAAAACGCCCCAGTACTTCAAAAGTTCCGTCTTCAAATACACGCCCCAGGTCCTGTGTAGAAATAAATGAGCAAGAGTGGAAATTGGCCAGGTCAATGACATTAATGCCTCCTGTGCGGCCGGTTTCGAGGTAACTCAACGGATCGTTGGTGTCGGCTATCATAATTTTCATCCATGGCGGACAACGGAAAATACCGTCACCTGCTGACCATGCCTGCGAAAGCAATTCAGTCATTCCATATTCCGAATGAATTTTACTTACTCCAAATGCGCTGCTCAATTTTTCATGAAGTTCCATCCGCGTTAATTCCTTACGGCGGCCTTTCATCCCACCGGTTTCGAGTATAATTGCATCAGGAATATTTAAAGGAAATTTCTCAGCCATATCGAGCAAAGCAAATGTTACCCCGAAAAGCATAATCTTTAAACCCTGGCGTTGAGCCTCCAGGAGTTGTGTTTTAAGTTCGTCAAGTTCATTCAGGAAAAAACCACCCATCGTTCTGTTCGAATGAAGCATTATTTTCTCGACCATATAAACGAGCGAGGAATTTTTCCTTTCGAGATACGAAGGCAACAAAGCAAAAACAGCATATTGCGACAGATCGCCATAAAACAGCTCCAGCCCACGGGTAAAACTTTGCTGGTACAAACCTGCATCAGCCACATAATGCTTGCTGGTTTCCATTCCGGTGGTTCCGCTGCTTTCAAAAACAAGTTCTTCCGCAAAGTCACCAGTAATAATTTTATGGGTTTTAAAAAAGCTAACAGGAAGAAAAGGGATCTGTTCCGGATGATAAACTTTACTCTCACTTACACCTAATCCATCAACAAACTTTTTATAAATTGTATTGTTTTTATATTGATACCGAAATAAACTGAGCGCTATTTCGTTAAATTCGTTGGGGCTTTGCAGGTTAAAAATACTATGTTTAAAAGCCGTGAAATCCATGTCAGAAATTTTGTAATTTTATGCCTTGTTAATGTTCGCAATGAAATTATACACAAAGATAAGCTTAATACTCCTGATTCCATTATTTACAGGCCTCACAGGTTGTATTAAAGAAGAACAGTATCCGCTCGAACCCATAATTGAGTATGGCGGATTTGCGACCCTAAGGGATATTTCGGGAAAAGACTCCCTGGCCGCAATAACAGTTTCGTACACTGACGGCGATGGCAATATAGGATTATTTGCCTGGGATACAGTTGAACCCCGCAAGTACAATTTCTACTGCAAGTTTATGCAATATATTGATGGACAACTGGTTGAATTCATACCAACAGATACAACCATAACCTTTAATGCCCGCATCCCTCTGCTTACTCCCGTCGGGCGAAACAAGAACATTAAAGGAGATATTACGATGACTATTGAACTTTATTTTGCCCGGAAATTGTTACAAAGCGATACCATTGGTTTCGAAATCTTTATAAAAGACAGGGATCTGAATGAAAGCAATGTTGTTGAAACCCCTTTGTTTATTATAAAAAGATAATTTAATCCGGAAACAGGATCAGGTTATCTTTAGCATCTCAAGATATAGAGAAAAACTCCATCAGTTAGTTTTAGAATAACCGGGTATGAAAAAGAGAAGTAATTGGGTATGGAGTTTTATTAAAGTGTTTCTTATCATTTCCGGAAGTATTTTTCTGCTTTTATGCATACTCGCTTTTACAAAAGTTCCGTTTTGGGCATATCATAACCTGGGATCAGGCAACAGCAAAATCACGAAACCACCTGTAACTATAATTCTTTTAAGCGGAAGCGGTATTCCAAGTGAAAGTGGCTTATTGCGTGCCTATTTTACGGCAGCTATCGGAAACATGTACCCTGATGCGAATATAGTTATTTCCATGCCTGGCGATACAACTGACAGCGTGAGTGATCCCCGATTAACAGCCAAAGAACTTATAATGAGAGGAATATCCACCGAACGGATAAGCTACGAGAGCTTCGGGAAGAATACACGTCAGCAGGCGCTGAAACTTTCGGAGGGCACTACACAGGCAGAGCTTAACCGGCCGGTTACTCTTGTTACCGCTCCCGAACATATGAAACGGGCTATCCTGGTTTTCAGAAAATGTGGATTTACCACTGTCAGCGGTTACTCTACTTTCGGGAGTTCTATTCAAACCGATATGACTTTTAATGACAGTGATCTGAAAGGCAATAAATACGTGCCTTCTATCGGCAATAACCTCCAGGTCCGATACCAGTTCTGGACACACCTTAAACTGGAAGTGCTCATTCTGCGGGAGTATTTCGGATTAGCTTACTATAAATTGAGGGGCTGGATTTAATATCCTTAATGCCATAATCATACTTCATTCCTCAGTATAAAGACTTTTCCGCCAGGGTACTTATTCCTCGTTTTCAGGCAATAGCGATTTATCCACACTGGTATCCAGAGCTTCCGCATCCATTTCGGAAAAAAGTACTGCATCAGGTAATATCACCGAAGTTGGTGATCCAAATACAGATCCTGAACTATATCCGGGCATATAGTTTTCATATGAATTTTGAGTCCCTAATGAGTTATGGACTATTTCTTTGTCAGAGCAACCCGCAATGTGATTAATCATTTTCCCGCCGCTCAAGGTAATTGAAACCGGCCGGAGCAATGTTTCAGAGCCATCAGCTGTTGAAACTTTGTAATATGCCGAAGGCGAATTGTTAGCACTTCCCACAACCGGACGCACAATCAAAGCATAGTCAAGGCCTTTGTTACGCGCTGAAGTGAGCAGATCTTTTTTAAGGTCCTCATTCGGTTTACTTTCTGATGAAGTAAAAAATACCACCCCGGGAGCCAGGTAGCTATATATTCCGGATTGGGTAATGTTGGGACGACTGTGACCATTCGACGAAATGGCGGTTTTTGATGAAGGCACCCTTGTCCGGATCAGATCCCGGAGAATCCCATTCTCTACCAGTTTGATTTCATCAGGAGGAATTGTTCCTTCATAATCAACATCGGTTTTTCCAAATAATTTTATTCCATTGTACGCATCAAGCTTTGGTTTCATCGTTACTGAAAAAGCTTCCGGCATAAATCGTTTTCCTATTTTACTCTCCGTGTTATTGTTATTCTGTGTTTGTGTTTTACGGTACGCCGGAGTATTTTCAACATCTTCGCGGCTGGCTTCCAGTGCATCTTTACCGGAGAAAAGGGCTTCCATAATATTCGGAACCGACGTATTTCCTGTATACAACACCGGACCGCTATACTCTTCTTCGAGCTTCGGCGATTTGGCAATGTCCAGAAGGTATTCTGCAAGCAAATTTATTTTCGGCCCGATTGATTTGTCAATGAATAAATCATCAGGCTCCATTGAAATAAATGATAACGATTCGGACAACTTTTCGCCGCCACCATTAGTAATGGTTGCTGAAACATCCACTGCGGCAAAACAGAAAGGAATGCACAACCTCGTCCCTTCGGTGTTGATAAGGTACATATTGCAGTTTATCATACTGAACGAAACGCGTGATGAAGTAATACTTGTGTATTTCTTAAAACCATCAGACAATGCCCTTGCCAGCGAATCTCCCTGTAATGAAGATGGAAGATTTGTTTTTTCGGGCAACTCCATTACAACCGGCTCTTGTTTTATATAGTCAGGGAAGCCGGGCTTTAGTGAAGGGTTTTTTATGAAATATGCTTTCTTGGTCACATAATTTTTCGAAGCACTCTTAAAGGAATGGTCAGCCTGGTTCCAGAGCGATCTCCTGATTCCCCAATAGTCACAATCAATTGGAGCAACAATATTTATAGGAAAAACCATTTCGTTATTTGGTGTTTCCTGGAAATTCTCATCATTCATCTCATAACTCCCAAACATTAACCTGAAGCTGGCTGCAGCAATTTTACGCGAAGATGAAGAAGTAACAGCTCCTAAAGTTGCTGTGGAATTCAGATAATCCCCTTCGGTAAAATAGAAGCCCACAAAAAAAGGTTTCCCCGCTTCGGGATGGTTGAGCTCGGTAATTGTGCGGGTAAGTTCGTCCTGTAAAGCTTTGAAAATGACATCCTTTTTACTATCTGGCTGCTGTGCCATAATTGTTCCGCAACTGAGCAACTGAATAAGAGCAATATTTATTTATTTAATCTGATCGGGGCTGCTGATCTGAGGTATTTCGCATTTTATCTCAAACTGCCGCTGCGTTTCAATTTTGTTTACCAGCAGCGAGGGTGCAATTGCTGAGGTAGGAACAGAACCCGACTCGGCACCGCAATACCCGTTAAAAACGGCTTGTTGACCACCACAGCCTTCAATTTCGGAAAACATGGTTAGCGGTGTTCCAATCAGCGTAACTCCGCGAACCAGTTCATCAGGCCTGCCATCCGTGTAAACTTTGTAAACAATTATGGGTATTATATTAAAAGCATTGGCTGCAACCCTGTCGGTATTTGTAAATCCCCCGATTACTTCATCAAAAAGGTAACCATATTCCTTCTTCTGCTTTTTACACATCTTCCGGAGTCTGTCGTGCATGTCTTTTTCAGGGATGTAGGATTTGGAGCTGACAAACAGGTTCGACTGACGCGAAACAGTTGCCAGGCCAAGTTCACCGCGGCCATGCCCATTCGAAATTGCAATGCCTTCAACCGGCTGTCGCGACATGAGGTATTGAATAAACTTTCCGTCTTTAACCACTTCCACTTTCCGGGCCGGAACTCCTTCATCATCAAATTTGTAATGCCCGTATAGCGGAACCCCGTTGTATTCAGAAACTGTCGGATCAAATGTAATACTCATCTGATCGGGTAATATTTTCTCCCCCAGTTGGTTTTTGAAAGTATGTGAATCGGTAGTCTGGCGAAGGCGGTGGCCCTCAACCCTGTGCCCGAATATTTCGTGAAAGAAAACGCCTGATGCCTTGGCTGATAATATGGCTGGACCTGAGTACGACTCGGCCATAGGCGCTGAACGAAGCTTTTTAATCAGTATTTTGATTTCGGCCATTTCATCCATTAATTGCTGTTCAGTAGGAAGCTGATCAACGGTCCGCACCTGGTATGTTTTAACATAAGGAGCCATATTCCCATCTTCGCACGAAAATAAAATGGCAATGCTCAAATCAGTAATAAAGCTGTTTTGTACTATTAAAGTCCCTTCGTTGCTGGTGTAATAATTTCGGCTCGACATAGCTGTTAAACCAGCCCTTGCCTCCATTATATAGCTTTCCTTGTTGAACTCAGCAGTAATTTTTTTAAGGTAATCCTTCCAGTATGCAGGTGGTATATTTGCCGGAACAGCAGGCTCAAAATAGGTTCCCTTTCCCTCTTTTGAGAAATCATTGCATTTTATTTCAAGAGTGTCCTTAGCCTGTATTACGCCTTCATACTCTTCCAGTGCTGATTTGTAAGCGGCATCAGCACATTCTCGCAAAGCATTTGTAATTGGAAGTATACTGTCGTCAATTGGAAGTTGTTCAACTGACCTGCCGGAAAATCCATAACCCATCATATCCATAGGGTGAGTATTATCGAATTCATAACTACCAATCCTGATCTCGCTCGAAACCAATCTTCCCCGGTTGTATTCATCCGCAATCAGGCTGCCAAATGAAGCACCAATCATATAGGTTTGAGTTTCGCTCAGCCGGAATCCCATGAAATAGGGCAGGCTTCCCTGTTTCTGAAGGCTGTTGAAATGACTGTTGAGTTCCTGGCGAAGCAGGTCAGAAATAAAATCCTGCGAAAAAAGCCTGTTAAACGGTAAAATCCCACACAAAAATGACAGAAAAAGAATCCTGAAGGTTTTCATAGTAATGTATTACGTTAGGTACTAAAGAACAATTTGAGTTAAATCTACGATGTTTGAAAAACTGACAATCTGATTCCTGCCCGTGTAACAATATTAAATCATGTATACATAAGTTTATACTCTTGATAATGTGAACAAAACAGGTGTTCAACCAATGATGTATATCTGTATTACTCTCAGTAAAGCAATTATACCGCTTCAAATTTATGGATGATGTAATAAATAAACAAGGATTCCGATGCTTTTGAGCAAAACAATTTCAGGAACATAGACGCGTTTTCTTAAAACCAGCTATGAATAATTCTATCCCACTGCATATCAATAACTTCTATAAGATTTCTTTATAAAGAAAATTCAGATTTAAAAAAAGCGCCTTTTTACTTAAGTAAAATATATTTTTTATTCCCCTTCATATCAACATAACAATATTGTTATATATTTGAACACCTATTCTATTATTCTCATTTTAAATACTTTTTCCATGGACTTTACTTTCACCGAAGAACAGCTTATGATCCGTGATGCTGCGCGCGATTTTGCACAGCGGGAATTAGTTACGGATGTAATTGAACGTGATTCCAAAGCAATTTATCCAACCAAACATGTACAGCGCATGGCCGAACTCGGTTTCCTGGGTATGCTGGTGGATCCGAAATACGATGGTGGCGGCATGGATACCGTTTCGTACGTGCTGGCGATGGAGGAAATCTCTAAAGTCGATTCCTCGTGCAGTGTAATTATGAGTGTTAATAACTCGCTGGTTTGCTACGGATTAGAGGAATTTGGCACTGAAGAACAAAAAGAAAAATACCTGAAACCGCTGGCCCGTGGCGAAAAGATCGGAGCTTTCCTGCTTTCGGAACCCAATGCCGGATCGGATGCCACTTCGCAGCAGACAACAGCCTTGGATATGGGCGATTATTACCTGGTTAACGGCACCAAAAACTGGATCACCAACGGCAATTCGGCTGGTACTTATCTGCTTATTGCTCAAACCCATCCCGAGAAAATGCATAAAGGCATTAACTGCCTGATTGTGGATCGCAATGCGCCGGGAATCAGCGTTGGTCCACACGAGGATAAAATGGG
>JAIFMH010000102.1 GCA_020048595.1 Bacteroidota bacterium | reverse complement strand
TGAATTATATATTTATCCTGCTAATTACTTAAGACGAGTGGTGAAATAATCTCATTTTCAGCACCATTTTACATCCAAAATGTCTTATCTCTTTGAATAAAAAAAAGGCCCAAAAATTGGACCTTTTCAAATTAAAGTTAATACTTGATTATGGATTGAAAACGAAAATAGCAGTTCTTCATCCATTAAATATCCGGGAAGAATTTCTTTATAATTCTTTTAAATTCCAATTTTGGTTATTAATTTGCTTTAATCAAAAAACGGCTAAACTTGTTAGTTAATTCCATTTGAGCTTTTCTGTCCATGATTGCCATTGTGCGGATGATCCGATTCCTGTGAATCATCTTTTTTAACTTACTGTAATCATCTATACCATTAGTGAAACGCATCATCAATTCGATGGTTTCAGCCTCAGCTTTTTCGCGCACTAATTGTATAAATTTAGTGTTTCGGCGAAGTGCATAATCAAATAATCCAAAGTCCACAATATCCTCGATCTGCTTTCGTAATTCGGAATTGGACCTTATCGCCTTTTGAAATGACGAAAATGAAAACCTGTAACTTTTCTCAGGTGAATTGGACTTTACTGCTACTGAGTCCTGCGAATGATAATTGTTGGTATTCATGGCTGTGGTTTTATTTTAATAGCTTATTATCTAAAAAGTAATAGTAATTCTGAATGTTTTTTAAAGTATTAAGAATTATCTAAAAAAACATCATGTTGTTTTTTTATCTAATCAACTGGTTATTATTGTATCATCCGCCAATAAAAACCATTAGTGACAATAGCAAGTGAGAACCAAATTGAATACAACAAAAGTTTTCAAATCTGATTTTTCAGATCTATTTTAGATTTATCACAAGCTGTCCATTTCAATTTGCTTGTGGGAATAATCATAGCAGACCTCTTAAAATTTTTCTATTCATAAAAGTCTGAATAACAAGTTAGTTAGAAAATTCTAAATTTTAGCTATAAATATTATTCAACTTACTGATTTCCGACAAAATATGTTGTAACTTTATATAAGATTAATGCAATGGATTTAGCTTTCCGATTCTGGATGCAGATAGTCGTAGTATGGAAACTGAAATCAACTTTTTGCTTCTTGTTTCAGTAAAGACTATACCCGTTAATTACGAAAAGAGGAGGGCGATTATAATAACATTTAATGTTTAAGTGAACTTAAAAAACTGAATAGTTGCTGATACTTATTGCGGATTACCATACCCAATAACCTAACATATTTATAAACACTTTAACCTTTTGAGCCATGAGCAAAGTTAATGTAGTAATCGGAGCACTGGCAGGTATAGCTGTTGGCGCATTACTGGGAGTATTATTCGCTCCAGATAAAGGAGCAGAAACCCGAAAAAAAATTTCAAAGAAAAGCAAAGACACAAAGGATTCATTAAAGAATAAATTTAACGAATTTGTAGATAACATTAGCGAAAATTTCGGAAAAGCAAAGGAAGAAGTTTCAGAGATGAAAGAAAAAGCAGAATCAAATTAAGAGTCTTAACAATTCTGGCTTGACAGAGACTGCAAAGGATAAGAACTACAGGATTTACTTGGTTAAACCAGGTATTCCCGATGTTAATTTTTTGTGCAGTAATAATGCATTATTACTTTATTTCAACACTTATTATTTGCAAACTTCTGCCGCCTAATTTAACTACTCTGCTCATAAATAGCAAAATTCCGGATTTCAGGAGACAGATTAGTCAATTAAGAAGCAGTTAAAAGAAAAATCAGACAGAATTGATTTTAGTCAGAATTAACGCCTTCATTCTAGTTACTTCACTTTTTGTAAAACCATGTGCTTTGATGCTTCCTTCACCGGTGGTTTCGATACTGATTGTTGAGTAACCCAAAATTGGACAAATTATATCAACCGATGATATTCTGGTGTAGGGAATCGTTTTTTCATTTCCGCTGAAAAGACCTGGGATTTTTAATGTAACACCAGATTCGTCAACAATAATTTCAGAAGGAAAAATTTTGTTTCCTGCAGTGAGTCGCGATGCAATAAACATTTCCATGTATATGCAGTTTAGATTATATATAACTGATTTGTTTATATTTCTATCTTTAATTTCTCAAAGATAGTGAAAATTTAATACTATCCACTCGATTTCTTTTTTAATAATTGCATCTGAAGCTGTTATTTTTCTGTAAAATCAGAGAAGAAATTTATTCGTCAGAACGGGGATTGCAGACTTATAATTGCGGAAAAACACAATATGAAGATATATCGGTTTAGTGATTTTCAACTCAAAAAACACCTAAAGTAATGATGTCAATAAAAAATTGTGTTCTACTCTTTTTATACACTAGGAACTATTCATTGCACTTTTTCTGTCAAACGAAATAACAATATTACCATAAGATTTGCATGCTAAAGGGCGCTTGAAGTATCACAACAAAAACATACTTCTACAAGTAAATAAGTTTTGTCTTGAACCATGCAATAGGCATTAAATACTCCTTTTTTGGAAACTCTTTCATTCTACTTCTCACCTATTTTGCCTGCCTCCGAATGTGCAATCTTTAAATAAATTATTAATTCCATCTCACAGAAATCCCTTAATCTAACTCTTCGTATACCGGCCATTCCAACTTTATGCCCTATAACTAGAGGAATTCATTGAATAATTTAACTCTCCTGATCCTTAAATCAAAATGAAGACTGTCTCTTCTGTAGTTATTGTATTAGCCCAAATCAATCTATGCATTTAACTTGTATATGATTAAAAATTGTTGTAATTTTATAAATACTCAGTAATGGACCAACTATGCAGTGCATAACTGTAATTTCTATTCTGAAATTTGGAATTCGGAGAAACAAAGACTTGCAAAAGAAAAATCCGGACTTACCGAAACACAAAAATCGGAATATTACAACGGGTAACTTTTTTTATACCTGATTGCTAAATTCAAACAACGAACATAGACTATCAGCTTGTCAAATCTATACTTTCCCGTTAAGAAAAAGAGTTCATGTAAAAAGAAAATGTACCAATAATACTCAAACCATAATTTTTTTTCGCATTCGAAGAAAACGATCCATTTTGTATCAGCAACATACTGAAATACTTGTAAAACACTAGAACTAAAGAAACAGAGACAACTCTTTTCATCGCGGATTTTAAACAAGTTATTAAATATACACAACAAAAAATCAGTTAAAATAAAAACAAAATGAAAATACAAAATTATCGCAAACCAGGAACAAACGTTTTGAACTCGAAGCTCACACTGCGTGACCTAGGTAGAGTCTTGAGCGAAAATCGCAGTGTTAATGAAATTGAGGAAATGCATCATATAAATCTACCTGGTGATAAAATGATTGAAGTATGGTACGACGACACTATCGCACCTATAGGAATTAATGAATACCAGAATAAGTCTTCAATTAACTTATGCAAAAAACGTGCATATTACAGGGGAAACACCTTTGAAACCAAACCTTTCAGCGAAATATATAACATGGCAGTAATGCGCGATTCTTTTTAAACTAGCTAAATAAAACTAGAATAAAAACTAGTCATATCCTCTTGAGCAGAAGTAAAAACATAAACATGGAGGATTAAATTATGCGTTTCAGCAAAAAATTTTTACCAAGAAGAAGAGTTTACAAAGTAAGTTTCAAATTACCAGAATTACTGGCAAACAATGTAGAAAGATTTGCCATTTTGTGCGATTCCAATAACTGGCTTCCTGTAAAAATTTAATAAAATGGGATAAGAACGGAAAGCTTATTAACACTATTGGGCTTTCTAAAGGCAAAGAGTACCAATTTTGGTATTTGATTGATTTTGACAGGTGGGAAAATGAATGGGATGCTGTTGGATTGATTAAAACGCCATTTGAGGGCGGAAGTTTAGAATGAAATCAATAATGTATCTGTAAAAGCTATAAAACGATATGATCAGCCGATGAGACATAACTAGCCTCCAAATTCAGAAATTAAATTGGCAAAAAACATAAAATGGCTATGTCTGGACTATTTTAGTTGTTTTGCTATTCAATTATTAAATAATTAGCCCATTAATCATGTAATAATGGTTCAAATCATGTAAACTGAGAGAGAAGAGGAAGAATAAAAAAATGTCGCTAACTCCTTGAAGATTAGCGACATTTGTAATATTTGTGTGTTTTGGTGTGATCCGCTTGGGATTCGAACCCAAGACCCCATCCTTAAAAGGGATGTGCTCTACCTGCTGAGCTAGCGAATCATTCTCATTATTTTGAGGGTGCAAAGGTACATCTTTCACCCAATTCTGCAACTAATTATGAAAATAAATTTCTTCGTGCTGAAATTCAGATATTTACATTTAAAGTAAAGAAATACAACATCATGATTTTTCCGAAATATCCACATTTTATGCACATAATGGAAATACAAAATTCCTGTTTCTGCCTATATTTCTGTCAATTTCTTTAAAACAAAAACTGATTAATACTTTAATACACCTTTTCCTTCACGTATAATTATAACTTCTCCATCGGTACAATCAAGAACAGTTGATGGAATATTACCTCCAATCCCTGCATCTATTACCAAATCTACATTATTTGCAAATTTCTCATATATCAACTCAGGATCTGTGGTGTATTCCAGTATTTCATCATCATCATGAACGGAAGTCGACATAATAGGATTTCCTAGTAATCTAACAATTTCAAGTGTAATCGGATTATCAGGAATCCGGATTCCGACTGTCTTACGTTTGCTCTGGATATGTCTGGGAACGTTATTGCTGGCATTTAAAATAAAAGTAAATGGCCCCGGAAGATTCGCTTTCATTGACTTAAAGATATTATTCTCAATTGGCTTACAATAATCCGACAATTGCCTTACATCGGAGCAGATAAAAGAAAACATTGCTTTTCCTGGTTTTATTCCTCTAAGCTCGCAAATTTTCTCAACTGTCTTGTTTTTAAATATGTCACATCCAATACCATAAATTGTATCGGTAGGATAAACCACAATTCCGCCATCACAAAGACATTCAACTACTGTTCGTAACTGGCGTTCACTTGGATTGTCAGGATGTATTTTAATAAGCAGAGCCATAGTAGAAGTTTTTACTTGCTTTTTTGTGCACACTCAATAACCAAAGCCATAATAAGAACAGTAAATGAACCAAGAAATGGCTGAAAATGACTTTTACGCAAAGTTAACATCTTTTAATTTGCCACTAACTATTTATTTCAGTGAATGAAAAGGACAGTTCTTTTTAGGAAAGGAATTGTTATTATTATGTACTGATGTGATTCGCTACTTATATCGCACCGCTCAACCATTTACCCTTGCTACATTCCTGTCCTGGGGGAGTTCAATAGGAGCTGGTCGTATAAGACTTACCCGTCTGCAAAAGTACTACTTTTTATGAGTAAAAAAACATCTCGCTATATTTTCAATGTTTTTCATCAAGTTTCTTACCTTTGCACTAAACCAAAACCTAAAAATTTTATTCATATGGAAACAAAAAACTCACTTCTCAGTTCATCCCTAAAGTCCGGTTTAATCATCGGAGTTGTTTCAATTGTAGTTTTTTTAATAATGTATGTTGGTGATATTAAACCTGTAGGGATTGCAATGCCTCTCTTGATTCTGGTACTAAGTATTGCGATAAGTATTATCGTTTTAGTTGTCCTGTTTAAAAAATACAGAACTGAAATCGGAGGTTTTATTTCGTTCCGTAATGCATTTCTGTACTGCTTTATTGCATTTTCTATTTCTATCATTCTCTATCAAATTTTCAATTATTTGTTTTTGCAATTAGTTGATCCTGAATACAATAAAAGTATAATGGAGGCTCAAAAAACATGGATGGAAAATTATTTGAGTGGAAAAATGTCGGATGAGAAGATTACAGAACAATTAGATAAACTTGATGAGCAAGCCGCGAAAATGGGTTCTTTTTCAACCTTGCTGAAGAATACCTTAGGTAGTATTGTATTTGGTGGCATCATTTCGTTAATAGTTGGGGCTATAATGAAGAAGAATCCTGAAATGTTTGATAACAATACGGGAGGTGTAATATAAATTTCAAAATGAATATTTCGGTAATAGTACCATTACTTAACGAAGAAGAATCACTTCCTGAACTTTGTCAATGGATTGAGAGAGTAATGCAGGAGAATAAATACACATATGAAATCCTGTTGATTGATGATGGCAGCAGCGACAATTCATGGAATGTTATCCAGCAATTACACGGAAGTGATACCAGGATAAAAGGCATTAAATTCCGTAGGAACTATGGCAAGTCTGCTGCTCTGAATACTGGTTTTAAAACGGCTGCCGGTGATGTAATAATAACTATGGATGCTGATTTACAAGATAGCCCGGATGAAATTCCGGGCTTATTTTCCATGATCAAGGATCAGGGATTTGACCTGGTTTCGGGTTGGAAAAAAGTGCGTCATGATCCTTCGCTAACAAAAAATATACCTTCAAAATTTTATAACTCGATGACCAGCAGGATGTCGGGAGTAAAACTTCATGATCATAACTGCGGTTTGAAAGCATATAAAAAAGAAGTGGTGAAAAGCATTGAAGTATACGGTGAAATGCACCGTTATATTCCGGTTATTGCTAAATGGAACGGATTTAACAAAATTGGAGAGAAGGTTGTTGAACACCGCAAACGGAAATTTGGTATTACCAAATTCGGTGTAAATCGTTTTGTAAATGGACCTCTTGATCTGATTTCAATCATGTTTGTTTCCAAATTCGGGAAAAAACCAATGCACTTGTTTGGCATGCTGGGCATGCTCCTTTTTATGATTGGATTTGCAATAGCCGGAATTCTGGCTTATGCAAAGTTTTTCCTGGCTGAGTACAGAATGACAGAGCGGCCACTCTTTTATTTTGGATTATTGGCAATGGTTCTGGGAACCCAATTATTTATGACAGGATTTCTTGCCGAGATGGTGGCTCGTAACTCCCCTGAGCGCAATCATTATTTGATTGAAAAGGAACTTTTCTAATTCATAACTAAACTCATTTAGTAAGCCACTGGAATGGAAAAACGTAATGTTATCATCATTGGAACAGCATATCCATTCAGGGGCGGAGGAATGTCGACTTACAACGAAAGACTGGCCAGGGCTTTTCAGGATCGCGGTGATAAGGTTACAATTTATACTTTTAGCCTGCAATATCCAGGTTTCCTGTTTCCTGGAAAAACTCAGTATTCTACTGACCATCCACCTACTGATCTGAATATTAAAGTTGCCATAAATTCAGTAAATCCTTTCAACTGGATCAAAGTCGGGATTGAAATCAAAAAACTCAAGGCCGACATAGTTGTAATTCGTTATTGGATGCCTTTCATGGCTCCCAGTCTTGGAACTTTAGCCCGGATAATCAGGCGAAATAAGCACAGTAAAGTTGTTGCAATCGCTGATAATATTATTCCTCACGAAAAGATGCCCGGAGGACATTTTCTTTCAAAGTTTTTCGTGAAAAGTTGTGATGGATTTATTGTTATGTCTCGGTCAGTTTTAAATGATCTCAATAAATTTGATAAGGTACGACCACGCTTGTTTTCGCCACATCCTTTGTATGATAATTTTGGTGCTGTAATTTCAAAAAGCCAGGCTAAAAGGATGTTAGGCCTCGAAGAAGAAACTCATTATATTCTTTTTTTTGGTTTCATCAGGCAATATAAAGGTCTGGATTTGCTTATTAAAGCGTTTGCTGATGAACGATTCAGGAAATTACCGGTGAAACTGTTAATAGCCGGTGAGTTTTACGTTGACGGAAAACAATACCTTGATCTGATTGATAGTTTAGGATTAAAAGCTGATATTGTTCTCAGAACTGAATTTATCGAAAACAATGACATTGTAAATTATTTCTGTGCATCGGATATAGTAGCTCAACCCTATAAAGATGCCACCCAGAGTGGTGTCACCCAGATTGCTTATCATTTTGATAAACCTATGTTAACAACAAATGTTGGAGGATTGTCAGAGATGGTTCCACATGAGAAAGTGGGTTATGTTGTTTCACCCGACGTGAATGAAATAAGTGAAGCGTTGCTCCGTTTTTTTATTGAAAATAAGGAAACTGAGTTTTCAGCCAATGCTGCGAATGAAAAAAAACGATTTAGCTGGGATCTGTTACTCGAAAAAATTGATGCTGTGGTTGTTGAATCTTATTTAAAATGACAAATCACTCAAAACGTATCACCTTAAACTAATTATTATTTACAGCCCATGCTGATCAGAAGTAAAGCTCCACTTAGACTTGGCCTTGCAGGAGGTGGCACTGATGTTTCACCCTATTCTGATTTATTTGGAGGAGGAATTCTGAATGCAACCATTAACCTTTATGCCTACGCTACAATTGAACCAACTGATAATGGAAAAATTAGTTTTGAAACTGCAGATGGGAGCCATATTAAAATTTATGATTCTAATGTTGCAATAAGACCTGAAGGAATATTTGATATTCATGCCGGTATTTACAATCGGATTTTAAAGAATTATCCTGATAAAGAATTATCATTCAGGCTAATAACATCACTGGATGCGCCTCAACAGTCCGGTCTTGGAACTTCATCCACTTTAGCAGTAGCAATTTTAGGCGCATTTGTTGAATGGCTTAAACTTCCACTTGGAGAATATGATATAGCACAGATGACCTACGAAATTGAACGTTTCGATCTGGGTATGGCCGGAGGTAAACAAGATCAGTATTCGGCAACATTCGGTGGAATCAATTTTATGGAATTCTCAAAAGATAAAGTAATAGTTAATCCGTTAAGGATCAAGGAATCATATCTTGATGAGCTTTCGCATAACCTGGTTTTGTATTATACAGATACAAGCCGCTTATCATCTCAAATTATACAGCGCCAACAGCAGAATGTTCTGGATCATGATAACATAGCGATAGAAGCAATGCATCAGCTAAAAAAACAGGCTATAATGATGAAAGAAGCCCTTCTTCGGGGAAACCTTGACGAAATTGGAAAAATATTGGATTTTGGCTGGCAATTTAAAAAACAGATGGCTTCAGGAATAACAAATGCAGGTTTGGATGAATTATATAAAACCGCACTTGAAAATGGCGCAACAGGCGGTAAAATTTCAGGAGCCGGGGGAGGAGGATATATGTTTTTCTATTGCCCCGGAAATTCACGTTTTAAGGTTATCGAAGCATTAAAACAATTTGGCGGCTATACCGAAAGATATGAATTTACTACTGATGGCCTGGTAACCTGGACGTCATAGCTTTTATAACAATGCTCTTAAAAGAAACCATTTTGTAACGCATACTATGAATTCAAAAATTAAATCAGTAATACAATCCTCTATCGATCTAAAAACCAAAGTTTTAGATGATCGTGATCTGAATGAAACTATCCAAAATGTTGTTGATCTGATCATACATTGTTATGAAAACGGCGGCAAGGTTCTTTTTTGTGGAAATGGCGGAAGCGCGGCAGATGCACAGCACCTTGCAGCTGAATTATCAGGTAGATTTTATTTTGACAGACACCCGCTTTTTGCTGAGGCATTGCATGTAAATACCTCTTATATAACTGCTGTTGCGAACGATTACGGGTTCGACGAAGTATTTGCCCGATTAGTCATGGCAATGGGCAGCAAAGATGATGTATTGATCGGATTGAGCACTTCAGGAAACTCGAACAACATTCTGAGGGCTTTTACTGAGGCTAATACACTGGGAATGATAACAGTTGGTTTTACAGGTGAAGATGGTGGAAAATTAAAGGAAAAATGTTCATACCTGCTTAATATTCCATCTACAGATACTCCCCGTATTCAGGAAGTTCATATTATGATCGGTCACATTATTTGCGAACTTGTTGAAGAAAAGCTGTTTAAAGAATAGTTAGCCGATGTTCACAAAAGAAGCAATTATACTTGCAGGAGGATTGGGAACCAGGCTTAAGGACATTTTGCCTGATATTCCCAAATGTATGGCACCAGTAAACGGGAAGCCATTTCTGGAGTATATTCTAGAGTATCTCATCAATCAGGAAATAAATAAAGTAATACTTTCAGTAGGATATCGTAAAGATCATATAATCAATTATTTTGGAAGTAAATACAAATCCATTTCAATTGATTATGCCATTGAGGATGAGCCACTGGGGACGGGTGGTGCAATAAAACTTGCATTGAGTCATTGCACTCAAGATATGGTGTTCGTGATAAATGGAGATACTTATTTTCTTCCCGAACTTCAGGAAATAGAAAATCAGTACTTTCAGAAATCAGCAGATATAACTATTGCTGTAAAATTTATGAATGAAACCGCTAGATACGGTTTGGTTCATATGGATAAGGATGGACAAATAATTCATTTTAAGGAGAAATATCCACAATCTGAAAGTGGCTGGATCAACGGAGGTATTTATCTGCTTAATAAACAAATATTTGATACTTTACAGGAAAAGAGATTCTCACTGGAAAATGATTTTTTTAAAGTATCATGCTCAAAATTAAAGATGCAGGCATATCAATCCGATGCTTTCTTTTTAGATATGGGCATTCCTGAAGATTATGAAAAAGCTCAAAATATGATTAATACGCCCGGAAAAATATGAATAAGAAACTTTCAATCGGTCCGGGATGGTCATTGTTTCTGGATAGAGATGGTGTTATAAATGAGCGTATTCCAGAGGATTATGTAAAACATGCGGATGAATTTAAGTTTATTCCGGGCGTTACAGAAGCTTTGGCAATATTTGCCGGAATTTTTAATCCGATTATTATTGTTACTAATCAACAAGGCATTGGGCGAAGACTAATGACAAATCCCCAATTAAATCTGGTCCACGAAAAGATGCTGCAAAAAATCAATGAAACTGGTGGCAGGATTGATGCAGTGTTTTTTAGCCCGGATCTGAAAAATACTAGCAGTGTTACCCGTAAACCAGCCGTTGGTATGGGATTAAAAGCAAGGCGACAATTTCCTTCAATGAACTTTAAACGAAGCATAATGGCAGGTGATTCATATTCTGATATTCTTTTCGGCCATAGGCTTGGGATGAAAACTGTACTCATTGGAACAAATAAAGATGTGACATTTCAATGTTCCGGAATGCTGGACTTTTCGTTTCCTGACCTGATTTCATTTGCTGAACACGTAGAGAAAAACCTTCTGGTAAACATTTAAATAAAGCAACTCAACAAATTGTATAACAAGGATATAATAAAATAAATTTGACACCTACTCTTATATTTATCAGCTTCCTGGCCTACACAATTCTGCTTTTTGCAGTTACCTGGATAACTACCCGGAAAGCCAACAACGAATCATTTTTTATTGGAAATAAGGCATCTCCTTGGTTTGTTGTAGCTTACGGTATGATCGGTGCTTCTCTTTCAGGAGTAACTTTTATGTCAGTTCCCGGCTGGGTAGGTGAAACTCAATTCAGTTACCTGCTGGTTGTGGCTGGATACCTCATCGGATATACTGTTATTGCTACTGTTTTGATGCCGATGTATTATAAGCTAAATCTTACATCCATATATTCCTACCTCGAACAAAGGTTTGGATTCTGGTCGTATAAAACGGGTGCATTTTTCTTTTTACTATCACGGACCATAGGTGCTTCTTTCCGGATGTTCCTGGTTGTGAATGTTTTGCAGGTATTTGTTTTCGATGCATGGAATATACCTTTCATTGTAACTGTAAGCATTTTTATTATCCTGATTATTTTATACACGCTAAAAGGTGGAATTAAAACTATAATCTGGACCGATACTTTGCAAACCACTTTTATGCTGTTGGCTGTTGGATTATCAATATATTTGATAAGTAAAGATTTGCAATTTGATTTCCGTCATCTGATCTCAACGGTTTGGAATAGTGATTACTCCGATATTGTTGTAACAGACTGGCATAGCAAGCAATACTTTCTGAAGCAGATATTAAGCGGAGCATTTATTGCAATTGTTATGACCGGCCTTGATCAGGAAATGATGCAGAAAAACCTGAGCTGCCGCAATATCAAAGACGCTCAGAAAAACATGTTTACATTCAGTATTGTTCTTGTTTTTGTTAACCTGATGTTTCTGTTCCTTGGTGCTGTTTTATACATTTATTCTACCAACCACGGAATTGAATTGCCTGCACGTACTGATGACCTTTTTCCAATGATCGCCATAAAATACCTGGGACCACTGGCGGGGTTAGTTTTCATAATTGGATTGATATCAGCTGCTTATCCTAGTGCTGACGGAGCACTAACATCATTAACAACATCCTTTACAATCGATTTTCTCGGTTTAAATAAACGTGAAGATCTGAATGAAGAACAGAAAAAAAACTTACGGTATAAGGTGCATTTCGCTTTTGCTCTATTGCTTTTACTGGTAATTGTGCTATTCAGAGCAATAAACGACAGGGCGGTTATTGATAAATTGTTTACTGTGGCAGGCTATACGTATGGTCCGTTATTGGGACTATATGCTTTCGGATTATTTACCAGGTTCCAGGTAAAAGACAAACTGGTTCCTTATGTTGCAATCAGCTCACCTATATTCTGTTATCTGTTGAGTGACTATTCTGAAGTCCTTATGAATGGGTATAAATTTGGATTTGAACTCCTGATAATTAACGGTCTGTATACTTTTATCGGACTTTGGTTGTTAAGGATTAGAAAATAGCAGCCTGATTATTCAATATAAATAAACATCCTGGCTTCCTGCTCCTGCATGAAAAATTGGGTATTTTTGTGATCTAAAATTAAAAGAAAAATACAATGTCGAACATCCGTTTTAAAGCTCTTGAATTAGCAATTTCGCGCCCTAAGCGCACTATTGAAATGCATGGTAAAGTATCTGACTATTTTGGTGAGAACACTTTTAACCAGGCTGTTATGCGGCAGCATTTATCGAAAGAAGCTTTTCAGCAATTACAAAATGTAATTAACAAGGGCGAAAAAATAGACCGGCGGATTGCCGATCAGGTAGCTACAGCCATAAAGTCGTGGGCAATTTCTAAAGGTGCAACACATTATACACATTGGTTTCATCCGCTCACAGGTGCTACTGCCGAAAAACATGATTCTTTCCTATCACCAACTTCCGAAGGCAAAGCTATTGAACATTTCGGTGCAGGTGAACTTATTCAGCAGGAGCCGGATGCATCAAGCTTTCCAAGTGGTGGTATACGGAATACATTCGAAGCACGCGGTTATACAGCCTGGGATCCCACATCAACCGCTTTTATTATGGATGATACCTTGTGTATTCCAACTATATTTATCTCATACACTGGCGAAGCACTCGATTACAAAACACCCATGCTTAAGGCTTTACATTCGCTCGACAAAGAAGCGACAGCGGTTTGTAAATACTTCGACAGGGCCATATCCAAAGTTATAGCCACACTAGGGTGGGAGCAGGAGTATTTCCTGGTTGACACTGCCATTTATCACGCCCGACCTGATATGGCATTATGTGGACGAACTCTTTTCGGTCATGCTTCAGCTAAAGATCAGCAGCTTTCGGATCATTATTTTGGTACGATTCCCGAGAGTGTAATGGATTTTATGCGCGAGTTTGAATATGAAGCTCATCGGTTAGGAATTCCTGTAAAGACGCGTCATAATGAGGTTGCTCCAAGTCAGTACGAATGTGCTCCGGTTTTTGAAGAAGCCAATGTAGCTGTTGATCATAATCAATTGCTGATGCACATACTCGAAAAAGTTGCAAAACGGCACCATCTCACCTTATTGTTGCACGAGAAGCCTTACCAGGGCGTTAATGGCTCAGGAAAGCATAACAACTGGTCGCTGATGACCAATACAGGAGAAAATCTCCTTTCGCCCGGAAAAACGCCTAAAGCCAATCTGCGATTTCTGACATTCCTGGTAAATATAATCAAAGCAGTAGATACCCATTCCGGTCTTATCCGTTCTGTCGTAGCATCGGCCAGTAATGATCTCCGGCTAGGTGCTCACGAAGCACCACCAGCAATTATGTCGGTGTTTATCGGATCACAATTGTCGCATACATTAGACGAAATTGAAAAAAGCAGTGTTAATGCCGATCAGGTTGATGGTACACAGGAAGAGTTTTCGCTTAATATCCCTAAAATCCCTGAGATTTTCCTCGATAATACCGATCGCAACCGAACTTCGCCATTCGCATTTACCGGTAATAAATTTGAATTCAGGGCAGTAGGATCTTCAACAAATTGTGCCAAACCCATGATTGCATTAAACCTGGCCCTTGCTGAACAATTAAGAGTTTTCCGTGCTGAAGTTGATGGTTTGATTGAAAAAGGTGCCAGTAAAGAAGATGCTATCTATAAAATTCTGAGAAAATATATTAAAGAATCTAAGCGTATCCGTTTTGAAGGAAATAGTTATGGTGATGAATGGATTGCTGAAGCTTTAAAGCGTGGACTTGCAAACATACCCTCAACACCCGAAGCGCTGAAGATTATGACTGATGAAAGTGTGATCCGAATGTTTGAAGATCATGATGTACTTTCAAAACGCGAAGTATTAGCACGTTATGAGATCGACCTGGAAAATTACATAAAGAAGATACAGATAGAATCGAGAATAATCGGCGATCTTTCGCATAACCACATCATTCCAACAGCAATTCGTTATCAGAATACTCTTGTCGAAAATGTAAAAGGACTTAAAGAGGTACTCGATATAAAGACTTTTGTAAAGCTTTCGAACAGTCAGATGCAAAATATCAAGGAGATTTCGGAGCATATTTCAATTGTCAGGCAACTGGTAGCCGAAATGGTTGAAAAACGTAAAAAAGCAAACCGGATAGACGATACTACCGAAAAGGCAGAAATCTATAATGCTGAAGTTTTACCTTTTTTCGAGAAAATCAGGTATCATGTTGATAAACTCGAATTGCTGGTTGATGACGAATTGTGGCCTTTACCGAAATATCGTGAATTGCTGTTTATCAAATAGTTAATTTGCAATAATCTTTTTTTTTATGATGATGCTTATTTCTGAGCAGTAAATCCTATTACTTTTATGGAGACTTACTTACCAGGATTATTGAATTTTCCTTTTGCAGGTTATGGTCCAAAATTTATTGTTGTATCATAAAATACTTCCCGGCATAGTATGATAAAAAGTGATCTGCTTTCTGAAATTTCGAGCTTCAGATTAATAGAAATGCTGCATGTTTTACTTTATCAGATAAATTTAGTGTAATTTTGACTTACCCATTTACACATTAGTTATGATGAAAAAAGTTATTCTGACTACTTTACTTATACTTTCCATTGCTGGAATCAAAGCACAGATCAATGTCAGTAAAGTTGGATCCACAGCAATACCTGCTGAATCTGATGGCTTATTTTATGCACTGCCTCAAACTGTAATTCAGGTTGATATCATTGTTAATAAAATACAGAAAGTAAAAGGTCCGTATGCGGAGTATGCCGATCAAATGCTTGGTCTTTCAGAAGTTACAACAGTTAATAGTATTGAATACGAACTTAAAGATATCAGGTTAACCTCATACAATGAGCCTGACCCATCCGAATATTATTTTATTCAGATGCCTGGAAAACAGAAGGATAAAAAAGCAATTGAACTCTTTTTAACTGACGATGGGATTATTTCAGGCGTTGGGACATTAAATGAAACAAGCCCGAATAAAAGGCCAAGATCAAAAGATCTTTCTACTTCCAGAGTTGATATTCCTGAATTTGCAAATCCAAGTGTTTTTGAACGGATGGACACTGTTATAAAACGGATTAGTCTGGACTCAACAATTATTGAACAGAAATTCTTCAGAAAAACTTCAGCAACTAAATCGGTAGAACAGAAAGCGCGTGAAGCGTCGGAGTTTATCCTGAAACTCGACGAAAGCATGTACAACCTGATTAATGGCTACCAGGAAGTTAACTATGAAAAAGGAACAATGGAGTTCATGTATAACCAGATGAACAGTATGAAACAGGATTACCTGGAACTCTTTAAAGGAGTGACAAGTACATCAAAAGAATCATACACATTTTATTTTGTGGTTGATAAAAACAATCCGACTGAAACCTTATGCCGCTTCTCAATCAGCAAAGGGATACTTCCTAAAACATCAACTTCAGGAGATTTTGTTCAGATACAGGCCTCAAGTATGAACAAAACCAACGCATTGAAAGCAGAAACAGAAAAATTAAATGCCAGTCAGCGCAATTCACATGGATTGTATTACCGGATTCCGGATAAAGCCGACATAGCAATAAGAGTTGGCGGGCAAGTGAAACTCGAAACACAGTTTGTCATCAATCAATTAGGTGTTGTAACGTTTCTTCCTGCTTCAAGTTTGCGAAATATTGGCATTGATAACAATACAGGTACACTAAGACGCGTTGTACTGGAATAAATAATACACGTTTTTCTAAATTGAACTGACTTTCCTTTATTGAATGAAAATTAAAGAGCTATTTCTAAAAGCAATGCGCGTTTCACTTATTCCAAGTGTTGAGTGGAAGGCTATTAAAACTGAGCAGGAAACACCGAAAGAACTGATGTGGAACTTTGCATTTCCTATCATTCTTTTTAGTGCAGTTGGTCGCGATATTGGGCTTTTTTTTGTTGCAAGCGCTGTTCTGGGATATTCATTAAATCTGGCTATATTGTTGTTGTTCAATCTTATATCCTGGGTTGTAATTCCATACTTGCTCATAATGCTGGCAGCATCCATGCTCAATTTTACATTGCCAAAACTTGGAATTGAAACGGATTACCTTCGGATACTGAAATTAGTAGTTTATACTTTTACACCACTTTTCATTGTAACTTTTTTCGTTTACCTGCATCCTCTTCTACGGATTCTGATTCCAATAGGGATATACATTTTTATAGCCTATACGCTGTATGTATTCTGGTACGGCGTTCAGGAAATGTTTGATATTACGCTCGAAAAGAAACTACGGTTTATAGTTATTACAATTGTGGTAGGGTTTGTAATGATTTTTCTGGCTCAGCACATTTACGGGCTTATGCTGGGTTGGGTAATGCCGGGAATGGAAGCCTATGTTAAATAAATTTATCCGAGTGCCTTTTTCAATCGAACAAGCTCTCCAAGCAAATTATCCATTAAATCAAGACGGAGCATATTAGCACCATCCGATTTTGCCTTCGACGGATCAGGATGTGTTTCCATGAACAAGCCTTCAACTCCTGCTGTAACACCAAGTTTAGCCATTAAAGGAATAAGATCAGGACGGCCTCCTGTTACACCAGCAGGTTGATTGGGCTGCTGAAGCGAATGCGTAACATCTAGTATTACTGGAACTCCAGCTTGCTGCATTACCGGAATATTCCGAAAATCGACTACCAGGTCAGTATATCCGAAAGTGGTTCCACGTTCAGTTAACATCACTTTATCATTTCCGGTTTCACGCACTTTTTCAACGGCAAAATGCATAGTTTCGGCTGACGAAAACTGGCCTTTTTTAATATTAACAACCTTACCTGTTTCGCCGGCAGCAATCAGCAATTCGCTCTGCCTGCATAGAAATGCCGGTATCTGAAGCACATCAACATATTGTGCAGCAAGTAGTGCATCCCTTTCACTGTGGATATCGCTGACAACCGGCACATTAAACATTTGCCTTATTTTAGCAAGCACTTCAAGCGCTTTTTCATCACCAATTCCGGTAAAAGATGAGCTTTTTGAACGGTTTGCTTTTCGATAAGATGCCTTAAAAACGAAAGGTATTTTATATTTCTCTGTTAATTCAACAAGAATTCTGGCTATCGCAACCGGGCTCTCTGTATCCTCAATTACGCAAGGACCAGCAAGCAGGAAAAAATTTCCGGATTCTACATGTTTTAATAAAGGTATTTCTCTAAGGATATTCATAATTATAGAGTTAATCAGTTTTGTAAAATATTATTTTAAATTAGTCTGATCAGAAAAAGCCAACAATTCTTCTTAATTCTTAATGCAAGGATACAATCAACACAATGATTTAGTACCCGTATTTTTCTCCCCAGTTTTTTCTCAGTTTTTCCCGTGCTTCATGTTCTCTTGCATTATTGCCGGGATCGAAAAGCTTAATGCCCTTTATCTTTTCAGGTAAGAATTCAACATTCACAAAATTACCATCGTATTGATGTGCGTACTTATAATCCTTTCCATACCCAATATTCTTCATAAGCTTCGTAGGTGCATTGCGCAGGTGCAGGGGCACCGGAAGGTCGCCATATTGCTGAACTGCCGCCATAGCGTCTTCAATTGCCATATAAGAGGCATTGCTCTTGGCTGAACAAGCAAGGTAAATGGCAGTTTGAGATAAAATGATCCGGCTTTCGGGAAAACCGATTTTATTTACAGCATCAAAACAATTATTAGCAAGTACCAATGCAGTTGGATTTGCATTTCCAATATCTTCAGAAGCCAATATAACCATTCGCCTGGCTATGAAGAGTGGATCTTCTCCGGCAATGATCATTCGGGCAAGCCAGTACACTGCTGCATTCGGATCACTGCCACGCATTGATTTAATAAATGCCGAAATAACATCATAATGCATCTCACCTGATTTATCATATAATGCTAGGTTTTGCTGAATAATGCTCAGTGTATTTTCATTGTCAATTTCGATTGCTTCTCCAGAAGTAAGGAGCGATGCAACAAGTATATCAATCGCATTGAGTAATTTTCGGGCATCACCACCTGAAATCCGTATCAAAGCTTCGTACTCTTTTATCACGATTTTTATACCATGAATTCCGCTCAGTGTATCGATGGCTTTTTTCATAATTACAAGCAGATCATCTTCTTCAAGATGTTTCAGAATGTAAACCTGGCAACGTGAAAGAAGTGGAGATATAACCTCAAAAGAAGGATTTTCGGTAGTTGCACCAATCAGAATTACAGTACCTTTTTCAACAGCTCCAAGTAGTGAATCCTGCTGCGACTTGCTGAATCGGTGGATTTCGTCGATAAACAGTATGGGTTGTGACGAGTCTTTCCCTGCTCTGTCAATCACTTCCCTGACATCCTTTACGCCCGAGTTTACTGCGCTTAATGTGTAAAATTGCCTTCCTGTTGCATTTGCAATGATCAGCGCCAGTGTTGTTTTGCCTACTCCCGGCGGTCCCCAGAAAATCATGGAGTGAACCGAACCACCATCAACCATTCGTCTGAACGCGGTTCCTTCCGACATCAGATGCGGTTGTCCGATATATTCATCAGCATTTTTGGGCCTGAGAATTTCAGCGAGTGGTATTTGGGGATTCATTTCTTTGAAATTTTATTTTATTCTGTAAGAGAATTGTGCCTGCTGTCGGGTGAATTTCGTTTAAGATTACTACGGTTTGCAAACCGCGAAATATTCTCCTGAATCGCTGATACTTCAAGTCCATCAAGAGATGATGACAATGACTGTAACTCAACAGCTCTTTGTTCCGGATAAATAATTATAAAATTTTTATTTTCATAATGCCGTGCCAGATCACGTGGCATATGTTCAAAATAATGTTCGTATGACAAGGTTCTGCGTCTGGCCGCAATAACTACATACAAATCCTGCATGTTCGCTATTTTTGACATGTCAATTATGGGATGGGCTGAATGTGAAATCTCGTATTCAATTTTAAGATTTGATACCTCTGTATTGAGAAAATTCCGTATTTCAGAGAGTGAATTCTCAAAACCGGAAAACAGAAGTGAAGCGCTTGTCCGGGTAGCAATAATTTTGAGTGTATTTAGCCATGCATTAAAGCCTGACTCGCATTCAGCGTTTTCGGGAAGAGAAACCAGGATTCGGTTGGTTGTGTTTAGAGGATTTGTAATTTTTGCCACCATTACCATTTGCTCCGAACTACCAATGAGATTCTCAATAATGCTTCCAAAAAAGAAATTTGTAGTAGTAATTTTACCATTCCATCCAAGAACTATTTTATTGACCATCAATTCTTTAACAGCTCTTGCAATACCATTTGCCACATTCAGATCCACTCGCGAAACATGTGATAATGTAGTATCTGCTGCCGCTGCATGCGATATTGCTGATTCAAACATTTTATTATTTTTAAGTATCTGGTCCTCAGCAAAATCATCATCAGGAACTACGGAAAGCATGTACACAGGTTGTGATGCTTTTAATTCGCGTACAAGTATTGCAAAATCAATTAAGCCTTCAATTGTTGCTGGATTTGAAACCGGAACTAAAATCCTTTCGGGCATATCCGTTTTGACGGGAATTTTTTCTGCCTCAGTAACAGCCAGTTTTCTGCCGTATCGTTCTGTAATAAATGATCCCAAAAAACACGAAACCAAAATAATCATTATTGCTCCGTTAAGAACATCTAATCCGATGAGTTTAAGATTATATCCCACTATAACAACTGCAATTATAGCAGCGGCATGAGACACACTAAGTCCAAAAATAATCTGACGTTCGGTATCAGAATACTTGTAAATCAATTGCATTACCCAGGCTGCTGCAAACTTGCTCACAATGGCAACCACAACCATTGCTAATACAAATATCAGAGCTCCAAAACCATTAAAAAGAACAGAAAAGTCGACAATCATTCCAACACTGATAAGAAAAATCGGGATAAATAAATTATTCCCGATAAATGAAATCCGGTTCATTAAAGCTGAAGTAGGAGGGATGAGGTTACTGAGAGCCAATCCTGCCAGAAAAGCTCCGATTATCGGTTCTATTCCTGCTGCCTGGGCTAAGAGGCCAGAAATAAAAAGCATTACCAGCACAAAAATATACTGGGAGCCACTCTCACCCTCCAGATTCTTAAAAAACCATATGCTGATTTTAGGCACACCCCACAAAATAAGGAATGAAAATGCAGATATTGAGAGGACTATCCGAATCCAGAATACTGCAGTGAATGAACCCTGTGTTGCAGCTGAAATAAAAGCCAGCATTACCAGAACGGCTGTATCGGTAATAATTGTACCTCCGATAGTAATTGTTACTGCCTCACTTCTTGTTATCCCGAGCCTACTGGCTATAGGGTAGGAGATAAGTGTATGCGTTGAAAACATACTTGCAATAAGTAACGATGCAAGCAAATTGTATGAAAGCAGGAAATGTGCAACAAAAAAACCAAAAACAAGAGGAATAAAAAACGTTAATGCACCAAAAACAAGGCTCTTGTTCCGGTTGCGCAATAAATCGCGTGAGTTTAACTCAAGACCAGCCAGAAACATCAGATAAAGTAAACCAGCGGTGCTCAATAATTTTACGCTTTCGCCCGATTCAACCAGGTTAATACCATGCGGGCCTATTAGCATTCCGGATACGATAAGTCCGACAATTCCCGGAATCCGGAATTTTTTAAAAACTATAGGTGCAACAAGTATTATTGTAATGAGAATAGTAAAAACAATAACCGGCTCATTTAAAGGAAGTTCTGGCAGATTATTAAACCACATGCACGTACTGAATTAAGGAATTGCAAATGTAATCCAATTGAACGAAAGAATCGTGTTTTATCACAACCAAAAAGCCACTTCATTTATTTCTGTTCTATGGATATTGCATACCGATTTGTCAAATTATATTTCTTAGAGGAAAAATGGAATAAAACAAGGATTTATTTACGGATAAACTGATATTT
>JAIFMH010000373.1 GCA_020048595.1 Bacteroidota bacterium | reverse complement strand
TCTGCTGAATCACATCAAATTGCCGCAAAAGCTTATTTCGACTGGTGGGAGAACAACAAACAGAAGAACTTTAACGAGAATAAAAATATTGACCCGTTAAAATCGACCGATTACAGATGGCATTGAAAAAATGAAAGCCTGGGCATAACAAACGCTATAGCAAATGCGGGTTTGCGTGTTGGTTGAAACATTTGTAATCTTTACATACATATGTGCTGGCAGACAGTTGAGCAACAATTTAATCCCGTACTTGCCATATTGTCGGCCGTTAGCGGCAAGCATTTGAAAAACCACGATAATTGACATTAATTAAGACACATTTAGATACAGTTATTGATAGTAGATTAATATAAAATTAGCAACATGAAAAATATTATTCCAATTTGTTTTCTTATAATTATTATTGGAGGTTCTTGCTCTAAAACTGATGAACAAAAAAAAGAAATTCAAAAATGTGATTGTTCAAATTATTTGCAAACGCCTGAATCAATAGATTGTAGTGGAACGTTATGTTCAAGTGATACATGTCAAACCTATTTCGGAATATGGAAAGAATTATTTCTGGAAAGAAACCAAATGACAGAAGAGTATTTCGATAATCATATAACTTCTTGTAAAACGAATCTTCTTAATTGGAAGGATGGTATTTCATTTGAGATTTACTTTAAAGTTAAAATTGGCTGGGTCGAAACAAAATTATATGATGACTTCGTAATTTTACTTTCATCTTCTACTATTGGTTTATATCCAACATTAAGTATCCCAAGAAACGTTTTGCTTTCACAAGAGCAGATTAGTATTTTAGTTAATAGTTATGCATTTAGTTCTAGAATATTTATTGTATCTCCAATAAGTAGTTCAAAATACAATTCACAGAATGAAGCGATGATAGCATTAATAGATGCAACTGGTGTTGATACTTTGTGTAATAGTAGAGTTTTTTATCAAGTACCAAATGAAAATTTCCATCCAACAGGGCATCCTTATATAGAGGCATCATGTGTCTTAAATTGGGCAGAGAATAAATGCGTGTCAAGTCAAATAGATTTGTTTACTGGAGAAGTGAAGGTAACTTATGAAGCATGTTGGATATTAAACAAGTAGGGTGGATTCTTTAGTGAAAACCAAATGTCTGCCGCTAATAAACGATATAGCAAATGCGGGTTTGCGTGTTCGTTGAAACATTTGAAATCTTTACATACATTTGTGCTGGCTGACAGTTGAGCAACAATTCAAACCCGCACTTGCCATTGCTTATCCCGAAAATCGGGAGCGTCAGCCGCTGGATGCAAACTTTTAAAAAACACACAAAACAATAACTATCACAAAATAAGACAGTATTAATCTCTAACTACCAAACTATGAAAAAGTTAAATATTTACAGATACTCACTTTGGATTGGCATTTGTTTTTTTATAATTGGATTTTACCTCATAAGATCGGAAAATATTTTAGGAGATTTTCTACTTGGAATAGGAGCCATTTTTGCACTAACTATTCTTGTTTTAGGACTGAAAGATGTTTATGCTAATGAAAGGATTAATTCAAATGAAAGAATTATGTGGCTTATCGGATTTATCTTTATTTTACCTATTGTGGGGATTTTGTACTACCCTAATTACAGGAAGCGGAATGCATAAATATAGCCTGCACCCAACACGCTATAGCAAATGCGGGTTTTTCCCGATTTCAGCAGGACAGGCTCCCGAAAAATCGGGACAAGTTCCCGAAAAATCGGGACAGGCTCCCGAAAAATCGGGACAAGTCGTGTTTATTAAAACATTTGAATTCTTTATATACATTTGCCCTGGCTGACAGTTGAGCAACAATTTATTCCAGCATTTGTAATATCCTTATCCGATGTAATATATTTTAAAAGAAACACATACTATGAAACGATTCGACACATTTTGGGAAAGATTCTGGGCGTTATCAATTGACGGTTTTATTTTGAATATCATACTCCAGATCCCTCAATTTTTTACGGTTCCGGTCTTTTCTGTAAGTTCTGTAATTTTAGAAATAGTTTTCAGCAATATTCCATATGTGTATGCTGTACTCATGGTAGGAAAATATGGTCAGACAATTGGAAAGATGATTATGAAGATTAAAATAGTGGACAATGCAACTGAAAACGCTGTTAACTATTCACAATCATTTATGAGAGAAGTAGTGCCAATGGTTCTGGTTACTACTTCCATAATCTTAAATTTTATTTTATTCAGTGACATTGACCTCGAAAACTTTAACGTTTCAACCTTAGGATATATTTTAATTTTCTTTCCACCCGGAATGCTTGCGATATGGTCAATTCTTGAAATAGTGTCAATGTTATTCGATGATAAAAACAGAGCAATTCATGACAAAATCGCTGATACAGTTGTAATACGAACCGACATAAAATAAACAGAACAACATAGGCTGCTGCTAATAAGGTGTAAAACAAATTACAGGTTTGGAAACATAAGTGAAGCTTCGCCGCCTGCATTACCAGGACGGGATTGTTTTGCAGCCCTGCCGGAACATGAGTCCTGTCCGGAATAGTCAGGGCGCGACTCACAGTCGCACTCTGACTATAACTCCGGAACACCCGCTGACGAGAGTATCTGCCGCGTAAGGAATTGATAAAAATGATTAACACCATCAAACTATAACCCCGATAGATTAAGTATTGAATAGTTAGCCGTTTAAATTGAAGATAAAGGGGATATATTTGTCGTTGTTTATTAGTTTGCTTTCAGTGTAAAAGGACTCCGGATCAGTCAGACAGCAAAAAAAGATAATTTGAAAAATCATTAGAACAAATTGATGACAGAAAAGACACTTAACATAAAAACAAGGGCTGATTGGAGAAATTGGCTTCAACTGAATTTCAACATTGAGAACGAAGTTTGGCTGATTTATGCTAAAAAATCAACTGGCGAACAACGCATTCAGTACAATGATGCGGTTGAAGAAGCCCTATGTTTCGGCTGGATAGACAGTACCAATAAAACCCTTGACAAAGACCACACAATTCAGCGATTTACTCCCCGAAAAACCAAGAGCAGTTATTCACAACCCAATAAAGAACGACTGAAATGGTTAGCCGAAAACAATTTAATTCATAATTCATTTCTTAAAACTGTACAAGAAATTATATCAAAGGAGTATGTTTTTCCGCTCGACATTTTAGATGAAATAAAAAAGGACAAAACAGCATGGAATTACTTTATAAAATTTTCAGAGCCATACAAACGGATACGAATTGCATATATTGATAGTGCAAGAAAACGACCAGAAGAATTTACTAAACGACTGACTAACTTTATTCAAAAAACACGAGACAACAAACTTATTTCAGGTTTTGGTGGTATTGACAAATATTATTAGCACACACACTATGAAAGACTGTACGGCAGACCTGACTGAAAAAACAACGAACCGCTAACAAATACTACAGCAAATGCGGATTTTGTACCGATTTCATCGGGACAGGTCGTGCTGGTTGACAGTATTACCTTGAAACTAAGCACAGCGATCTCAACGCGAGTAGCGAAATAATCCGTTCTTGTTAAATCCTCATCCGTTAACAGCAAATTTAAGAATACAAAAACTACAGACATATAAACCAACAAATCGCACCATGCAGACAACAAAAATTATTTTAGGAATTGGAATTATAATTTCATTATTCGGTTGCGGGCCTTCGGCTGAAGAAAAAATGAATCACGAGAGAATGAATGATAGCACATCAAATGCTTTTATTTCCTCGACTGCCGCCGTTGAAAACAGCAAGGACACGACACATAAATTTATCAGAACCGCCGATTTAAAATTTAAAGTTAAAAGTGTCATTAAATCTACCTACAATATTGAGGACATAACAAATCAACAAGGTGGTTTTGTAACCTATACCAACCTGAACAGTAACATCGATCACGTTACGAACACCGCTGTTAGTGCCGACTCATCACTTGTTACAACATACTATACTGTTTCAAACTCAATTACGTTAAGAGTTCCAAATACAAAACTTGACACAACATTAAAGGAAATATCAAAAAATATTGACTATTTAGACTATAGGATTATCAAAGCTGATGATGTTGCGTTGCAAATTCTTTCAAACAATCTGACACAAAAACGCTCAGCAAAAAACGAACAACGATTAACTAATGCGATTGATAACCGAGGGAAAAAGCTTAATGAAACAACTGTTGCAGAAGAGGTTTTATTAAGTAAACAAGAGCAGGCCGACAATGCAAAAGTTTCTAACCTTTCGTTGATGGATCAAATAAACTTCAGCACAATCAATTTATCAATATACCAGAGCCAGACTATAAAGAGAGAACTAATCTCAAACGACAAAAACATTGATGAATACGAACCAGGTTTCGGAAGTAAAATTCTCGACGCTTTAAAATTTGGCTGGGATATTTTAGAAGCATTTTTAGTATTCCTGATAAAACTTTGGGGACTATTTCTGTTTGGAATTGCAGCATATATCCTTTACCGGAAATTTGGGCATAAACTCAAAAAATAGACATTGAGAGAGTAAATCAGTTGGTAACAAAGATTAAACAATTGGCTAAATTTGTCAATAAAATTAAGATTTGATTACCCGTGCTACCTTTGCCGTTAATCGTGAAAGAGTCTCTATTTATGGCAACCGCTTGCAAAAAGTAAAAACTACCGATCAGCATAAAAAAGCTAATAACTAATCGAAAGACATTATGCAAATCAAATAACATAGTAAGGCAATGGAAACTAAAAAACAATTGTCACCGGCTCAATGCAACGAAATACTCGATGCACTGAAAACCCGTTTTGAGAAAAACATGAACCGTCATAAAGGCCTTGAATGGGATAACGTACAATCAAAACTGGAAGCTAACCCAGAAAAACTGTGGTCGCTCAACGAAATGGAACGAACCGGTGGCGAACCGGATGTTGTTGGTCTGGATATGAATACGGGCGGATATATTTTTTATGACTGTTCAGCTGAAAGTCCAAAAGGCCGCAGAAGTGTATGTTACGACCGCGAAGCGCTGGAGTCGCGGAAAGAGTACAAACCGGAGAATAACGCAATTGATATGGCTGCTGCCATGGGCATTGAACTTTTAACGGAAGAACAATACAGGGAGCTGCTTAAACTTGGAAATTTCGATACAAAAACATCAAGCTGGATAAAAACACCTTCTGATATCCGCAAACTTGGAGGTGCCATTTTTGCTGATTTTCGTTACAGCAATGTATTTGTGTATCACAACGGTGCTGAATCTTACTATGCTGCCAGGGGATTCCGGGGTTCAATAACGGTCTAAATATTACACATACAGCTACTTTTGTATTTGCCGGGTCTGGTTTTGTTCACTTCCGGATATGTATCCTTTTGGATGGAATGCGAACAGAAATAATATTCAAATAGTCAGTATAGCCAGCACTTCCCCATGCTCAATTTGTGTAAATTTACCCGCTACAATTTATCCGAAACCTTACTGATCAATAATGAAAAGACATTCCATAACCCTCAGCATTTTTTTAACCGCAGGTTTACTTTTTGTAAACGCAATCCTTCCGCTTCATGCGCAAACCGTAAAACTTAAACTGATTGAAACCAGCGATGTTCACGGTTCTATTTTCCCCTGGGATTTTACTAACGACAAAGCTACATCAGCATCTCTAGCACAGGTTTATACCTATGTTGAAGAGCAGAGAGCGGATAAAAGCCAGTCGGTAATACTGTTGGACAATGGTGATATACTGCAGGGCCAGCCGCTTGTTTATTATTACAATTTTGAAGATACCAAAACCGGGCATATTTGTGCCAGCGTAATGAATTATATGAAGTACGATGCGGCAACCGTTGGCAATCATGATATTGAACCGGGGCATCCTGTTTACGATAAAATTGTGAAAGAATTCAATTTCCCCTGGATGGCTGCCAACGCAGTGGATACAAAAACAGGTGAACCGTAATTCAAACCTTATACAATACTGAATCGCAATGGAGTAAAAGTTGCGGTCCTCGGCCTCATTACACCAGGCATTCCAATGTGGCTGCCTGAAAAAATATGGAGTGGCATCGATTTCCAGGATATGGTTGTGAGTGCACGAAAATGGGTTGAAATCATACAGGAAAAAGAACATCCTGATGTGCTGATCGGACTTCTGCATGCCGGGGTGAATGCTAACTACGAGGGGCAATCTGCCGAAACACCACGCAATGAAAATGCTTCGCAAATGGTAGCAGAAAAAGTTCCGGGGTTTGATGTTGTATTTGTAGGACACGATCATCATGGCTGGAATTATTCAGTAAAAGACCCAAATGGAAAGGATGTGCTGATTCTCGGAACTTTAAGCGCTTCACGCACAGCTACTGAAGCTACCATCGTTTTAAACAAGAACGCCGAAACCGGAAAATGGAAAAAGGAGATCAGCGGAAAAGTAATTCCGATTGAAAACTACCAACCCAATAAAGCTTTCATGACTGAATTTGAACCGGTTATTGCTAATGCCAAAGCATACGTATCAAAGCCAATAGGCGTATTTACCGAAACAATTTCATCATACGAATCCATTTTTGGCGACTCTCCTTTTATTGATCTTATTCAGCAAATACAACTTGACCTTACCCATGCCGATGTTTCTTTTGCCGCGCTACTTTCATTTAATGCCGAAATTAAAAAAGGCGAAGTTTATGTGCGCGATATGTTCAATTTATACAAGTACGAAAACCTCCTTTATACCATGAGTCTGAGCGGGCAGGAAATCAATGACTACCTGGAGTATTCTTACGGACAATGGTTTAATCAAATGAAAGATGCAGAAGATAATCTGCTCAATTTTCGACGTGATGAGAACGGGAATTTTATTTTAGCTCGCGGAGCACCACAGTTAGCGGCCAGTTATTTTAATTTTTCATCAGCTGCCGGAATAAATTATACTGTTGATGTAAGTAAACCTGCCGGTAAACGAATAACAATCAGTTCAATGGCCGACGGTAAATCCTTTGATTTTAAAAAAATGTATACCGTTGCTGTCAACTCGTATCAGGCCAATGGTGGCGGCGGACTTTTAACCCTCGGGGCAAAAATCCCGAAGGATGAGATTACCGGAAGAATAATCACTTCAACACCAAAAGATTTACGCTTTTACCTGATGAAATGGATTGAAGATAAAAAAACCGTAACTCCGCAAGCATTCAACAACTGGAGTGTAATTCCGAAAGAGTGGTGGGAGAAAGGGAAAGAAAAAGATACTAAACTGTTGTTTAAGGATAAGATAAGTCATTAATATATCTACAAACCAACAAAATGCGGGCGATTTATTTAATACATTGTGTTGATAAATAACCATACACATCAATTGGCGACAAACAGCATTTCAATAAACGTTGAAATTAAAAAACGAACTGGTATGCATTTTTCTTACATTCCACATCTTAAAACAAAGAAACAACAGGCAACAGAAAACCCATATTAATGTACTGACAGATATCAAATTTACAGCGATAAAAGCATCCTATAATTGAAACGCTATGAATGAGGGTCAAAAAACTGATGTATCGCTCAAAAGGGCTTTAGGCCTTTCGACAAGCACATTGCTTGTAGTTGGTTTGTTGATTGGCAGTGGTGTTTTTAAGAAAATTGTACCCATGGCTCAGACAGGAATGGGTGAAACTGCTATTTTGCTTGCCTGGCTGGTAGCAGGTGTAGTTAGTTTATTTGGTGCACTTACCGTTGGCGGATTAGCCAAAATAACTGAGGAGTCGGGTGGCACTTACGAATACCTGCAGCTTTCGTTCGGGAAATTCACCGGGTTCCTTTCAGGATGGGCCGATTTTATGATTATGGGTCCCGGATCGCTGGCAGCTCTTGCTTTTCTTTTTGCACAAAGCGTAAATTCAATTGTACCTATACCCCAGCCGTTTCAGTCACTGGAAAGTATTTCGATAGCTGATTTCATTTCCCCTTTTGCTGATTCCGGTATTAAACTGCTGGGAATTGCAGCTATTGTTGCTCTTACAGGAATAAATTACTTAGGAGTACATAAGAGTGGTATAGTAAATAACGCAATAACAGCAGTAAAAATCCTGGGGATACTCATGCTTATATTTCTGGGTGTAACGTATTCAAAACCAGAAGTAATTACAGAAACACTTGCAGCAAATGCTGTGAATCCACGCGATGGAATGTTGTTTTTAAGTGCTTTTCTAACTGCTATGCTGGGGGCATTCTGGGCATACAGCGGTTGGGATAATGCCACCAATATTTCAGGAGAAATCATAAATCCAAAACGGAATGTACCAAAGGCCATCGCATATGGCATCCTGATAGTAATGGCTATATATATACTGGTAAATTTCGCCTATATGAATGTTTTACCCTTAGAAAAACTCAGAGCAACAGGTGAAAATGAAATAGGTGCAATGGTAGTGGCTAAAACACTGTTGGGAAGCCAGGGGAATATTCTGTTGTCAGTACTTATAGTTATCAGCGTATTTGGTTGCCTGAACAGCAATTTAGTTACCATACCGCGGCGCTATTTCCGTATGGCCGAAAAAGGGTATTTCTTTAAAGATGTAAAAAAAGTGCATCCCCGGTTCAGAACACCCTATATGGCACTAACCTATTCCATGGTATGGAGTTGCATACTGTTGGTATCAGGTTCATTTGATATGCTTACCGATATGGTAATATTTGCCAGCTTTCTGTTTTACGGTTTGCTTGCCATTGCTTTAATAAAGCTGAAAAGGAACGGAACTATAAAAGCGAAAGTAACAGGCTATCCGGTAATACCTGTTATTTACCTTTTGTTTTCGGTTGCGTTCTGTATAAATACATTCTGGGCTCAACCCAAACAATCTGCATTGGGTATTTTACTTATACTTACCGGGGTACCATTCTACTACTACTTCAAAAAGAAGAATACGCATGAAGTTAAAGCTTCATAAACTATGGATAAATACTAAAATACAATCTGCATTATTACAACCGCTTAAAATAAAAATTAAACCAGGCTTTAAAAATGGAACCATTTTACTGGACCGGATACTGCAGCAAAAACAGAAATCAAGCCATCAGTGAGATTGAACATATTATCAGCAAACATGGATTTATAACAAACTTTAAAAAGTTCTCTGATATTTCCATCAGCCTGGTAATTGAAATTACCGAACGAAAAATTGATTTATTGTACAACGAATTATTTGAATACATGACATTAAAAGACTTTGATATGTTAAGTTCAGAATCTGAAAACGAGCGTACAATTCTCATAAATATAACATTTACAAAAGGAACAGGCGATTTTAAAATAGAAGTTCCTGCATTGCCGGGTTGATCATATTTCGAAATGAGGCTTATAAATAATTGAAAATAAGAACAGCACTCATCAGAGCTTGCGACAGCAAAAGCAAGAACAAAATTCTGTGTGAAAACCTCTCCCAGCCTCAGGCCTTTTTCTTTCTGATTTCTTTAAAGATATCAATCCACTCATGAAAAATGACTGTAGCCGGATTATACGAGTTTATGTTTTTTGATATACCATACTTAATATCTACATCTTCCTGTTCTTCTTTGAATGTTCCAAATATCCGGTCAAAAATAATCAGGACATTTCCGAAATTTTTATTCAAATACTCCTCATTAGATGAATGATGCACCCGGTGATGTGAAGGTGTGTTAAAAATAAATTCGAGATAAGGTATTCGTTTTATGACCTGCGTATGTTGAACAAAAGCAAAAAGAAATCCGATATTTTCAACTGCAAATATCATGAATGGGTTAAATCCAACTAGCAGTAAAGGAATCCAAAACACATTATGAAGAATAAGATTAAAAAATGGAATGCGGGCAGCTGTCGTAAAATTTAGATATTCAGATGAATGGTGATTTACATGAATAGCCCAAAGCACTCTTTTTTCATGACTGAGCCGATGAAACCAGTAATAAACAAACTCATTACCAAAAAACAAAAGAATCCATGCCCATATGGTTTCAGGAATTTTAATAAACGAAAACTGATAGATATAAACCCATAGGGAAAGCCATATTCCCTGTGTTATAGCCCGGTTCAATATTCCTGATGCCCCGAGAAAAACATTAACAAGGGAATCTTTAATATTGTAAAGCTTCCTTTCGGAATAATAGCCATACACCCCTTCCAGTGAAATTGCAAGCAGAAATACAACTAAAAAAATGTAAAATGACTGATTTACGTTCATGTGAAATCATTGATAAGAAATAGTCCGGATATATCTTAAACAGATTTTTATCAGTAAATGTTTTCGTACAGTTCATCAACCGGGATAAATTGCTACAATCCTATAGTTTTAAAACCTTATTTACAGAAAGAGTAACCGGACATAAATTCATAAATAAGCTATAATTTTACCGGATGCAACAAAAAATTGAATTACTGGCACCCGGTGGAGATATTGACTCCATTAAAGCGGCAATTCTGGCAGGTGCTGATGCAGTTTACTGTGGCCTGGATAAATTCAATGCCCGGAACCGCGCAGCCAATATTAGCTTCGCCGATTTGAACGGAATTTTACGACTTGCACATAAAAACAATTGCCAGGTTTTCCTCACCCTTAACATCATTATTGTCGACAATGAAATCCCTGCTCTTTTCGGCTTACTCAATAAAATAGTTAATACAAGCATTGACGGCGTAATCGTTCAGGACTTAGGATTATTTTACTTGTTATCAAAGTATTTTAAAAGTCTTAAAATTCATGCTTCCACTCAGCTTACCACGCATAACCATGGACAGATACAGTTTTTACATAAACTAAATGCAACCCGTGTTAACCTTTCGCGTGAGTTAAACCATAATGAGATTAAAGCATTGACCGCTGTTGCTCACCAAAACAATATGCTGACTGAAGTATTTGTTCATGGTTCCAACTGCATCTCTTTTTCAGGCATTTGTTATATGAGTTCCTTGCACGGAGGAAATTCCGGAAACCGGGGCAGATGCAGCCAACCCTGCAGAGACCAGTATAAAACTACGCTTGCAGGCAAGGATTTCCCATTGAATCTAAAAGACAATTCAGCATTTTCCGATCTGAGAGAACTGTCAGATGCCGGTGTTGATTCCGTTAAGATTGAAGGCCGTATAAAAAAGTTCCATTATGTATTTTCGGTAGTAGATACCTGGAGAAAACAACTAAACAGTTTCTTTAATAACGATAAAGTAAGTACTGACAAAAGTGCCTTGCATAAGGTATTTAACCGGGATTTCACAAATGCATACCTGACAGGAAATATCAGTGCAGATATGTTTATTGATAATCCGCGCGATAATTCAGCACTGCATTTATCAGAAGCTGAAGGCTTTACAACAGATCAAAAACTTGAAAAAGCAAAAGGCGATATTTATGATGAACGGACTGAATTAATAACTTCCGTTGAGAATAAAATAAAACTACTAAGTATAGCTAAAGCGCCTTTATTGGTTGCTATTTCCGGAGAGTATGGCACACCTTTAAGAGTATCCGTACTATCAGCTGAAAAATCATTCGAAGTATTCTCTGAAACAAATCTTGTAAATGTAGGAACAGAGCCATTAAATGAGGAAGTGCTTTTAAAAAGGCTGAAAGCCATAAATGATACTGAATATTTCATCGAACGGATTGATCTTGATAACCTGCAAAATGGTGTTTATTTGCCGTTTAAAGAACTCACTTCCATTAAAAGAAAATTGTTATTCATACTTAACGATTCACGGGAATTTGTTGATCCTGTTGATGTTCCCGTTATAAATAAGAAACCTGGCATAAAGAGTAAACCAACTCTTGCAGTACTTATTTCCTCACAAAAAGATCTCTGGCTTTGCAACGAAACTTCTGCAACAATATATTTCCAGCTTCCTGATAGTTTTAAAAATGAATGCCGCAAGTATATTGACCTATTTCAAAAAAACGACAAACTAATTCCCTGGTTTCCTTCCGTTATACTTGGAGAGGACTACATCGCTGCGGTGGAATTTCTCCGTCTCCTGCAACCCGGGACTATAGTAACGGATAATTCAGGTATAGCATTTGAAGCTTTTAAGCTTGGAATACCCTGGATAGCAGGACCATCACTGAACATCGTAAATTCCTTTAGCCTGGTCTGTTTAAAAGAAAACTTTAATTGCTCCGGTGCATTTATATCGAATGAAATCAGCAAGCTACAGTTAAAAGGGATTAAATGTCCTGAAGATTTCAACTTGTATTACAGCATTTATCATCCTGTGGTACTTATGACGAGCCGGCAATGCTTGTTTCACCAGGTTACCGGATGTGTAAAAGATGGAATTGACGATGCCTGTATTCCGGGCTGCGGGAAATCCGCATCGATAACAAATTTAAAGGAGGAAACGTTTATAGCTGAAAAATCACAGGGTAATTATCATCGTATCTATAACAATATCAATTATTTAAATTCAGATATTCTTACTGATTTCCCAGATTTATTCACCGGGTTTATGATTGACTTAAGGGATATAAAAACAGAAACCAAAATTGAGACAGACAAGCCCGGAGTTATCCGGATTTTTGAAGGTTTGCTGAGCGACGATTTTAAAAAGGAGCCTGAACGGATAATTTATCCAACTACAAATATTCAATATTCAAAGGGAATCTGAGTCCTGAAAATTATCCAAAATATTGATTAGTAATGATTTTGGGTTTAACGAAATATGAACTTTACTTCTGTCATTTTGTTCTTTAGTATATGTTACAATTGATATCAGTGAACTTTATCTGTTGATGTTAACCCAATTTAACAACAATATTACTTCCATTCCGCGTTTATCACTTATAGAACTCAAAACCGGGCAATTTTAATTACTCTTAGAATCACAAAACCGGCTATCAATTAGTAAAAAAACATCCTGAAAGAAATAATCATGAAGTATACAGTAAAAATAACCTCTGTAAAATCAATAGATGAGCTGGAAGGTTCATGGAATAATGATGATTTTACAGCACTATTGAAAAAATTCGACTATGCGGAAGCAGAAAATTTAAAACAAAATGAATTGCGCGATTACCTGTTTATGGCTATTTCGGACTTTGAGCCAAACGAAGCTGCAAGACTCATACTTGAATATAAACTTTCGGAAGTATTAACAGAAGGCCAGATAGATAATCTTTCGCACGAAATGATGCGTGAAAAGGTTTCGGAGAATTATTCCGATATTAATTTGCACAAAACCTTGTTCAGCGTGAATCAATTGCTTTACAAAGCATACAATGGGAAATTTCCCTCTACAAAAGCCACTGTTGTTGATTTCGAAATGAAAGGAGAGGATGACACAGAATTATCAAAAGAAATGGTTTTAATGGCGTTGAAACCAGGTCTTTCTGAAAGTAATTTACTAAACAGGTTATTAAAAGAGCAATTGGATGGCATTGCCCCGTTTCCGGAAGCAGAAGGAATAATATGGGATTTACATAGCAAAGGTAATTCTCAATACAGGATAACTACATCGGAAAAATGGCTAAAAAATGACGATTTTGAAAATATGGAATTTGAATCTTCAATAATTCCATTTATAGAAAAAACTGAACAGGAATAAGAGTAATCAGGAAGCAAACAACACTTGTAATAAAACCTCTGAGTAATCTACTGAATATTCGTTTTAATTGAGTTTTATTGACAGGCTCGTTGAAAGTCGTATATTTTCAGTTTATAAAACTGAAACTTACATCATGCTTTCCCTTTTTAGTAAATAAGGAAGTAATACCTGCTCAAATCCTTTGTTGATATCGGCATCAATAAAATCAATTTTGTACTGAGTTCTAAATGTCCATAATCATTTCAATCCAATTTTATACTTGGTTTGCAACTCTTATTAATACAATACTATGATAACTACCACTGCACTAAAAATGCTGATATTTAATCCATGACTTTTTTTATAACTTTGTAATATGGAAAATGCAGGGTTCAACAGGGATAAAATTATCAATTACTGGATTGAAAGTTCAGATGATGATTTTGATACAATGATTGTCATGTTTGAAACACGGCGCTATAGTTGGAGCATGTTTATTGGCCATTTAATGATAGAAAAGTTACTCAAAGCATTATTTGTAAAAACAAACAATGAATATCCGCCATATATCCATAACTAACTTCGCTTAGCAGAAAAGTGTAATTTGGATTTAAGCGAAGAACAGAGATTCTTTTTTGCAACAGTAACAGCTTTTAATATTAATGCGAGGTACGATGATTATAAGATGAGTTTTCAAAAAACCTGCACTCCTGAGTTCTCATCAAACTGGATTGAAAAGCTTAAAACTAATAGAATATGGATAAAGCAATTGATAGAAAAGTAAGAAAATATATTGATTCTGTTGCTGAACACCAACCCGGATTAATTTCTGCATATATTTTTGGCTCGTATGCTAAAAACAAGCAACAAGCTGATAGTGATATAGATATCGCTTTAGTTATTGAGAATCTGTTGGACAGCGATAGGTTTGATACTCAGGTACGCCTGATGATACTTGCATCTCAGATAGATAACCGTATTGAGCCACATCCCATATCGAAAGAAGATTTAATTTCAAATAGCCCGTTTGCCATCGAAATTAGGCGTACAGGAATAGAACTAAAATTATCTTAAACACTCTGCTCCCAAAAGTCTTTTTAAACAGACGCATTAAATAAAAGTCTGTGTTTCGCAGCACTTTAAACAATATGTAAGGAATAACAATTCAAAGAATAAAAAAAAGCTTCTTGTAAGCTCGTCGATTATTGTCAGGCTGAATTATATCCCCTTCTGATAATAACTATTTCGGATTGTGTTCCGGTAACTTCCGGCCGGTTGAACAGAACTTACATCATCCTCTCCCTTTTCAATAAATAGGGAAGTAATACCTGCTCAAATCCTTTGTTGATATCGGCATCAATAAAATCGATTTTATATTGGGCGCATTTCAGTTTCAGTTCCTGGTGAAAGTTGCCGATGGCATCTGCGTATGTTTTTCGAACTTCGGCGGGCTGTAGTTTTATTTCGGCACCGGTTTCCATATCCACAAAGCGGTAAGGACGATTTTCATAATCAAAATCCAGTTCTTTCGCTTTATCAACTACATGAAAAAGAATTACTTCGTGCTTGTTGTAGCGCAGGTGCTGCAAGGCGTCAAACAAAGCGGTGTTGTCAGTTCCGGCATCGAACATATCGCTAAAAATAACTACCAGCGAACGTTTATGAATATTTTCGGCAATAAAATGCAGTGATTCTGTTACCTGCGAACCTCGCTGTACTTCCGCAGCAATAGGCATAAGCAATTCTTCTATTTTGCCCAGCAGGAATTTATAATGCACTGAATTTGATTTTGCCTGTGTATGCAGACTTACTTTATCGCTGAAAAGACTCAATCCAAGCGCATCACGCTGCCGCCGCAATAATTGCATAATGCAGGCAGCGGCGTATACTGAAAAAGTAACCTTGTTGGGATGATCCACATCCAGTACTTCACGTACCGGGAAAAACATGGAAGATGAATTATCGATAACGATCTGGCACCGAAGATTGGTTTCTTCTTCGTAGCGCTTTACATACAAACGATCCGTGCGTCCGTAAAGTTTCCAATCAATGTGTCGTGTAGGTTCACCTGGATTGTACAGGCGGTGCTCCGAAAACTCCACTGAAAAGCCATGAAAAGGACTTTTATGTAGTCCGACTATAAATCCTTCAACAACAGTCCGTGCCAGCAACTCAAGGTTAGGGTATTGCGGGATACGGCTCTGGTCGATTTGGTATAGCATAAGGATTTGGGGATTAGGCTTTGAGGATCAGGGACGAAAAATATAAATTTATAATCAAAATTCACAAATCACAAATCAAATTCAGGATGTCTCACCCTAAACCCTGATCCCTAAATCCTAAACCCTTCAAATAATCTATCCGAGAAGTTTTTCCAACTTCCCGACCAATACACTTTTAGGAACAGCGCCAACTTGTTTGTCGACAATTTCGCCGTTTTTCATAAAAAGAATAGTAGGGATATTACGAACACTGAATTTAGCTGTAGTAACAGGGTTATTGTCTACATCCAGTTTGCCGATAACAGCTTTTCCTTCATATTCCTTTGACAATTCTTCAACAATGGGTCCTACCATACGGCAAGGTCCGCACCATTCAGCCCAAAGGTCAATGATTACAGGTTTATCTGATTTTTCAGCCAGTTCTGCGAAATTTGCATCCGTGAATTCAAGTGCCATGTTTTTATTTATTTAAGGTTAATGGTTAATGGAGAAAAAGTTAAACGTTAATGGAAAATAGAAAATGGTTATTTCAAACGTCCTTTTTATCTAATTTCTATTTGATCTGCAATT
>JAIFMH010000216.1 GCA_020048595.1 Bacteroidota bacterium | reverse complement strand
TCAGGAATACTAACAACTTCGTTTCAGCAGGCGTATGTGAATGGAAGTGTAAAACTAAATGTGGCCACTTCAGGCGGAACTCCAACCAAGGTTGAATTTATGGATGGAAACACTTCACTGGGTTCACTCACCTCGGAGCCATATGAATGGAATGCAACAAATCTGCAATTGGGCGTTCATGGTTTTTATGCCAGAATATTTGATGGAGAGAAATTTAGTGTTTCAAATAGTTCGGATGTACTTGTTGGAAACCAATTGCCTTATACTGGAACTCCCTGGACTATTCCCGGAACTATTGAAGCCGGGAAATATGATGTTTTCGAAGGTGGAAAAGGCCAGAATATTGCTTATATGGATGTAACAACCTCCAACTCCGGCGATTTCCGTATGGATGAATACGTTGATGCTACCTCTCACACAACTGAAGGTACTTACGTAGGTTCAATTGCTTCTGGCGAATGGCTCGAATACTCGCTGAATGTAACTCAGGCAGGTTTATATTCGTTCTCATTCCGTTATGCCTCAGGTAACTCTTCCGGCGGAGGTCCGTTCCACCTGGAACTTGATGGTCAGATCATATCAGGAGAAATTTCAGTTCCTTCAACTTCAACCACAGTATGGACGGTTTGGGCTACAAAAACGGTTGCGGATATCCCGCTTACACCTGGTAAACATATTTTGCGGGTAGCTTTTTCGAACGGCGAATTTAACCTGGCTAAAATGACTTTTACCCGCACCGATGACCTGGCATACAGTTATCCCACTGCACTGGCCGGAGGTAAATTAATACTGGTTCTTCCACAAGTTTCAGCTACGCTCGATGGCTCTGCAAGCACCGAATCTGCATCAAAACCACTGACATACGCCTGGACTCAAAATTACGGACCTTCCGTTGTTCAGTTCTCCGATGCAACTTCTGACAAACCTGTAATTAGCGGGTTAGTAGAAGGACTATATAGTCTGAAACTGACTGTTACCAATCCCGACCTGCGTACTGACGAAGATGAATTATTGGTGGTGGTAAGCAGTACTGCAAATATATTACCAACGGTTTCCCTTGTTTCTCCTGCCAATTTGTCAACGTTTACTGCAGGAAATACTATTACCATTACAGCCAACGCCGGCGATTTCGATGGAAGCATTCAAAAAGTGGATTTCTACCAGAATGATATTTTTATTGGTTCAGATGATACTGCTCCATATGCAGCAAACTGGAATCCTGATGCAGGTAACTATTTATTAACGGCAAAAGCTACCGATAACCTGGGAGCGGAAAGCACTTCGCAGGCAGTGAATGTTACCATTGCGCCGGCAATGATCTGTACAGAAGCCTCGAACATAGCGCAGCAGGGATCTTTTTCATTAGGTTATAAAGTTACATTCGAAACTGTAGGAACCAGCGTTACTGTTACATTTGAGTTGCTGGATACCGATAAGCCTGGCCTTGTTGCTTATTTATGGAAGGAAACTCCTTTTTCAGAATCGCAGATGGATAATGTTTCAGGAAAGATTTTCTCGGCAACACTCAACGGACAAACCATAGGTTCAACAATCAGTTATGCCTGCAAATTTGCTTATTCCGGTGGCCAGGCAGTTACTCAATATTTTCAGTACCAGGTTGGAAAGGATTGTGGCGGCTCAGGCAGTGATACTGAAAGTCCAACTGGTTTTACCGCTACGGTTGGCGCAACTTCTGCCGGCAGTATTGAACTGTTGCTTCAGGCGACAGATAACTCGGGCGATGTAATTTATAATGTACATTATGGTACCACAAATCTTAACGTTTCTGCTGCATCGGGTGTTTTGAAAAGTTTCCTGGTTACAGGATTAACACCTTCTACAGAGTATACATTTACAGTTTCGGCTAGTGATATAACAGGGAATGCTGCCGCAAACAACCCTATAACGCTTACTGCCAGTACAACCGCAAACTTGAATACCGAATGCACAGGTTCACTTTCTGAAGCATCGCAGGGAGCTTTCAGCATTGGTTATAACTATAGCTTTGTTACAACAGGAACCGATGTAAAAATCACTTTTGAACTGCTCGACGATAAAGCGGGAGTTGAAGCCTATTTATGGAAACAAACCCCTTTCTCAGAAACGAAAATGGCACTGGTTTCCGGAAAGATTTTTACATTAACCATTCAAAACCAAATTATAGGTTCAACAATAACATATGCCTGTAAATTCGCCTTCGCAGGAGGAATGGCGGTAACCAAATATCTGTCTTATGAGGTTGGAAATACCTGCAGTATCACTGGATTGGAACCTTCACAGGATATGAAACAACTTGTTTTTCCGAATCCCGTACAAGATGTGCTGACACTTCAATTGTCCGGCGAACAAAACAGGATTACCCTGCTGGATGCGCTTGGACATACAATTGTTGAAAATGTAGTACCCTCTTCCTATAAATTGGATATGAGTGCATATAAAACCGGAATTTATTTTCTGCGGATTGAAAATAAATATGGCATTCAAAACGTAAAAGTGATAAAGAATTAGGCCTTATCGGTTTTTGTTATTAAAGAAACGGAGCATTGCTTTTAACAGTGCTCCGTTTTAATTTTGTCAACTTTTTAAACACATACATTTCTATATGGGCTTTTTTGCTTTTTCCGGTGATTTTTTTTAATCCCTATAAAACAGCGAATTACAGTATTTAAGTAATCTAAAGCTTAATTGAATGCTTAAAAAGGTGACTTAATTTTTTTAATATCTACTTTTATATCTAATTTTACACCTGCAAAATAGATTTTGCTCATTAGAACTCAGTCCTCTATGGAGGAATCTTCGATAATCATTAGAATAAATCTCAACCAAAACCTCAACCAATTTCTTAACCCCAAATCATTATGAAAAAAATCTTTACGCTTCTTATTTTGTTTGCACTTTCCTTAACAGTCCTTGCTCAAACCCGGTCAATTACCGGTAAAGTTACGGATGCCGGTGGTATGGGTCTGCCTGGTGTATCTATAGTTATAAAAGGAACTAATTCCGGAACAGTTACTGATATTGAAGGGCAATACAAAATTTCCGTAAGCGAAGGTGTTCTGGTGTTCAGCTATATGGGATTTGTCACCCAGGAAATTGCTGTACTAAATCAATCTGTTATTGATGTTGTTTTACTTGAAGACGCTAAACTTCTTGATGAAGTTGTAGTTATAGGCTATGGTACTCAGAAAAAGAAGGACCTGACCACTGCAGTTGCAATTATTGATTCAAAGGAACTCAAGGACAGGCCAATTGTATCTGCTGCACAGGGATTACAGGGTAAAGCTGCCGGTGTACAGGTAACCCAGCCTTCAGGAAAACCGGGAGCTGGTCTTACTGTACGTGTTCGTGGAGCAACATCAGTACTGGCCGGTAACGAGCCGTTGTATGTAGTTGACGGTGTTCCTACAACTGATATTAAAGGACTTAGTCCAAGTGATATTGCAACTATGAGTGTACTTAAAGATGCATCTTCAGCTGCAATTTATGGAGCAAGAGCAGCCAATGGAGTGGTATTAATTACTACTAAAAGAGGAACGGCCAATACTCCTTCTTTAAGTTTTAACACCTACTTTGGCGCGTCAAAACTCCGCAAAACCCTCGATGTTCTTAATACCGAACAATACGGTGAATTGTACCAGGAACTTAACAATAAGCCTATGGATACTTCATTCACAGGCTATACGAACTGGAGTGACGAAACTTTTGGAACCGGATTTGATCAATCCTACCAATTATCAGTTTCCGGTGGAAACGATAAATCAAAGTATTTTATTTCAGGAGGGTATCTGAGCAGCCAGGGCATAATTGACCCGGCCAGGTTTGATAGATTTAACTTCAGGGTAAACCTGGATAACGAGGTTCGCTCGTGGTTAAAAATCGGTACCAGTATAAATGTGATGAACCTGAGTACAAAAGACACTCCCGACAATGCAAGTTCAGGAAGAGGCGGTGTTATTATGAGCGCCTTGAATACTCCGCCATTTCTTACTGTTTACCAGGATCAGGAAAAAGCTGGTTTTGAACTGACAGAAAAAACCTGGTATGATCCAAATCCTTTTCAGCCTTCCTGGGAAAATCCGATTGCTTATATGGAAGGTGCTGATCAGTTGTCGATTGATAAGCAGTTATTTGGAAACATCTATCTCGAGGCACGCCTTATGCAGGGATTGTATTTTAAAACCCGTGGCGGGATTGATGTAAGCACGCACCAATGGGATTATTACCTTGATCCATATCGCACCGTTAGCGGTCGTCAGGCAAATGGGAGTGGCGCTTCCGACAAATACAACAGCAATACATGGCTTTTTGAAAATACATTGGATTATTCTCACACCTGGGAAAAACATAAAGTTACCGGTATGCTGGGGAACAGTATTCAGAAACATGAAGGCAACGATTCGTATCTTTATGGCAATGACTTTCCGAAGGATATAGCCGTAAAAACTTTAAATGCTGCAAATACCATCAGCGGGAGTACCAGTTTCGATTCCTGGGCGCTGGCATCCTTCTTCGGACGGGCAACCTACGACTACAACAGCAAGTATTATTTAACAGGAACCCTACGGTACGACGGATCTTCCAAACTTGCCAATAAATGGGGAACTATGCCTTCGTTTTCAGCCGGGTGGCGTATTTCTTCCGAAAGTTTTATGAGCGGAATTGAATTTATCGATGATTTGAAAATCAGAGGCGGATGGGGTAAAAACGGCAACCAGGAAGGTATTCCAAACTATGCACAGTATGGCCTCATAAATTACAACCGTATAAAACCTACTACACCGCTTTCCGGACCTGCTTCCTATATTTCTACTTACGGAAATCCCGGTCTTAAATGGGAAACAACCGCACAGTCAAATATTGGTTTCGACCTGGCTGTACTCAAGTCAAGACTTACATTGACTTTTGATGCATATATCAAAAAGACCAGCGATGTAATCCTGAATGTTCAGTGGCCGGGAACCATGAGCCTTCCGAATATGCAGACAAACGCAGGGGAAATTGAAAACAGAGGTATCGAATTCAATATCAGTTCTATAAATATGGATGGCAAATTTAAATGGAGCACCGATTTTAATATGTCATTTAATAAAAATGAAATCATATCAACCTGGATGGCTGCTTCCTATTATGGAAGAATATACAGCAACAATGAGGATGTAACCATTTTCAAGCCAGGTTATCCTCTGGGAACTTTTTATGGATATATTGCTGAAGACGTAGATCCTGCAACCGGAAATATGAGGTATACGGATTTAAACGAAAATGGAAAAGTAGATCCGGGTGACCGTACTGTTATAGGAAACGGCCAGGCTGATTTCACTTACGGTTTTACTAACAACTTATCCTATGGCAATTTCGACCTGAATATTTTCTTCCAGGGAAGCCAGGGTAATGATATTTTCAATGCTACAAGGATTGACCTCGAAGGAATGTTCGACAGTAAAAACCAATCAACGGTTGTTTTAAACAGGTGGACTCCTGAGAATCCGAATACGGATATTCCTAAAGCCATCGGTGGAGGTAAAGTTGACAATGTACATAACTCAACCCGGTTTATCGAAGACGGTTCATACCTTAGGTTGAAGTCATTAACACTATCCTATAAAGCAATCGATAATAATCCTAAAATTAAGGCTATTAAAAGGCTGTCGGTATATGTAACCGGTCAAAACTTGCTAACCTTCACCAATTACAGCGGTTTTGATCCTGAAGTTAATGCTTTTGGAAGCAGTTCTGTTGAATTGGGTATCGATTATGGTACTTATCCGCAGGCTCAGTCAGTCATTGTTGGTTTAAATGTTGAATTCTAAAAATAGCACAAAGATGAAAAATAAATATAAAATCCTGTTTCTGGCTCTTTTTGCCATTGCCATTTCCTCCTGTGATAAGTTTCTTGATCTGAAACCCGTTTCCCAGGGAATTGCTGTTGAGAATACAAGTGCTGATTCAGTACTATACAAAACAGCTGATGCTGCGGAAGCTGCATTGGCAGGTGTTTATTCAGATCTCAGAAATGAGTATTTCGAATTGGACATTTTTGTTAATGGTGATGCACAGTCGGACGACGCGTATGCCGGAGCCGATAATCCTGCTAACTTTCAGATTGATGATTACGACATTGATGCTTCTAATGCCAATGTAAGCCGCGACTGGAATTACCTTTATTCAACCATAGGTAAAGCAAATACAGTTATCGACAATGTTAACGCTGTTACGGATCCAATCCTTACAGCCGACCGTAAAAGAGCAATAATTGCCGAAGCTTCCTACCTCAGAGCGTATATGTATTTTCAGCTTGTTCAGCTTTGGGGTGATGTACCTTTGGTGTTGCATGTTGTTACTACCATCAGCGCCGAAAATATAGAGGAAATTTACCCTTTGTTATTTCCCGAAAGAAGACCTAAGGAGGAGGTTTATGCCCAAATTATAAAAGACCTCGAAACTGCTTTAGCTGATGTAAAAGTAACTGCAGTAAATAAGACCTATGTTACCAAAGGAGCTGTAAATGCTATGCTTGCCAAAGTGTATGCCACACAGGAACCTCACGATTGGGGCAAAGTGTTGCAGTATTGTAATGATGTAATTGCCGGCCCTTACAGTTTGCTGGCTAAATATGACTTTCTCTGGGATAATGCGCATGAAAATTCTGCTGAAGCCATCTTCGAAATAAATTATGATGGTACCAGTTCCTCCGGCAATTGGGGAGCAAGTATGTTTAAAGGATTGGATTGGAAAAAATTCAATATCCCTTCAAACGACCTGGTAGCTGCTTTTGATGCAGAAGGTGATACTATTCGTAAGAAATCATCAATTTTGTTTCAGAGTGTTGTTGGTAAATGGACTGATAAGCACTATCCGCAGGCGAACTATCCGTTTGTTAACAAATACCGGATTATAAGTTCACCAAGTCCGCAGAATTATATCTTCATCCGGTTGGCCGATATATTGCTGCTGAAAGCTGAAGCTCTTAACGAAACAGGTGATTTGGCCGGTGCAAAAGAACTGGTTAACCGAATCAGAACACGTGTTTCTTTACCTAACACACCTGCAAATTCGCAGGCTGATATGCGGCTTGCTATTGAAAAAGAGAGGCGCCTGGAACTCGCATTCGAAGGACACCGTTGGTTTGATTTAAAACGTACTGGCCGCGCGATTGAAGTTATTAATAGCGTGACCAATTTCGGAGGGGTAGCACAGAAATATAACCTGACAACTAACGGGCTTATCTGGCCAATTCCACAAAAAGAGTTGGATAAAAATAAAACCTTAGTGCAAAATCCGGGGTACTAAAATTATATTGTACTTATGATTAAGCCAGCCATTGCGATTCAATGGCTGGCTTTTTTTTTCTGAAATCAGTCTACTTCAAGCAAGCAGATATCCAGCTTTTATAATTCTTACATTGGTGTCCGGGTAAAATTTTATTTCGTCCCTACGGGACTTTTAGCAAATTTGTAATGCGTTTTCTACCAATATCTTGTCCCTACGGGACAGTCCCGTTAGGGACGTAATATTGGTAGAATAAAAAGTAACCCCTTCTGCAACAAAGTCCCGGAGGGACGAGATATATCAAGCATTACAATGTTTTCAATCAAATTTAACCTGACAACAGTGTAATTCTTATTTAATTGGACTGCGTTGGGAAGGCATTGAACAGAGCTGGATTTTGAAGCCTGACATGTTTAAAAGGAATGTTCATATATAGCCGGTTTATACCTTGCCCGCTTTCAATATATTGATATATGTTTCTGATTTTAATGTGATCAGAGCTGACTGTCCGTTCTTTGTTACCGAAAACTTTTCGGATGGAAACTAGAATTATATGTCAGTAAGTGTAATTTATACAATTTGTCGGATCGGACCATTTTTTAATTAAGTTTGTGCTCAGATATTCAGCGAAATCTATGGTTTTGAGAGCCTGTAATCAGGACTCTGCTTCCTCTGATTCGCAGGGGTTTTAAAGGAGCTTAATTTTTAAGGCTTAAGCGGGTACTTTTTTTAAATTGAATCATCGATCAGATGAAAAATGGTAAACCGCAACTGAACCAACCAACCGGCTGAGTGTAAATTAATACTATCTGATCAATTCATAAAGTGTGTAGAACTGAAATTTCCAAATCAAATATGATATCCCAAAAAATGAAAAAAACATTCAAAAATCAAAGTTTAAAATTACTGCTGGCTCTTCTGGTTTTATTCCTGAATATGTCGGCATCAGCACAAGGCCTTAAAGCTAGCGGTAAGAAAATTGTTGACGCAAACGGTAATGAGGTAATATTGCGTGGCATGGGCCTTGGTGGCTGGATGCTTCAGGAACCTTACATGATGGAAATGGGGGATTTTGCAGGCACGCAATGGCAGATTAAACAAAAAATAGAATCGTTAATCGGGAAAACAAATACAGATGCTTTTTATGACGCCTGGCTAGCCAATCACTGCACCAGGGCGGATATTGATTCAATGGCTGCCTGGGGATTTAATTCGGTACGACTTCCCATGCATTACAACCTTTATACGTTACCCATCGAAGATGAGCCTGTTGCAGATCAGAATACCTGGCTGGAGAAAGGCTTTGTAATGACTGACAGTTTGATCAACTGGTGTAAAGCCAACAACATGTATGTTATTCTTGATTTGCATGCAGCACCGGGCGGGCAGGGCAAGGATGCCGCTATAAGCGATTATAACCCGGCAAAGTTATCGTTATGGGAAAGTGTAGCAAACAGGAATAAAACAATTGCATTGTGGCGTAAACTGGCTGAACGCTATGCAGATGAACCATGGGTTGGAGGATACGATCTTATCAACGAACCCAACTGGAGTTTTACTGCCGGCGGGAATCAGAACGGCTGTTCGGAAAATTTAAATATACCCCTGAAACAATTGTATATGGATATTACTACAGCAATACGCCAAGTGGATACGAAACATCTTATCATAATCGAAGGCAATTGCTGGGGCAACAATTACAATGGTATTGCTCCCACCTGGGATACTAATATGGCTTTGAGTTTTCATAAATACTGGTCGTACAACGATCAGGGTTCTATATCCGGGATTATCAATCTCAGGAACCAATACAATATACCTATATGGTTAGGCGAATCAGGCGAAAATTCAAACGTATGGTTTGCTGATGCAATCCGGCTGGTTGAAAAAAATGGTATTGGATGGGCATGGTGGCCATTAAAAAAAATAAACTCAGTAGTTAATCCAATGACGATTGTTAAAACTGCCGAATATCAGACCTTGCTGAACTATTGGAAAAACGGAGGTACTAAACCAACCGAAAGTTTCGCTACCGACGCTTTGATGCAAATGGCAGAAAATGCTAACATTCAAAACTGTATTTATCGGAAAGATGTAATTGATGCCATGTTCAGGCAGGTAAGTGATTCAACTACTATACCTTATGCCAGCCATACTATTCCCGGGGTAATTCCTGCACCGGATTATGACCTCGGCCGGAATGGCAAAGCCTACCTGGATGAAGTGGTAGCCGATTACCATGTTACTACCGGAACATATACGGGTTGGAATACTGGTTATGCATACCGGAATGATGGTGTTGATATCGAAGCATCCAATGATGTTGCGGCGGGCACGAACGGTTATAATGTTGGCTGGACAGCAGATAACGAATGGTTACAATATACAGCTGATGTGGATTCAACTGCTGTATACAAAGTTAACATCAGGTACGGTACTCCGCTTTCAACTGGTAAAATAAAGATTTTTCTAAATAATGCTGATATCTCAGGCACACTGGCGCTTCCTGCTTCGGGCGGGTATAAAACATGGGCAAACCTGGCTGTAAATGATATTGTTCTGTATAAAGGACAACAAAAAATAAAGGTTTTATTTGAAAAAGGGGGCGCTAATCTCAGCAGCATCGGCTTCACAATTGAAAAGAAAACGGACGAGATTCCATTAGAGGCAGTTTCGGCTGAAACCTACATGCAATCGGAACTGATCTATGTTTCTTTTAATAAAATACTGGTTGATTCAACAGCCACCGCTAATGGTTTTAGTTGCACTGTTAACGGAAATGTTGTAAATATTAACAGTCTGTCAATCAATCCTGAAAATCCATTACAGATTATTATCAGCCTGGGCGAGCAGGTATTTGATGTTGATGATATTAAATTGAATTACGCTGATGGAATAGTTATGGCAACGGATGGCACTATGCTTCAGAACTTTAATGATCTGCAGGTAAAAAATAATCTTCCTGTTTATACACTGATTCCCGGTAAAATAGAAGCAGAGGCATTCAGCGTTAACCAGGGCCTGGTACTCGAAAACACTACCGATGCAGGTGGCGGTCAGAATGTTGGATACACAAATACCGGTGATTATCTCGACTATAGAGTCAGAGTGCTGAAAACACTTAAATACCACCTCGAAGTTCGGGTTGCATCACAAGGTCCTGCAGGCAAAATTGAAGTTCAACAGCTCAATACAACAGGTTCGGTAATTCATTCTGTTACATTAAATGTTCCTGTTACAGGAGGATGGCAGGTATGGCAAACTATCGGAGCAGATATTGATTTAACGGAAGGTACCTGGATATTACGGGTAAAAGTTTTACAGCCTGAATTTAATATGAACTGGTACAAATTTACCGAAACCAGCACCGGAATAGAGGATGAAACAGCTTCTGTTTTCAGTGCATTCCCTAATCCTGCCAATGATGTGGTTTCAATTGTTATCCCCGGATCTGCCGGCCTTAAGAAGACTTTAACAATCCTGTCTTCAAATGGAAAATCAGTCAGGAGAGTTGAAATTACAAATTCAGAAGTCGCAAAAAAGGTTTTTGTTGGCGATATGGCAAGAGGTCTTTACATTCTGGAACTTGAAATGGGCGACAAAATAATGCGCAGTAAACTAATCCTTCAGTAGTTAGCCTCTCGTTTTTTAGTAATTTTACATTCATTAAATGCCAAAGTCTGTTTCTCTAAATGCAATAAAATATCATGCAAACTAAATTCCTTAAAAATACATTAATCGTCCTGGTGTTGTGCTTTGGATTCTGCACTTCATACAGTTGTAAAAGCAAAGAGGGCAATCCCGATCCGGTAAAACCGGTGGATACAAATACAAATGTACCGGTTAAAACTGACATATCATACTGGATAACCAATCCGGATAAATCGCTCTTGATTGCAAAACAAAGTTCTGCTTTGCTTTTCAATGCAACCGAAAATCAAAATCCAACCATTACTGTAGATACAACAACAACCTATCAGGAAATGGATGGATTTGGTTTTACGCTTACCGGCGGCAGCGCAACCCTTATTAATTCCTTGCCTGAATCAACGCGCAATGCATTGCTAAATGAGTTATTCTCGGACGGTGAAAATGCAATAGGAATTAGCTATCTGCGTATCAGTATTGGAGCATCCGACCTTAATGCAAGTGTATTTTCATACGATGACATGCCTGCCGGACAAACAGATGTGAATTTGGAAAATTTCAGCCTCGCGCCTGATAAAACCGACCTGATCCCGGTATTGAAATCCATTTTGCTGATCAATCCAAAGATTAAAATTCTGGGTTCTCCCTGGTCGCCACCGGTTTGGATGAAGACAAATGGTAATACAATAGGAGGGAGCCTGCTTCCTGCCTATTATGATGCGTATGCGCGTTACTTTGTACGGTATATCACTGAAATGAAATCGGAAGGAATTCCGATTGATGCCATTACAATTCAGAATGAACCTTTAAACCCGCACAACAATCCAAGTATGTTGATGCTTGCAACCGAACAGAGAGATTTTATCAAGAAAAACCTTGGTCCTGCTTTTAAGGATGCAGGGATAAAAACCAAGATCATTTTGTACGATCATAATTGCGATGTTCCTCAATACGCAACCTCCATCCTGAGTGATCCGGAAGCAGCTCAGTATGTTGATGGTTCTGGTTTTCATTTGTATGCAGGTGATATTTCTGCATTAACAACAGTGCATAACGCATATCCGGATAAAAATTTATATTTCACTGAACAATGGGTTGGCGGACCAGGCAATTTTAGCGGTGATATGAAATGGCATGTTCAAAACCTTATTATTGGAGCAACCCGGAACTGGAGCAGGAATGTGCTGGAATGGAATCTTGCATCTGATCCGGGTTATTATCCTCATACTCCGGGTGGCTGTTCTAATTGTGAAGGTGCAATTACAATAGGAGGAACTACTGTAACCCGCAATGTTTCGTACTACATTATTGCCCACGCATCAAAGTTTGTAACAGCAGGATCAGTTCGGATTGCATCCGGAAATCTGACAGCACTTCAAAATGTAGCTTTTAAAACACCAACAGGCAAAAAAGTGCTTATTGTGTTAAATACCAGCAGCAATTTGCAAACATTCAATATTGAATTTAATGGCCGTATGGCACAGACTTCGTTAAACAGTGGTGCGGTTGCTACTTATGTTTGGTAGTACATTATTGAATTTGATAATGGAATAATCCGAACAGTTATTCATCAAGTAAATCTAACAGGAGTTCATAATACAAAAATTTAAAAATTTAAATATGAGCAAATTAATTCTTTTACCTGGCTTTTGTATGTTGTTTGCTGCAAATGTCCTCACAGCCGGAAACGAAACCGTTGCTCCTGCTACACCAACCGGGAAGAAAGTAGTTGTATATACTACTGCCGAAAATACAAAACTTAGGATTTCACTAACCGAAACAGTAACGTTTGTTGATTTCGGACAGCCGAAAGAAACACAACCATGTGTGTTTATCGATCCTTCAAAGACCTTTCAGACATTTGTCGGAATAGGTGGTGCTCTTACTGATGCATCAGCTGAAACCTTCGCAAAATTGTCGAAAGTGAAACAACAGGAAATTCTGCAACAATACTATGATGTGAATAAAGGCATCGGGTATTCACTGGCCCGCACTAATATTCATAGCTGTGACTTTTCGAGTGGCAGTTATACGTATGTGAATGACAATGATGCTGCGCTGAAATCATTCAGTATTGCTCATGATAAGGAATTTCGTTTGCCATTTATCAAACAAGCCGTTGCCGCAGCTGGCGGAAAACTTACAATGTATGTAAGCCCGTGGAGTCCTCCGGCATGGATGAAGGATAATAACAATATGCTTAAAGGAGGAAAACTCCTGCCTGCATTTAACCAGAGCTGGGCTGATTATTATGTTAAGTTTATTAAGGCGTATGAGGCTGAAGGTATTCCTATTTGGGGATTGACTGTTCAAAATGAACCCATGGCTATTCAAACCTGGGAATCCTGTGTTTATACCGGTGAGGAAGAACGTGATTTTATCAAGAATTTTCTGGGACCAACCCTGCACAAAGCCGGAATGGCGGATAAAAAGCTTATTGCCTGGGATCATAACCGTGATTTGATTTATCAACGTGCCAGCACTGTGCTCGATGATCCGGAAGCGGCAAAGTATGTTTGGGGTATTGGATATCACTGGTATGAGGATTGGACAGGTGGGGGAAATACATATGAAAATGTGAAGCGTGTTGCAGAAGCTTTTCCGGACAAAAACCTGATTTTTACCGAAGGGTGCAAGGATAAATTTGATTTTAGTAAAATGAGAGAATGGAACATTGGCGAAAAATACGGACTTTCCATGATCAATGATTTTAACAATGGAACCGCTGCCTGGACAGATTGGAATGTGTTGCTCGACGAAACCGGCGGCCCTAACCATGTTGGCAATTTCTGTTTTGCCCCGGTACATGCTGACACCCGAACAGGTGATTTAATTTATCTCAGTTCGTTTTATTACATCGGGCATTTCTCTAAATTTATCCGTCCGGGTGCCAGGCGAATTGTAAGTTCAGGAAGCCGTGGCCAACTGCATACTACCGCCTTTTTAAATACCGACGGGAAAATCGCTGTTATAGTAATGAATCAGAGCGACGAAACTATTCCTTACCGCCTTTGGATGGGAGGTCAGGCTGCTGAAGTTACCAGTTTGCCTCATTCAATTCAAACATTGGTGGTTGAATAAAACGATTTAGTGAAAGCCATAACATCTGTGGACTTGAACCTTTTAAGACAAAATAGCCGGGAGAACAGTTCCGGCTATTTCGTTTCTGCTGGTTTTCGTAAATTTTGGATTCAGCGGCTCAGAATATGTAAATACCAGATTTGGCACAATAGTATTGCATTTCGAATAGAAGGTTCTATATTTGTTAAAGAAAAAAGTAAAAGTGTAATTTTAATTTTAGCTATATGAGAATGAAAATTTCTGCATTACTGCTATTTTGTTTTCTGGTATTTAATGGACATGTGTCTTCCCAAAGTAAAGTGGAAGCCGATCTTGGCATTGGTTTATTTGAAGGATTAATTGACGTGAAAGTTAAGTATGGAAATAATGCGCAGATAGCTCTATGCCAGGGATTTGCACAAGGGTCTTTCTGGATGACGGGAATTGAAGGGTACTATCATTTTGCAGGCCTGTCAAAACACGTTGATCAACGAACATTTTATGTTATGATGGGACTTTCGAGTACTCTTTTTGCCGGAGGCTATGATAACTTTGAAAAAATAGTGTTTTATTCAAGACTAGGTAAGACATTTAACTTTTCGAAAAGAACCGGTGTAAATCTAGATGCAGGATTAGGTGTATTATCGGCTGACGATATTGACGGATACCATTCATCATTGGTCCCGACTTTTGGTATTCATTTTTTTGTGAGATTATAAATATTCATTTTTGAAAAGCATAACGGCTTTTGTTACTCTTGTATTCTTTGATAGCCCTCAGAACCTGCAGGTTACTGGAGATTGATATCTTTCAGCACGCATCTATAATGGTTTTTTTTTTAATTGATAAAACACATCGAAAAAAATCGTATATTTAGGCAAGTAATATTAAGGCCATGAGATCAATAGCAATATTCTTGGTATCTCTTTACATGGTTGGAAAATCAATTATCTGTATTGCACAGGGTATAAGTACGAACTGTGATCCGAAGACTTCATCACCCGGGATTGAAGCGAATAGAAAGCAGTCTGTCTCTGATCCGGCAGTAGTTTCGCTTAATCAGAAATCACAGCAGAAGGAAACAAAAGCTAAGATTTATATTGGCGATTATTGGTCTTTAGGCACAATTGTATTTCGCAATGGAGGTGTAATTGATAATTATTACCTGCGATACAATCTTCTGACTGATCAGATTCATTTTATAGACGGAAAGGATACGCTTGTGTTTGCTGATCCGCAGGAATTGAATACGGTGTCTTTCGATGGACATACTTTTGTTTACGAGACCTATAAATGCTTAGATAGAGTTTGCAAGGGATATTTCGAACTTATTGTGCCTGGTAAAAATAAATTGATGTTAAAAAGAATGGTTACAAGTCAGAAACCGGATTCAAAATATCCGGATAATGAATCGTTAACAAAATACCAGGTCGATGAATGCTATTTTATCAGTAAACCAGGAATGCCTACTGATAAACTGGTATGTAACCGAAAAAGTGCATTAACATATCTGAATGAGCATAGTGAGGATATATCAGAATATCTGCGTATTACCGGAAATAAAGTACGTTCAATCGATGATCTGAAACTTCTGGTTTCCTATTACAATTCACTGGATGAGGAATATTAAAAACGGATTAAAAACCAGTATCTTTGCCGGCTTATTTCATTAAAGTGGAAATAACTTTACCTGAATCACGCCTCAGTTTTTTATTAGAACCATTATCTTCCTGCACCATTTGCCCTCGTAACTGCAATGCAAACAGGTTGCATGGCATGATAGGAGTATGCGGAAGCGATGCAGGTTTTAATATCAGTTCAATCTGCATTCATCAGGGTGAAGAGCCTGTTATCAGTGGTTCAAATGGCATCTGCAATGTGTTTTTCAGCCGTTGTAATCTCTCCTGTATTTATTGCCAGAATCACCAGATCAGCTGCAACCGTGGCGAAGTAAATGAGACCCAAATGCAATTACACGAAGTAGTCGGTTCAATTATACAGCTTTTGGATCAGGGTTGCCATGCAGTAGGATTTGTATCGCCATCGCATTATATTCCTCATGTAAAAGCCATTATTGAATCACTGAGATTACAAGGTTATAACCCGGTATTTGTATATAATACAAATGGTTACGATAAAGTTGAAGAAATCCAGGCACTCGAAAGTTACATAGATATTTATCTTCCTGATTATAAATACTCCGACAATGATCTGGCCCGCAGGTTTTCAAAAGTTGCAGATTACCAGCAATCAGCACTTTCATCTATAAAGGAAATGTACCGGCAGAAAGGTTCGACGCTGATAATGAATGAAAACGGATTTGCCGAAAGCGGATTGATAATCCGCCACCTGGTATTGCCGGGATATATTGAAAATAGTCTCAATGTTTTGCGTCAGATTGCCGGTATCTCAACTTCCATTGCAGTTTCACTTATGGCCCAATATTGGCCAACGCCTGCTGTAATGAATCATCCGACT
>JAIFMH010000012.1 GCA_020048595.1 Bacteroidota bacterium | reverse complement strand
AGAAAGGAATTTGACGCGTTCACTTTCACCTCCCGGGAAGGATGGTAACTGCTCTACCACTGTAAAAACCTCGTCTTTATCACTTTTTTCGATTTTTATACCTTGTACTGTTATAATATCTGTTTTCTTACCTGAGTTATCTTCAACGGATTTCCCTTTTTTGGTAGCTATAAGAACAACTCCGTTTTTCCCTTTTTCTCCATAAATAATGGTTGCACTTTCGTCTTTTAATATGGAAATTGATTCAATTCCATCTGCAAGAAGTGCATTAACCGTTGCTTCATCCGAAGGAACACCATCAACCACATAATAAGGTGTTGGCTTGATGCTCTGATTTTCGTTGGGATACGAAACAACGACTTCCGTCAACTCTTTAACACCTTTCACCATTTGGATAATGGCATTGTTGTTATCCGATTTAAATTCATTAAATGAAGTGCTAAATCCAATATGAGTGAAAACAAGGATTAAGTCAGACGATTCAGATTTAATTTTAAAAGCTCCGTTTTTATCTGAAATTGTCCCTGTTGTTGTCCCCTGTATAATAATGGATACTCCTTCAATTGGTTGAGAAGTAGATCCATCAATTACTTTTCCTTTTACCGTTATTGAACCTTTTTCAGTAGATGATGCTTTCTGCGATGTTAAATTATCGGGCAATAACCCGGAATCCGTTATCTGCTGTGTCAGAGATTGTACCTTTTCCACTACCGGATTAACAATTGGTTCAGGGTTCGAAAATGCCATCAGCAGAATAGCTGTCAATGGAATAAAAAGCAGCACTTTAATTTTTGCCAGTTGCGGTGTTTTCATTTTTGTCATCATGATAATGCGTTTTAAAATGAGTGATTGGTTGAATTGGTGAGATATGGTAAACACCGGGCCTCCTAAAGCCTGGTTTACCAGTAAAGCCTGGTATTTCCCTTTGGATACGCCTTGTTTCAGAACTTCATCATCGGCCATATATTCGTGTACTTCTTTTACTGAGCGTTCATACAGCCACACTATCGGGTTAAACCATTGAATAATCGTCACAATTTCGATCAGGAAAAGATCAATGTAATGATACTGTTTCAGATGCGATTTTTCGTGTGCCAGTATGCTTTCGAAGGACGATTCCTCCATTTTGGACGCGGGAATAAAGATTTTACTGAAATAAGCAAAAGGCGTAATATCTTTCTCAACCAAAACTATAGTATGATTGCCTTTAATTAAAGTCCTCGACATTTTCGTAATCACGTGAATGTAAATGGATTGATAGATAAGTCTGAAAAGTGTTATCGCCAACCCCGAAAAATAGACCAGAAGCACAATTTCGCGTATTCCCCAAAACGGTTCCGGTTTACTAACAATCTGCACCACATTTGCCAGATCAAGACTCATTACCGGGATGCTGGTAGCAATCACTTCGGGAGTAATATTGATTTTGAATAAGGGTAAAATCAATGAAGCCAGTAAGGATGTGGCCAGGGTTAACCGGTTTAGTCCAAAGTGTGTTGACTTGCGCATTAACAGCCAGTAAAACAGGTAGAAGACGCTTAGAGCTATACCCGACTTTATGAGGTATTCAACTATGTTATCCATTGTTTTCGTTGTTTGATTGGTTAAGTTCTTTTTGGGTAAGGCGAATAATCTCTTCGAGTTCAGTCATGCTCAGGTTGTTTTCCTGAGCAAAAAATGCAGCCATTTTTGGGAATGAGTTATTGAAATATCCAGTAAGGAAATGGTTGAAATATTCGCCGGCATACTCATCCTTGCTGATGAGCGGATAATATTCATAGGTATTCCCATATTGAGTGTGGCTTACAAATTCTTTCTTCTCCAAAACCCGTATAACTGATAAAACAGTTGTATATGGCGGTTTTGGCTCCGAAATCTGTTCGAGGATATCTTTAATGAATCCTTTTTCAAGTTTCCATAAAATCTGCATGATGTCTTCTTCGGCTGTGGTAAGTTTTTTCATTGAAATCGATGTTTTTAGAGTGATGGATCAATTACGCAGCAAATATACAACTGAAAATACAGTAATGCAACTGCAAATGCAGTAATAAAACTTAAAATGCAGTAATAATTATGTAAAATATTGATAAATAGATTTATATAAAATATAAAATTTTGAAAATATTTTTCTGAAGCGGATTAATCAACTATTTAGAAAGCGGATTTTGTGCCATTTTAAGTAAAAAGCTGTTTAAAACTAACGATAAACTCATCGGTTTCCGGGTTCCATAAAATGTTAAAATCATGTTGAATTCCATTTGAGAAACTAACACATTTTGTGATCAACCAGGTTCTGTATCTGGATGTGAAGAAAAAAGAAACCGAAGTATATTCAGTAGTCAGATACGCTAAAGCATTCCGTTCTTAATGCCATTAGTAAGTTAAATTAAAATCGGGACCTGTAAACCGGAAAAGCTGCAAAGAGCAGGAATCAGGAATTTTGTTTGATTTAATTTGAAAATCTAAATACTCAATAAAGTGATATAGAAATCAAGATATTAAAAATTTAACATACCGGTAAATGATCTTCTTAACGATGAAAACACTTTGTTTGCAGGCGGAAATTTAGTAGCACTTATCTTCTCTGTAAATATATTGTATAAGAGCTGTGGTAAATTGTCTGCTGTTATGCTGTTTTTCTCCATCAAAAAAATGGAACCTTTCACTGGTTGGATATTCATATTTAAATCGGAATCCGCATCAATCAGAATAATAATTCTTGCAGCAGGTAACGAATGGCGAATATTTTCGATAACATCCAATCCTTTTGGATAACACTGAGTTTCATCAATAATTATAACGTCTGGTTTTTCATCCTTATTGATATGAATAATGCAATCAATTCCGTTGTTAACGCATTCAATACTATTAAAACCTGCCTTTAACAGCATTGTCTGTAACACAGAAACAAAAAACTTATTATTATCAACTAACAGAATAACCATAGTGTAGTACTTTGTTTACTTCTTAGCAAAAGTTATTCCATTTATTTATAGAGTTGTAAGTCAGTTGAATAAGATTTTCACCGGTAAGAAATTTGTTTCATAATGAGATAATTGTATCAATTTGGATAACTATTGCTACATTTGAATACAAATTACGGCTATGACAAAATCCTTGATATTCGTTGTTGAAGATGATTCCTGGTATGCTGATTTACTGGAGTATAATCTGAAACTGAATCCTGACTATACAGTCGAGAAGTTTTCGAATGCTGAAGATTGTTTTAAAAATCTTTATAAACAACCAATGGCGATTACGCTGGATTACTCATTGCCAGGCTGCACTGGTGGCGAAGCATTGGCGAGGATCAAAAAAAACAATCCGGCAATTCCTGTGATTATGATTTCGGGGCAGGAGGATATTACCACTGCCATCGATCTGCTCAAAGAAGGAGCATACGAGTATATTGTTAAAAATGATGATGCTCCCAAAAGGCTATGGCGTGCATTAGCTAACATCCAGGAGAACTTTCTGCTCAGGGAAGAAAATAAAAACCTGAAGGAGGCGGTTATCGAAAAATATTCTTTTTCTAACCTGATCATAGGCCAGTGCCAGCCTTTAAAATCAGTTTTCGCGCTCATGCAGAAAGCCCTCAATAACAATATCAGTGTTTCGGTGTATGGCGAAACAGGAACAGGTAAAGATCTGGTTGCAAAGGCCTTACATTATAATTCGGTGAGGAGTAAATATCCCTTCGTAGCGATCAACGTTAGCGCCATTCCGTCTGATTTGATTGAAAGTGAATTGTTCGGACACGAAAAGGGATCATTTACCGGAGCTGTAGCTCAAAGGATCGGTAAGTTTGAGGAAGCCAATAAGGGAACTCTATTCCTTGACGAAATCTCAGAGATGGATATGAACATGCAAAGCAAAATGCTTAGAGTTCTTCAGGAAAGGGAAATTATAAGGGTGGGTTCCAACAAGGAAGTAAAGGTTGATGTGCGTATCATTACAGCTTCAAATAAAGATCTGGCTGCACTTGTTAAAGAAGGCACATTCCGTATGGACCTGTATTACAGGCTTATGGGGCTGCCAATTAATTTGCCTCCGTTGCGCGAAAGAGGAAGTGATATATTGTTGCTGGCAAATTTTTTTGTAAAACTTTTTTGTAAAGAAAATAAGATGTCTCTGAAAACGCTTTCATCGCAGGCGCAGAAAAAAATACTGGCATATAGTTTTCCGGGGAACATCAGGGAGCTGAAATCAATTATTGAATTATCTGTAATACTTTCCGAAGGCGATATAATAATGCCCGATGATTTGCAGATACAATCAACCCAGGAAGGAAATAACATCCTGGAGCAGGAACTCACCATGGAACAATATAACGTAAGGATATTGAGCCATTTTTTGAAATTGTATAATAAAAATGCAGTCCTGGTTGCTAATAAACTGGATATCAGCAGGGCAACAGTATATCGCATGATCAGCAAATACAATCTTTAATCCGTTTTTCTGAAATACAATTCATCACGAAAGATATTTCTTGTTAAATAGTCCTGAAAGGGTAATATTTCCTGCATTTCTGGTATTACTTTTTGTGTTGATGAACATTAACAAATGTGGAGAATTAAGATCAATAGTCCTGAGACTTATCGTCAGGAGAATATCTGAAGCCACATTTATTGTTACTCAACATGTTTACTCATGGTATTAAAATACAATATTGATAGTGTTTTGCTTGATTTGGCGGTTTCGATTGGTGTTAACACCGGTGGTGAATTGCTGAATAAAACCATACCAATTTTTGTTGAAAAAATGTATTGCAGCGGAGCTATGGTTCTGCGCTGCATCGACCAGGAAGTCCATACCCTCTCAATTCAGGGGATGAGTAATAATGATCAGATCTGTTTTGTGAACCAAGCTCCGGATTTATTTGCAGGATTATCTGCGGAAACGCCATCTCAGGTTATAGAAGTGGAAGCGGGTAATTGCCATGTATTTCTGTTGCCCGATTTTGGATTACTTGCCCTCTGCTTTTTCGAAACACCACAATCTGCTGAAATTCAGCAGTATTTTCCAATTATGGACATGTTAGCCAATGCATGCAACGTATCGGAGAAATTGAAAGCATTTTCTGAAGAAAAAAACAGGCTCAGTGATGAACTCAGAATGCTGCATGCTATTATTCAGAATATTCCTGATCCGTTGTATGTAAAAGATATTGAAGGCAGAAAAATATTCATTAACAAAGCAGAAGCTGAACTTCTGGGCGTAGAGGATATAACTGAAGTTATTGGCAAAAGGGATTCGGATTTTTATCCGGCAGAAACAGCGCTAAAAACTGAAGCTGAAGATCGGATGATAATTGAGACCGGAAAGCCTGTTATTCACCGCGATGGTTTACTGACTACCCGCAGTGGGAAAGAGATTTGGCTGCAAGGCACGAAAATCCCTCATTTTGATAAAAATGGCAATGTTTCCGGAATTATCGGAATCAGTTACAATATTTCGGAATATAAAAAAATAGAAGACGAGCTTACGTTGTTCGCCGAAAAGTACGAATCCATTTTTAATTCATTCCTCGACTTATATTACCGCACAGATTTAAAAGGTAACATCCTTGACCTCTCTCCATCCGTATACCATTTATCCGGATACCGGCCCCAGGAGTTGATAGGGAAATCCGTTACTGCCGTTTATGCTGATATTGAGAGCCGCAACCGGATGCTTCAACTTTTGGTTGAGAAGGGCTCCATCAATGACTTTGAAAATCTGCTTATCCATAAAAGCGGAAAACACATACCCGTTTCCATAACATGTCATCTTATCCGCGAAAGCGAAGGCGAGCCGGGCTATATCGAAGGAACTATACGTAATATTACTGAGCGAAAGGAAGCTGAAGAAAAAATGAGTAAGCTCCTAAGCCTTCAGAACCTGCTTACCCACCTGGCAACCGAATTTATTAATATTCCTGTCGAAAACAGCAACGACGCTGTTAATAGATTACTGTCCGTTGTAGGTGAGGGTAATGATATTGACAGGGTTTACATTTTTGAGTACGATTTTGCAAAAAACACCATGTCGAATACACATGAGTGGTGCGCTGAAAATATTTCACCCGAAATTCATAACCTGCAACAAATATCAACTGATCTGCTGCCTGATTGGGCTGAAACACATAAAAATGGGAAAATGCTTGTTATTCAGGATGTTAATAAGCTTGGTAAGCAAGATCCACAATATAAAATCCTTGAACCACAAGGAATAAAAACACTTATTACCATACCGTTGATTTTAAATGGTGCATGTATAGGTTTTGTTGGTTTTGATTCGGTTAAAACTGTAAAACAGTGGAGTAGCGACGAAATTACATTCCTCCAGATTTTGGCAGATCTGTTATGCAATGTAACCGACAGAAAACAGAAGGATGAAGCTCTGCGAAATCGTGAAGCTTCGCTGAAGGCAATTTTCAATAATGTTCCTTTCCAGATGTGGCTGAAAGATGTTGACAGCAATTACTTGTCAATTAACAAGCCTTTTATGGAATATTTCAGCATCACCAGTGAAAGTGAAATATTAGGTAAAGATGCACTGGATATTTGGAATAGTGATACCGCCCGACATTTTATAGATGAGGATCAGCTGGTAATGCGCAATCGTGAATTAAGCGGAGTGGAGGAACTTATTGATTTTAAACATAAATCGGTATGGTTCGAGATTTTTCGCGCACCTGTTATTGATGAGAACGGACAGTTGCTGGGAACAACCGGCATAGCCAGAGATATAACAAGCAGAAAGAAAGCTGATAAGGCTTTACAGCAAGCTGTTGCTGCCGCTGAAGCTGCCAACGAAGCAAAAAGTAAGTTTTTAGCTATAATGAGCCACGAAATCCGGAATCCGTTGAATGCTGTTGTTGGAATGACCCGAATGTTGCATGACGCAGGAATTGAAGGCCCGAACAGTAAACTGATTGAAAATATTAAAACATCTTCTGATCATCTGCTTATGATAATCAACGATATTCTCGATTTTTCAAAAATAGAATCAGGGGAGATGTTGCTCGAAGAAACAAGTTTCAAAGTATCGGATGTAATAAGCAGGGTGTTTAATTCGCATGTTTTTATTGCCAAAGAGAAACAGATAGAATTGAAATATCACGTTGATAAACGTCTTTATGATTTCCATAAAGGAGATCCGCTGAGGCTGCAACAGGTTTTGAGTAACCTGGTTAACAATGCTATCAAATTTACACCTCAGGGCTCTATTGAAATCCGGTGTGAACTCGAAAGTGTTTCGGGACAGAAAAATAAGATCCGGTTTGAAGTGCAGGATACCGGAATAGGAATAAGTTTGGAAAATCAGGAAAAAGTGTTTGAAAGTTTCAAACAAGAGGATGATACCATTTCGCGCACACACGGTGGTTCAGGACTTGGCCTTGCAATCAGCAAGCAGATTGTTGAGCTGATGGGAGGAAAGCTTAAGCTTGAGAGTACAAGACACATTGGAAGTAAGTTTTATTTTTCAATTGATCTGAAAATAGCAGAAGACCAGATTATGCAAAATTCAATTCAAGGTACCGAATCCGGCGACAATTTACTAAAAGGATACTCTGTCCTGCTGGTTGAAGATAACAAATTAAACCAGATGCTTGCTACCACAATGCTTGAAAAATGGGGCGCAAAAGTGGTGATTGCCGGAAATGGACAGCAGGCTGTTGATATAGTTGCTGAAGACACATTCGATATTATTCTTATGGACATTCAAATGCCTGTAATGGATGGTATGACAGCCAGCAAAATGATACGGGAGAAATTATTTGTTAACACACCCATTCTGGCACTCTCAGCCAATGTAATTAAAGGTATTGTCGAAAGATGTGAAGCTGCAGGCATGCAAGGCTATATATCAAAACCGTTTGATCCGGATGATCTGTTTAAAAAGATTTTTTTGCACATATCCAGAAATAAAAAACATGCCATACAAACAAACGATGCTACCAGCAACATTAGAGTTTCTGATGTGTCGCGCCTTGAGAAAATGATTGGCTCCGACCAGGTTCAATTGAATATTATGCTTGATAAATTTCTCGAAATAACACCGGCATATTTAGGCGAATTGAATAAAGGTGATTTGGCAAATGATCTGGACGCCATTGCTTTAGCCTCACATAAAATAAAATCCAGTATCGACTTAGTTTCAACATCCATAATGCGTGATCTTATTCTGAAAATAAACCAAACCAGCCGACACGGTAGTGATATTGCAGAAGTTAAGCAACTTATCAGGCAATTCAATGCTTTTTATAAATTGCTTGAAATCCAGCTTCGGGAGGAAATCACCTGTATGAGTACGCTCAAAAAAGTGAGTTGAAAGAATTTGAAGCCTTCTTTTCAAAAGGTAAAATAAAATCAAACAAGTTTATATGGTGACTTTTACATAATTAACATTTTATTTTTAATTATGTATTTCCAGTTTATAACTTGCTGCAAAAGAAGTGATTGATGTGCTTTTTTCTTTTCAAAAGAGGATGTTGATATGTTAATAAAAATTTAATTAGTGGGAACTTGATAATAATGCTTGTATTATCTTTGTTAACAATGTACCCTGATCACGAATTATAACGTGGTTGAAAATACGCCGAACAACTACCTGCACGTATCATAAAACTAAATTTGCGTGCTTTTTACTCTACTCACTGGTTCTTCTTCCAAACTCCGACTATCGGCGGATCATTACTTGTATTTTTTTTATTAAATAATGGATAATAAGTTATACCTGGCTAACTCGTTATGGAAATACATTATTTAACTTCTCCAGCTTAATAGGATTAAAAATAAACAAGGCCCTTTTTTATTTAGACTTAGTGGAAAGCAAAATATTTTGAAAATGAAACTTTTGAAAACCAAGCTTATTACCCTCTTATTAATCTTTCTAATGCTATTTTCAATAGCACATGCAGCAACCATTACGAGTACTGCCACTGGTGGTACCTGGTCAACAGGTTCAACATGGATTGGGAATCAGATACCTGCTGCCGGTGATGCAGTTATAATAGCAACAACCGGAACCAATTCAGTTCAGTTAACCAGAGGCATCACTCAAACTGCAGCCGGGTCGGTAACAGTCAACAATGGGGCTAAACTTACTGTTAATGATAATAGAGGTAGAACATTCACTTTTGGTGTTTTGACAATCATTAATGGTGGTTCAGTTACAATTAGTAGTCCATTAATAATTCTGGGTACTACAAATATAGCCGGTACAATAGCCTTTGGATCAACAGTTAGAACATCGCGTGCTATGGCATTTAACGGTGATGTTACTCTTAATGCCGGTACAATCTGGACGGAGCCTCCTTCGGGAAACGGTGCTAATAATACCTATAATTTTGCCGGTAACTTTACAAATAATGCTACCACTTTCAGTGCTTTTGGAACAGGAGTGCATACTTTTTCGGGAACCGGGAAGACGATGAATGGAACAACCATTACTTCAATGCCTAATGTAGCCATTACAGGAACCAGAACAAATTCAGGAACCCTCACTGTATCAACAGCACTATCCGGTGCAGGGACATTTACCAATGCCGCAACCGGAACGCTGAATTATGCCGGAGCTGGTGCAATTACTCCAACACTGGCTGTAACTGCTACTGGTAACACTGTAAATTATACAGGTGCCGGGCAAACAGCAAAAGTGACGAATTATTACAACCTTACTCTTTCGGGTTCAGGAACAAAAACATTTGTAACGGCACCAACAGTAAACGGAAAACTCTCATTGGAAGGAACTGCATCCGTTGTGGTAACAAACGGAACTGTTGCTTACGGTTCTTCAGCAGCGCTGCAATACAACAAACCAGCTGCATATACAGCTACAACCGAAGAATGGATAACGCCATTTAATGCATCCGGCGGAGTTATTGTTACGAATACGGGAACCATTACCGTACCCACTGCAAAAACTATCGGTAGTGCAAGTTCCTTAAACCTACAAAATGGTACTTTGGCAGCCGGTGCTTACATTACAATGGCTCCCTCAGCCTCTATCAATCGTAGTGAAGGCAGCATGACCGGTACTCCGCAGGGAACTTATAATGTTAATTATACAGGAAACTCAAAATCTACCGGTCCTGAATTGACAGGCGCGGGTTTGTATAATTTTTCAGTAAATCTGGCTACATCCACAGCTACGCTGACAAGTTCATCAGCAGCTTTCACAGTTGATAATAATCTAACAGTTTTCAACGGTAATTTAATACTCCAGGCTACTGATGCGGATTATGTAATTACCAATGATCTGACAGTTTTCGCCAACGGAACACTTACTCACAGTGTTTTTTGGAATGCAACAAATAAACTGCTAAGAGTAGACGGGAATATTGCCATTGATGGCAGGTTTGCATATACGGTCCGTTCGCATGTGCAAATGGGTGGTGTAAATAAAGCCATTCGCACAGGGCCAGCACCTTCTTCTCTCAGCATTTTAACACTGGCTCACACCAGTGGAACCATTTCTGCAAGCGGACTTGTAACTGTAGATGATAATTTCTGGGCATCGTATATTGCCGGAGGAGGGACCTTTGCTACATCCGGAAATACTGTATTCGCAAAAAGTGCGTTGCTGAACAATGGAGGTACTTTGCTTATTAATGGCGGGATTCTAAATGTAACAGGTGGATTGCATTCTGGTTATCAGAATCTCAATGGGAATGTTCTTTTTAGTTCAGGTACTCTGAACAGTGATTTTGTAAATGTTGGAGATGGAACCAGAACCGGTACGTTCACTCATACCGGAGGTACAGCTAATATAACCGGGAGCCTGTTTATTTATCCTGCCTGCTCTTATTCCTGTGTTAACTCTCCAGCTATAAATATCAGCGGTAATTTTACCAACAACGGCACCTATAGTAAAGGAACCGAAACATTTACATTTTCAGGCAATACATCAGCCTACATTTCGGGTAGCAGCAATACGGTTCTTAATAACCTGTCAGTAACCAACAGCGGCGGTGTAACAACACAACTGGGCTTACTCACTACCAATAACCTTACAGTTGCATCAGGCAGTAAGTTTACAATTCTTCCGCAAAAATATGTAACTGTCAATGGTGCACTTACGTTAAACGACAGTATTATTCTGAAAAGTACATCGGCCGGAACGGCTTCTCTTTTAACGAATGGTACGGTTACAGGCTCCAAAGCCCGGGTAGAAAGGTATATAAACGGAGTTTCCTGGTCATGGCACTTCCTGAGCTCGCCGGTTGCTAACCAGGCAATTTCAGGAGATTTTACTCCGGCAACTTCAGGATACGATTTTTATACCTGGTACGAACCTGCTTTAACATGGATTAATGTTAAAAATACAAGTATTGCGCCAACCTGGAATACAGCCAACGGGAATGCAGATTTCTTACCTGTCCGCGGATACCTTGTAGCCTATGAGGTAACAAATACGACAAAGAATTTCCGCGGTTTATTTAACAACGGGACAGTAAATTATCCGCTAACCAGGGGTGGAGGTTCAACCTATCAGTATTTTAACCTTGTTGGAAATCCTTATCCCTGTTCCATTGACTGGGAGGCTGCTTCAGGTTGGGACAGGAGTAAATTAACAGGAACCTTGAAAAGCTACTGGATTTGGAATGATGCCGTTGGGAATTATGGGACTTATATTACTTCCGGCTCAGGGACTAATGGCGTTACCCGTTACATTCCAGGTGGCCAGGGTTTTATTGTATTTGCAGCATCCGAAGGAAACCTGTCCATGAACAACAGTGTTAAAGTGCATAGTACAAAGGCATATCTTAAAAATGATGAGATTAATAGTGAAGAACTGAGACTAAGGTTAAGCTGTAATGTTAATTCGTACAGTGATGAAGCCATTGTAAATTATAACAGTTATGAAACTGAAGACGGTAGCGAGAAGTTTAACAGTATATACACCAATGCACCTGAATTATGGTCGGTGAAGGATGGGCGTAATTTCTCCATAAATTATTTGGATGATCTGAGTTCAGATAATATGGTGCCACTTACTGTGAAGGCAGGAGTTGCAGGTATTTATACACTTACGGCCAGCCAGACAGAAAGTTTTGGCGGTAATGCTGTTATCACTCTTGAGGACCGGGCTTCAGGGACTTTTACCAATTTAAGTAACACGCCTGATTATACGTTTGCAGTTAACGAACCTTCAACCATCACAAATAGATTTTATCTCCATTTGCTGAATGTTACGTCCGTTACTGATACGGAAGTTGCAAAGCGTTTCAGTATTTACACTGTAAACGGAAACATTGCTATAACCTCACTACAGCAGCAGCATGGTAAGATAGCCGTATTTGATATGCTTGGACGAACTATAGCCACGGGCCGTATTGAAGCAGGTGCTACCTCTGAAATTGAAATGAAGGGTAATACCGGCGTTTATATTGTGAGTGTACTTACCAGCAACGGAATCAGTAATACTAAAATACTGGTGAATTAGAGACAATTGGCTTTTTGCCTATGCATGTGAGAATTAGTACAGCAATAATTACCTGAAATGGCGAGAATGAAATAATAAGCAGCCCGTTATTGAGGTAACCTGAAAGAAATTTGTGAGGCATCGCAATTCGTTTAATTAAGCGAAATGCGATGTCTCTTTCATTTTCAGGAGGTTTCTGAACCAGGATAAGATATTACTTTTGTCAGCAAACAGATGAATGCAGGTGGGTAATCAAGGCCTGCTGAAAATCGTATATCAAGCATATAATCAGCAGAATAAGATGTATTATCCATGTGTCAGATTTAAGAAAACAGAACAATATGTTACAACATCCGTGCATTATATATTTGACTTCGTTTAGCCCATCGGTGTTCGGTGCGCTGCACCTTGTATGATATTTTCTGTGGGTTTCTACTACAAATATTGCGGTGCTCTGCACCTTTATTTATTACAATTATGGCGGTACTATGAAGCCACAGAGTGGCAAAATATTTGTAGCCCGAAAAAAAGAGTAATAATTTATGGTGCAGAGCACCCAAATCTAAAACCAATCATTATTTTGATTGAGTTTTTCAGCAGGCCCTAACTATAGTACTTGTCTTAACCATATTTATTTGGAGGTGGTTATAAGTCCGGCACGCAGACTATAAAATCTGGAATCCAGTTAGTTTAAGTTATCAGTTGCCTCCATATCCGGTGAAAATTAATATATATAACGTAAAATAAATTTACATCATTAAAATATTTTCTCAAGGTATAAAATGAGCCTGTTCGTCTGTTTGTATAGGTTTTGAGCTGTTTTATTGGTTTTATAATTTTGCTCAATTTCCCTTATCTCTTAAGTTTCCCTATTTCTTGATATATTGTAAATATCACGTTAATAATAAGTTAAAATGATTTTTTGATTTTTATTGTACTTGTATTTTTGTATTTTTCCTAACATTTAAATTCACCCTGATTTAAAAATATTCTCTGTTGCATTCCCGGTAATTCTAGGTTTAGTTTTAAGATGATGGAAAATAAATTACCATTAACGCATAAATAAATTTACTTTTGTGTCAAATGGTTATAAATACTATATAAGACCAACAATATCGATTGTTGAACTATCCCAATAAAAAAAACAACCATGAAAGCAAGAATATTTATTTTACTACTTACACTGTTTTTCGCTTCAAAGCAGTTTATCGGCCAGGAGGTCAATAAATCAGTTTTGGTAAATAACAGTACGTTAGCCCCATCAATAGGAAACCTGGTAGTTTACGGCAGTGAGATAGTAAATGATGAAAATGCCGGCGTTAAAAGTATAACTGATATTAACGAAGAGTTGAGGCTTCAGCTAACCTGTGATGTAAATTCGTACAGCGATGAAGCGCTTGTGATATTTAACAACAGTGATCCTGCTGAAGGAGCCGCGAAGTTCTACAGTATGTACGCTACTGCGCCACAATTATGGTCGGTGAAGAATGGGGAAGAGTATTCCATTAATTTTATGGGGGATCTGGATTCTGCAATACTAGTCCCGATTAATATCAGGGCTGGTGCTCCGGGTAATTATACAATAACTGCCAGTCAGGTCGAAAGTTTTGGCAGTAATTTTGAAGTCAGCCTCGAAGATCGTGATTCAGAAACATATGTTAATCTGGGTTTGGTACCGGCATATACTTTCCATGTGAATCAGTCTGAAACTATCACTGATAGGTTCTTTCTGCATTTTGTTGACCTTACTACTGTTCCCGGAAAGGAAATTACTACAGTTTCGGAAAAGGAAACATCTCAGTTGTTCCGCATGCACAGTGCTGACGGAGCTATTCTGATAACCTCACTGCAACAACAAAGTGGTAAAATAGTGGTATTTGATATAGGCGGCCGCAAAATAGCTTCGGGAAATGTGGATTCCGGATCCAGTACTCAAATAAATATGCGTGGTAATAAAGGCGTTTATATTGTGAGTGTGCATAGCGGCAGAGGAATTTCGAATACAAAAGTTCTGGTCAGGTAGAAAGAATAGTGATTGTTTTGATAAGCACCACGAAATATCGAACGGTAAAATTTAATATTCCGGAGTTCTGTAAAAAAATGTTTTTTTTAGTTGTGTAATATAAATTTACTGGTTGAAAAATTAAAATTTTTAGTGTAATGAAATAAATTTGGTGAATCAGGCTCAATATCCGGGCCGAAAGAGGAGAGATTCTATTGGTTTATGCCTGGTAAATATTTTCTGAAAATCTTATTTTATTTATTTTAAAAGATTAGTAAACAGTAATATGTGGCATTTTTATTTTATTTAAGATAATAATCCAGATTTTTATTTAGCTAACTTAATGGGTTTTATTTTCACTTGTGTACACTCCGGATTTTTTAACTGACAACAAAATATATCTGTCATAATCAGAAATAAACTGTTTATAAGGTGCAAAAAAGTTTACATTTGTATTAGGGATTTATATGGCTTTCCTCTAAGAATTGTATAGTTTCAGACGCTACTATCTCCCGGATTACTAAAAAATGAATTTAGACAGAACTAACTCCTGCCTGGTTCGCATAAACTGAAATCTAACTTTGTGCAGATTCCAGATTTAAAAGAAAAAATTAATCAATCTAAACAGGTTTAAAACGTTGAAATTATGAAAAGATCATTTACTTTAATCGTTATGCTGTGCATAATTGGAATGGCTAATTGGGCTATTGCGCAGGAGGTGAAGATAAATACTGATTTTACTATAGAAGCAGATGGTACGTTTGAAGTTACCAATGATGCAAGAACATGGGATGATTTACGAGTGCCCCTTTCTGAGCCGTCAACAGGTACAGTGAAGCCTGTTTGGGCTAAATTCCCTTATGGTTTTGACGGAAGCGGTCCATACTTGAACTGGTTCCAGCCAACAGGAGTTGATGAAATGTATTTTGTCGTACAATTACCTCACGATTGGGATGAAGAAACAAACATAATGCCGCATATTCACTGGGTGCCTTCGGCGTCTGGGGCAGCAGGTCCAACCACTCCCAGATGGGTATTGCAGTACGCATGGGCAAACCTTGGTGAAGCATTTCCGGTTTATGACACAGTAAGTGGAAATACAACAGTACCGAATGAGGTATTGGTTAAAGACAAGCATTATCTAACTCCTTTAGGCAGTGGTGGAATACCCGCTGCAGGTAAAACTATTTCTAGTATGCTTGTATGCAGGATATACCGAGATGGTGGTAATAGTCTGGATACTTATACCGGGCTTGCCGGAGCGCTGGAGGTTGATTTTCATTACCAGCGAAATACTATAGGAAGTCGAAATCAATATACGAAATAAGACTCAATAGGATTAGTGTTTTGTTTATTCTACAATCATGAAAAATAAAAAGATCCTTTTACTTATCCTTTGCCTGCCTTTATCAATTCTGTTGCCTTATACAACTCAGGGCCAGGGAATTGAGATACCCTCAGGTGGCAATATAACGGCAACCGGTGCGGCAACCATTGAAATTAACAATGGTGGATTTATCAACAATGGAACCTATACAAAAGGAACGGAAACCTTTACTATGTCGGGTGCTACACCAGGAACAATATCTGGTACTGCTTTGTCCGATTTCAATAATCTTTCAATAACCAACAGCTCTGGGATCAGCATTGCCGATAACTCAAAAGTTACCGTAAGCGGAACGCTTAGTGTTACCACCATGCTTACTCTTAACAGTACCGCAATCGGAACCGCATCGCTGATACAATCAACGCTTGGTGTAACAGCCACGGTGCAACGTTACATCGCCGCAGCCGATTGGGGTACCTGGAACGATGGGTGGCATTTCCTGAGTTCTCCTGTTGCTGCACAGGCTATAAGCACAAATTTTACTGTTAGTCCTGACACAGAGTATGATTTTTATTGCTGGTATGAACCAACAAATGAATGGGTGAATTTTAAAAATACCGCAGGAACTGCTCCAATATGGAGTACCGGTAATACTATTAATAATGGACTGAGCAACAATTCGGATAACTTTCTTGCAGGCAAAGGATATATGACAGCATATAAAACTGCCGGCACAAAGAACTTCAGTGGCTTGCTTAATGTTTCTGATCTTACGGTTTCAAGCCTAACCGTTACCGGGTCAACTCAAACAAACCGAAGCTGGCATTTTTTGGGCAATCCATTTACTTCAGCGCTAAGCTGGTACACGGGATGGACTCAATCCAATATCGGTGGAGTCGCTAACATCTGGAACGAA
>JAIFMH010000085.1 GCA_020048595.1 Bacteroidota bacterium | reverse complement strand
CACAGGAGTGGTATTCCAGGAGTATGTGTAAAGTGCTGTCCCTCCTGATGCAACCACTGTTGCAGTGCCGGTGTTACCACCTTTACAATTTACATTTACCTGGCTGGTGGTTGCTGAAAGAGCTGCTGCCGGTTCGGTAATCGTTACTGATTTTGTGATATTACAAAGGTTGGCATCGGTTATAGTTACACTATAGATACCAGCTATCAGACCGGTTGCTGTTGCCGTATTCTGAACAGGAGTAGTATTCCAGGAGTAAGCGTAAAGTGCTGTTCCACCTGATACAACGACTGTAGCTGCTGCCGGTTCGGTGATCGTTACTGATTTAGTGATCGGGCAAAGGTTGGCATCGGTTATTATTACACTGTATGTACCGGCTGTCAGACCTGTTGCTGTTGCTGCATTCTGAACAGGAGTAGTATTCCAGTAGTAAGTATAAGGCGCTGTTCCACCTGATGCAACTACTGTAGCAGTGCCGGTGTTACCGCCTTTACATTTTACATTTACCTGGCTGGTGGTTGCAACTGGAATGTCATTTACCTTAACAGTTGCCATCCTTGCCTCCATTTGCCCGTTTCCATCAGTAACTATAACTGTATATAGGATCGAACCCGGAGTTGCAGTTGAAGGAGTTATTGAAGCTGTAGTTTCTCCGTTTGGTAACCACATATAAGAAAAAGGAGAATTACCGGTTGGGGTTGCGGTTAAAGTAACCGGGGTATCCTTACATACAGTTAAAGCAGGATTAGCATCTATTGTTACCGAAAGAGCAGATGATGTAGTTGAAATTCCTGTAAAATCTGCATTTCCTGTGATTCCGGAAGCGGTAATTGATGTTGCAGAAACCTGGCTAAAGCCCTGCCAGGGACCTGATCCAATCCATGCTCCGGTTATAATATCATTTATGTTTCCCTCAACATCAGCAGTTAGAAATGTGCCGGATATGTCATATGAAAAAGAAGTTATTCCTGATTGGGTAACTGTCCAGTACCTGCTGAGGAAATCAACACCACTTGTATTATCAGGATGCCTGGCATCAGTCACTCTAACTGCAACATATGCTGACGAATAAGAACCTGATGTTGCATTTAGAGTAACAGGTGAGTATTCCGGTGTACCGGTATTGTCACCTACAGGAAACACATAAGAGCCATTGGCTGTAAATACCCTGCGGCATTCGCCTGTGCCATCAGCAACAATCATATTCGAAACAGAAGGTGAACCTGCTACTGCTGCAACACCCAATGTGAGATTATTCGTGCCCAGAGTAAGTGTTCCGTTTAGTAGAGTTAACGTACCATCAATTATTTCACTATTCCCCAGGATCGCTCCTGACGAATTATTGAGTGTAAGGTTGTTAAATGCAGTTTGTTGAGTTCCATTGATACTTTGTACAACACTGCTGCTCAGGATAACTGTTCCACCATTGGGATCGAATATGGAATTATTACTAAAATTACCAGCAAGGTTAAGATTTCCGGAAGTAGAAAATAGCTTTCCCTCATTTATGAAAAGAGAATTTATCGTAATAGTCTGATTACCAAAACTAAGTTCTCCTGAGCCTTCTTTAGTAATGTCTCCGGATCCGATTGTTGAAAAAATATCTCCTGCCATAAAAGTATTTGCGGCTCCCTGAAAAATCAGGGAATTATTCTTTAAATCAATAGTAGTGAAAAGTACAAGATCTCCGGAAGCACAGTTTATCCGGGTAAGAGCTCCATCTATTACAATAGGACCTGCCCACATATTAGAATTACTCACATTATACAAAGCGCCGCCGGATATTCCACCACCTTCGCCTGCAAGGCTTAAAGCTTCCCCGATAACCATGATTCCTCCCTGCACTTCTAACCGGGCACCCGAAGATACTATTACTCCGCCTGCAGGATTACCTGTTGCCATATTACTGCGGATATTTAATATACCTGCTGATACAGTTGTGATACCCATATAGGAGTTTAGTCCGGAAAGTATCAGTATTCCGGTTCCATTCTTAATCAGATTGATTGCCGCCCCACTAATGGCACCCGAAATAGCCAGGCTGCCGGAAATTGAAATTGATGCATCGGCCGGCATTGAAACAGGGCAGGATATAGTAGCGGTGCCCGAAATATCATAAATAGCAATCCCCGCATTTCCCGCTATTGTTAAAACCCCTGCCCCGGAAATTGATCCGTCAGCCATATCCGTAATTGTTCTGCACGTCCCATTAACATCCATGGTAACTGTTACTCCGGAATTAATCGTAACATCATCTGTATTAACAGGAACACTTTGACCACCCCAGGTTGCCGTATTACTCCAACTGCCGCTCACACTTGCAATCCTCACCTGACCAAAAGCAATATTTCCACCTGCAATCAGGAGGAATATCAATAATGGCAGAAGACATTTAACGATTGTAAGTATTTTTTTCAATTTGGCATTTGAATTAGGGATTTAATTATCTGTGCAGCGATCTAGAGTTTCAATGTAGCTTTCAGAAAATTTTATTGACCGGAAAAGACCGGAATAAAAAAAAGCAGGAGTACAAAACCGACTAATACCGATTTCAGTATTCCTGCAGTATCATTACAAATCCAGTTAAAACCAGATGCCAGATTCCTTTTATGACCTATAATTGTATACTTAAAAGAAGAAGCAATCTTGCTACTCTTACCTGAATTCCGTCCTTTAAGGACTCTATATTTACCACCAGCCTCCATTTGGTTAGTACTATATATTAGATAACTCAATAATTTATCCAGTGAAAAACACTCAAATATTTTGTCGCCAAACAAATTATATGTATTTTAATATCAATGTATTACCTGTCACTTTACAAAGATTCAACAGTGCTTGCCGAGCATCTCCCTACGCTCATTCAGCTAAAATCTCCTGTAAAGTATCTCAGGCTATAGTTATTTATAAACAAATCATTGAAAAGTAATACCTGAAATGGGGTTAGAATTGAAATTTGTAAATATTTCTTCAGTCCTCCTTTTTACATTTAAATATCTAGGTATATGCCTGAATAATTAAATACCAAAACGCATAATTATTTAACGAAACTAATGAAAAAGAGCATCTTACAAACCTCCGGAAATTGTAGACAAAAAAATTGGCACTGCTAATAAATTAAACTGATTTCATTCTGGACGCTTATACATATGTAAGTTATTAAATAATTAATGCACCTTATGTCAATATCTTTTACGCCTTATTAGTAGATTTCTGAAAATACCTATTTACATTTAATTTACAAACTTTTACATTCTCTTTGCATAGTTTTACACTTACTTTAATTATATACTAATAATTCAGCTCATCTTTGCACAAACAAATTAAATAATCTAAAATCTCATGAAACATCTAGTTCTTATTGCTATTATCTTTGTTTTCGGATTTAGCCAGGTAAATGCACAACAGGCTGTTGCTTCAACTGGCACTGTTCAGGCCAATAAAGTCACCTCTCCGAATGCGCCAAAAGCTAAATGGGATAAAACCACAAGTGATTTTGGCGAAATTGAACAAGGCATTCCTAAAGAAGCTGAATTTAAACTTACCAATGAGGGAAAAGAGCCTTTACTGATTCAAACCGCTAAAGCTGGTTGTGGTTGCACCAACCTGAAATATTCGCAGGAGCCTGTACTTCCAGGGAAATCTACTATTATTGCTGCTACTTATAACGCTGCTGCCATGGGTGCATTTACAAAAAGCATTACGGTTACTACCAATGCTGATCCAAATCCGGTTATGCTTTTAATTAAAGGAACTGTTGTTGCTAAAAAATAAAACTCCAACATTTTAACATAAGTATAAAAAAAGCGGCAGGACATACATCCTACCGCTTTTTTTATTTTTCCTCTTCAATTATATCCATTGCTTTTGGTGGGGGAAATCTTCGGGCATCTTTCAAAGCTTTGCTGATAATCCATTCCAATTGGCCATTGGTACTCCGGAATTCATCAGCCGCCCATCGTTCGACAGCTGCATAAACTTCTTCGTCAAGGCGTAAAGCAAAAACTTTTTTCTTCGGCATCTGATTTTATTAATTCTTGTCTGTTACACTATATAAAATTTATTTCACCTGTATCCATTTTGTGATTTCTTCTAATGCTGCAGGCGAAATCGTTTGCTCAAGAAGTGCATACTCATTGGGTAAACCGGTTTTACATTCCTGGAACAGGTGGTTCAGATTTGGTAATTCAATAATAGTAATACTTTTATTTTTACCCTTTACTAACGCAGCTTTTATTGCTGGTAAATTTTGTTTTGCCGGAACCTGCAAGTCCTTTTCACCATTAAGCGCTAAAACCCGGCACTTTACTTTTTCTAATGCTGGTGCAGGATCATATTTGATAAAATATTGCATCCAGGGACTGGTAAGCTGATCAACCTGAGTATTTATAAAATCACTTTCACTCATTCCTGAAGGTTTCTGATCACCCGGAAATTCTTTTAATTTTTGTGTTAAAAAGTTTGCAAGGTCAGTTTTTAAAGCTTCCTGATTAGTTGATTTTACCACAATATCAAATGCACCACTATTTATCTCCTTGGTTTTCTGTAATTCGCGTTCCGGTATACCCGATGCTATTCCAATAAGTTCCTGCTGCAACAACAGCAACTGATCACCTCGAATTCCAGTTCCCGCCAACAATACAATAAAATTAACATCTTTGCAGTTTGCTGCTACTATAGGAGCAATTATTCCTCCTTCACTGTGTCCGATCAGCCCGATATTCTTTCTGTCAATTTCCTTTCTTGTCTTTAGGTATGAAATAGCTGCGTCAACATCAGAAGCAAAATCAAGGGAAGTTGCAGATTTAAAATCACCTTCTGATTGTGCTGTTCCCCTGTCGTCGTAACGTAATACCGCAATACCATTTCTTGTTAAATAATCGGACAGAACCAGAAATGGCTTATGTCCCATCAGTTCCTCATCTCTATTTTGTGGTCCGCTTCCGGTAATTAATACAACAACCGGGAATTTTCCTTCTTTTTCAGGTAAGGTTAATGTTCCAGCTAATTTTATGTTCGCATTTTCATTTACAAAAATTACCTCTTCTGAATAATAAGGATATGGTTTAACTGGTTCCTGTGGTCTTTTCAATTCCGCCTTTTCAACGATATCTCTGGTTAAATCGAGAGGGAAGGATTGCCCGCTTTGTTTGAAGGTTCCAACAAAAGCACCCTCTTTAAACTCTCCTTCATATTCTATTCCCGCGTTCGAAATGGCAAGTTTTAAAGTTATATTCTCAAATAAAGTTGCCGTAACAGGGATGCCCTTAGCACCCTGGTCCGGACTGTCCATAGTTGAACTATACCCGGTTTCAGTCTTAGTAATATTAAAAACTAATCGTAACTGAATACCACGTACTTGTAAAATCCCATTCCATTGCCCTGTAATATCCTGAGCACATAAGGAAAATGTTGTTAAAATCAGTAACTGTAAAAAAATTATCTTTTTCATTATTATTAACTAAGTGATTGTAAGTTATTATGCGTTAACATTTTAGCAACTGCGCGTTTCATTTCATCCTGCTTCTGAGTACCAAACAGTATCTGTCTGCCATTTTTCAGAGTAACCCTCACTCCCATATTTCCGCTGACATTGAATGCAGTTTTTCGTGATACCAATCGTCTTCTCCATCCCCAACCACCAAACTCAACAATTGGCCTGTATTTAGCCACATCAACTGTAACTATCTCATTAAGGGCGATATGGCGCATTTTGCGAATCAGCGGTGGGAATTTATATCTTATACCATCCGACCAAACCTCAGTTACCAATCTACCACTCAAGATAAAAATAAAAGCTCCGCTCATCACAATAAAAGAAATAATACTACCCCAGATCAGGCTATTATCACTTTTTGGTTCATCTCCATAAGGATTGCCCAGATAGAGCTGCTGGTAAAAACTTACACCAAATCCGACAATTGCAACCAAAATAGATGCAATCATTATCCATGGTATAATTGACTGCCTGAATGATTGCTCTTCCTTGTAAATAATTCTTTCCATTTAATACTGATTAATAGATTGATCCGGCATTCACAACAGGTGAAGCATCTTTATCTGAACACAAGACCACCAAAAGGTTACTCACCATTACAGCTTTCCGTTCATCATCCAGATCCACAATTTTACGGTCCGATAGTTTATTCAATGCCATTTCGACCATACTTACTGCACCTTCAACTATTTTTGTACGCGCAGCTACAACAGCTGTAGCTTGCTGGCGTTTGAGCATGGCCTGCGCAATTTCAGCCGAATATGCCAGGTGAGCAATGCGTGCTTCAATAACATTGATACCGGCAATATGCAAACGTTCTGAAAGTTCCTTTTCAAGTACATGATTCACTTCCTCACCACCACCCCGAAGTGTGATATCGGTTTGATCGTCGTCGAAATTATCATACGCATAATGTCCGGCAAGTTTGCGTACAGCCGATTCGCTTTGTATTTCTACAAATCTCAGGTAATCATCGACCTGGAAAGCTGCTTTGAAAGTTTCCTCTACCTTCCATACAAGCACAATTCCGATCATAATCGGATTGCCAAGCTTGTCGTTTACTTTAAGCAACTCGCTATTAAAGTTACGGGCTCGTAAAGAAATTTTCTTTTTAACAAAAAATGGATTAACCCAATAAAATCCATTACGTTTCAAGGTCCCTTTGTATTCGCCAAAAAGAGTGAGTACTGAGGACTCGTTAGGATTAATTACCAAAAATCCGGCTGCCATAAAGGAAGCGATAACCAGGAAAACTGGTCCTGCTATTACACCAAATAAATGTTGATTGAACATTACCAACATTAAAATACCACCAACAAGGAATGCCAGCAGGATTAACAGGCCAAAATAGCCCGTTGAAGTTGAGTCTAATTTTTCTTTTTCCATTTTATTATGATATTATTTTAACATCACAATAATACGAATCTTTTTCGCATTTCCGACAAGTTGGATAAAATTTTTTTTCTAAAAATCAAAAACTACTTTTGCACTACGAAAAATGGACATATGACAAAAAAATACAAGCATATCTTTTTTGACCTCGATCATACATTATGGGATTTTGAACGAACTGCCGAAGAAACGAAGCGGGAAATGTTTAAAGCATTAAATCTGAAAGAAAGAGGAATAGAAAACTATGAAACATTCAGAGAAAAATATGTTGATATCAACCTGGCTTTATGGGCTTTATACAGGGACGACAAGATAGGGAAAAGCGACTTGAATTTCCGCAGGTTTTATGACACTCTGGTTGTTTTAGGAATAGATGATCGCAAGTTAGGAGAAGCAATGGCTTCAAGCTTTATTGAAGGGATTTCATCGACAACACACCTGTTTCCGTTTGCAAAAGAAACTCTTGAATACCTTTTCTCGAAATATCCGCTTCACGTAATTACAAATGGATTTGAAGAGGTACAATTCAGCAAACTGAAAAATTCGGGTATGGGCCGGTACTTTACAAATATTATTACAAGTGAAGAAGCTGGTTCAAAGAAACCTGATCCTGAAATTTTTAAATTTGCACTTCGAAAAACAGGAGCCTTGGCAAAAGAAAGTCTGATGATTGGTGACGACCTGGTAGTTGACATGGCTGGTGCCCGACAATCAGGCATGGATCAGCTATATGTAAATCATGATAACAAGAAACATAATGAACCTGTTACCATGGAAGTTTTTTCATTGGATGAGATTATTGGAATACTTTAGGATCTGTTTAAAAGTGAAACCTAATCTACATTAATTTTCTTGGATCAAATTTGAATTACAAGATACACTTAGGCTGTAGACTCTGGTCCGGTTATGACATAAATATATTTTTAGGCTAATTGTAACCGATCAAACTGCACTATCGTCCAAACAATATAAAAAAATCAGACATAAAAAAACCCGCTGTAAACAGCGGGTATATTTTGTTAGATTATTCCTTTAGTTCTTTTTTGGAACAGGAGCTACTTCAGCTTTAGCTTCGCCTTTGTTGCAGCAACTTTTTGCTTCAGCTCCGCTACATGATTTGGCGCAACCTGATGATTTAGCTTCACTTGTGCTTGCAGATGCTTTTGCAGACGAACTTGAGCAACAAGCTTTTGCTGGAGCTTCTTTGGAAGTGCTTACTTTTTCAGTTTTAGCTTTTTCAGCTGATGTTACTTTTTGTGCTGATGCTGTGGCTACAGTAAAAGCAAAGATAAGAGTGAATAACGAAATTACAAGTGCTGCTTTTTTCATGGGTATAAATTGTTAGAGGTTTCTAATATTAGATAACACAAAAGTATTGTAATTGTTGGACTTACCGACAATTATTTTGTTAAAAAGATGTTAAAGATTTCATCACTTGTGTGTACCAAGTATTGCTATTGCGGTTACTCCGCCCTGCACTTTTTGCTCCAGGGAAACTTTTACATGGGCATTTAGCGGCAAATAAAGATCAACCCGGCTGCCAAATTTAATAAATCCCAATTCCTTTCCCTGCACTATGCGTTCATCAGGTTTTGAATAACAAACTATCCTACGGGCAAGAGCTCCGGCTATTTGTCTTACCATAATAGGCCCATATTTCTGATGTTCGACTACAACTGTATTTCTTTCGTTTTCAGTAGATGATTTTGGATGCCACGCTACCAGAAAAGATCCAGGCCAGTAATTTGTATAAACAATTTTCCCGGAAACAGGATACCTGTTAACATGAACATTATTCGGTGACATAAAAACAGAAACCTGCAACCGTTTGTCATTGAAAAATTCATCCACAAATACTTCTTCAATAGCTACAACTGTGCCATCGGCAGGACAAAGAACGATATCGGCATCTTCGACCATTTCGCGGAATGGCATTCGAAAAAACCTGACTACAATTATCCAGAAAACAAGTAGTGCAATGTATCCCAGGTAATGAAAAACCGTTTGTTCAGGAAAAAAATAATTAATACTTACCAGCAGAACAGCAGCTACTATACTTGCTGCGGCAATGCTATTGTATCCTTCTTTGTGTATTTTCATTAATGATCAACGTGTTAAATTACCGGCAAAAGAGAACCAAATATACGAATACAAATGGTGTGGAGAGTAAAACGGCATCAAAACGATCGAGCAGGCCACCATGCCCGGGTAAAATGTTACCTGAGTCTTTAATTCCCAGGCTGCGTTTCAGCATTGACTCTACAAGATCTCCCAATGTACCTGTTATCACAATCAGAACAGCCAGCATCATCCATTGCAATACATCAAGCTGCTGGAAGATGAAAGAAAGCCCCCAGGAAGTGAGTATTGCAAAAAGGGCTCCACCGGCACTGCCTTCCCAGGTTTTACCAGGCGAAATTCGTTCAAAAAGCTTATGCCTCCCAATAAGAGATCCAACAAAATAGGCACCGGTATCATTAAGCCATAAAATAGCAAGAAATCCCAATACAATACCATAATGAAAAGGCCCGGATAGAATAACGGGATCGAAGAAGTACATCATCAAACCCAAAGGCAGTGCAATATAAGTTATAGCAATTAAACTTAAAGCAATGTTGGTAAAAGGATTTGAATTATTCCGCCAGAGTTCTGTTATGAATAGAAGGAAAACAAAAGGAATTATAAAAAGTAAACCATCAGCAGCTATCAAGCCCATTGCATGAGAAGCAAAAATGCTGTAGAGTATCCCTCCGACAATCATTGTAGGCCAATAGGCAGGCTTATTAGTTTCGGTTGTAACAATTGAAATAAATTCATTAAGACTCAGAAGTGTGATAATAAACAAAAGAACCGAAAATACAGTTTGTCCCAGCAATGCTGAACCAACCATTGCAATAACGAAAAAAACTGCAGTAAGTGAGCGGGTTGCTAAGTTATTCACCTTTAAAATCGACTATTAATTGTTTAGCTTTTAAAACATCTTCAGTTGGAACACATAATTCAATTTCACCAAATCCGTAAATGGAATCCATTTTATTCATGATGACACATTCAATTTCATTGTCGGCCATCATTTCCTTTACCATTTCAGCCTCATAAAGCTGGTTCGTGCTGTAAATTACTTCCCAATTTTCTGACATAACGTTAGAATTAACTTAATCGTCCGAAGGTGGAGTTTCAACCAATATCACAAATAATTCACGCGGACCATGAGCGCCCATTACGAGAGTTTTTTCAATGTCTGCAGTTCGGCTCGGTCCTGTGATAACCGAGAGCATAGATGGAAGTTTTCCTGAATATTTGGTTTGAACAGCGACAAATGCATCTTTCAGATCATCAACCAGTTGATTCACATAGGCTATAACTAAATGAATTTCAGGATATACATTCAGTCGCCTGCTTGTTTTGGAAGAAACCATTATACTGCCCAGCCTTGAAATTAAAAACTCACAACCTGTTATTCCTACACTCATCTGTTTAAGGCTTTCCTCATCAGATTCAAAGGGAACACCTGCCTGTGTAAGCATATACTGAAATTCAGGTTCGGCACAATAAATATTATTCCACTCACATTCAGTTTGAAGTGCTGATAATGTACTTACAACTTCATTTTCATTTTCACAATAAATGAAAACACCTCCTACCTTTGAAAATTCCTGTGCAAAATTTACATCAGATGTGTCATTCATCGGCTTATAAACCGATGAGTCGAAATCAACGTTAGGATAAGGATTGTCGGTTTTATAAATTAAGGCATGGCGTACTTTTTTGAGCACCTTCTCCCTTGATGTACTTTCTTCCATTTTGAGGCTACGTTATTTACCCTGATTAAAAGTTTTCTGACAAGGTAAATTTATACATTTTTTCCTCATCGTTATCATCAGCAATAAACTTATGAAGAAATACCTGGTTTAGCCGCTTCATCATCATTTACGGTTTTATCAACAGCATCCGGCTTTTCAGTAATCTCCGGAGTGGAAACAGTTTTAACCGCTGATTCAGCATGTCTTTCCTCATTGGTTTCACCATTGCTGTTAATCATCACATGATCATGATCCGGGAATGGGCGTTTTCCGAATATCTTCTCAAGATCTTCACGGAAAATCACTTCTTTAAGCAGGAGTATTTCAGCTAACTGGTTGAGTTTATCACGATTTTCGGTAAGCAATTGCTTTGCTTTGGTATAACACTCTTCAACCATTTTATGAATTTCATTATCTATGGTACGTGCAGTTTCCTCGCTGAACGGCTTCGAAAAAGAGTATTCATTCTGACCTGATGAATCATAATAGCTGATATTCCCTATTTTCTTATTCAGACCATAAAAAGCTACCATCGCGTAAGCCTGTTTGGTTACTTTTTCAAGATCATTGAGAGCACCTGTCGAAATTTTCCCAAAAACGATATCTTCAGCCGCACGGCCTCCGAGAGTAGCGATAATTTCGTCAATCATTTGCTCATAGGTTGTAATCTGTCTTTCATCAGGTAAATACCATGCAGCTCCAAGAGCTTTACCACGCGGCACAATAGTAACTTTAACAAGAGGATGTGCATGTTCAAGAAGCCAGCTAACTGCTGCATGGCCTGATTCGTGGTATGCTATTACTTTCTTTTCGTGCTGAGAGATGATTTTGTTACGCTTTTCCAATCCACCAACAATACGGTCAATGGCATCCAGGAAATCTTGTTTATCAATCATTTTCTTGTCGTTGCGGGCAGCAATTAATGCAGCCTCATTGCAGGCATTGGCAATATCAGCACCTGAAAAACCAGGAGTTTGTTTTGCCAGGAAATCAACACTGGTTGTTTCGTCCATTTTAAGATTGCGCATGTGAACCTTAAAAATAGCTTTCCGTTCTTCCAGATCCGGTAATTCAATGTATATCTGTCTGTCGAATCGTCCGGCACGAAGCAAAGCCCTGTCGAGAATATCGGCACGGTTGGTTGCAGCCAGTATGATGACACCTGCATTAGTCTGAAAACCGTCCATTTCGGTAAGCAGCTGATTAAGCGTATTTTCGCGTTCGTCATTCCCCCCTGTCATAGCACTACGACCACGGGCACGACCAACAGCATCAATTTCGTCAATAAATATAATACTTGGAGCTTTTTCTTTAGCTTGCTTGAAAAGATCGCGTACACGTGACGCGCCAACACCTACAAACATTTCGACAAAGTCAGAACCTGAAAGCGAGAAAAACGGTACTTTAGCTTCGCCTGCAACGGCTTTAGCAAGAAGGGTTTTTCCGGTTCCCGGAGGGCCAACAAGCAAAGCTCCTTTTGGGATTTTACCACCAAGATCGGTATATTTTTTAGGATTCTTCAGGAACTCAACGATTTCCATTACTTCCACTTTAGCTTCCTGCAGACCGGCCACATCGTTGAAATTCAACGAAACCATAGTATCTTTATCAAAAAGCTGAGCTTTCGACTTACCGATATTAAATATCTGTCCGCCGCCTCCTGCGCCGCCTTTTGTCATCATTCGCATAATCAGAAACCACAGTCCGACCAGTACTACTATTGGTAAAATCCACCCCAGAATATCACCTCCCCAGTTTTTGCGTGTAACGTTTTTAACATATACAGGAGTTGTAATATCAACCTGAGCCTCGCGAACATCCTTCTCAAATGTTTCGACAGATCCAATCTGATAAATATATTGAGGAGCAGTTGAGGTTAATGTATTTGCAGGTTTTACATCTTTATACTTAGGCAAAGCCAGTTTGTCTTTTTTAATATACACTTCTGCCTGTTCCTTGTTAACGAGGAATATTTTTTCCACTTCCTGGTTTACAAGCATTGTTTTCAATTCGCCCCAACCTAATTCCTTAGGTGTAGCTCCCATGTTATTCAGATACAAACCAAACAGGACTATTCCCAGGATGCCATATATCCAGTAAAAATTAAATTTCACTTTTGGCATTTTTGGCATTTTAGGCCCACCTGATCCCTGTGATTTATCGCCTTTGTTGTAATTATCTTCGTTACCCATTATGTAGAAATTCTAAAATTAAATTCTTAGTTAATAACCGATACATCTTCGCGTGGAGCGTCAGCCCATAGCTTTTCCAGTTGATAAAAACCGCGTGTTTCTGTCTGGAAAATATGAACAACGACATCAAAATAATCAAGCAGAATCCATTCACAGTTTTCAAATCCTTCCTTATGCGAAGGCAGTCCGCCAACCGCTTTTTTTACTTCAGCCTGAACGGAATCAGCAATTGCATCGACTTGTGAGCGAGAAGCGCCATGGCAAATTACAAAATAATCAGTAATTGAATTAGGTATCCCTGAAAGGTTAAGTTTTACAATATCTAAACCGAGTTTTTCCTGCATTCCTTTAACAATAATATCAGCAAGCATCCCCGAAGTTTCACTTTTTTTACGTTTCGCCATTTATGATTAATTAATTTTCTTTTTTACTTGTAATTACTGGTAATGTTTCAATGGAAATTTGAACCTGTTACATGCATTTCATTTACAAAAGAAACCCCATTGGTTTGTCTCATTTCCTGAAGTTCTCCGTTGAACTTACAACAAGTTGCAAAGGTATGGATTTAATGCAAATGTTTTTTTGTTATTAGTGCTATAGCCTATCAAACTTCAGTCCTTTTTCTTAAACACGACAATTTGTCACGTATTGAATCATGCATTTTTGAACGCTTCAGAATACTATTTGTTTTAACTTTGCTTCATAAAATAAGTTAATATTGAAACAGGATATATTGAAAGCTACAATAATTCACCTTCCCGAAACCAAATCGACCAACAGCTATGCCGTTGATATTCTTTCGGGAGCAAGGCCTGAAGAGGGCTGTGTGATTGTTACAGATCATCAGACCAACGGAAAGGGAACAGATTCAAATACCTGGGAGAGTGAAAAAGGTAAAAACCTCACTTTCAGCCTGATTTTATATCCTTCATTTCCGGCAGATCAGCAATTTATAATGAATAAAGCTATTTCGCTGGGCATTTATGATTTTCTGGTTGCGGAACTTCCGGACCACAAAGTCACAATTAAATGGCCTAATGACCTGTACATTGAAGATAAAAAAATATGCGGGATTCTAATTCAGAACTCAGTGACAGGCAACAAACTCGATTATACAGTTGTGGGAATAGGATTAAATGTTAACCAGCTGTCCTTTATTAGCAACGCTCCTAACCCGGTATCACTGAAAATGATAACCGATCTTGATTACAACCTTAGTGATATACTTCAGAAACTATTACATTCCTTATTCAACCGATACTTTACTATAAATCAAGAAACTATTTCAAAAACAGAAACTGATTATCAGGAAGCGCTTTACCGTTTGATGGAATGGCACGAATACCTCGTAAAAGAATCACGAATACATGCACGGATTACCGGAACAACTGATTTCGGCCAATTATTGTTAGAAACTGAAACTGGTGAAATTTTAGTCTGTGATACGAAAGAAGTGAAATTTAACATATGAGATCATATAGAAATCACATTCAGCAATCAACAACCTGTCATAGCAGAGGGAACAATTATTCTTCATGCTAACAGATCAACATAAAAATAAGACTGTTCCGGAAGTAAGATCACTTTGCTTTTTTCCGGGTATCAATCTCCATTCCAATATTACCCTTATTAACCGAAATGGGATCAATTAAGAGGGAAGGAACAAGTTTAGTTCCGTTATTTACTGTGAATGATGCGTAGAAAATCGAATTACCTTTAGCCAGATCCATTGCCATGCGGGCAGCATTTGCAGCTAAATCCTCAATTGACTTATATACTGACATGGATTGCAATCCCTGAACGATGTTTTCGCGTGCTTCGGAATCAGCATCCTGTCCGGCAACAAGAACTTTACCGGCAAGACCCTTTTCCTGCAAAGCTTTGATGGCTCCACGCGCCAGCAGGTCATTCCCGGCAATAATAGCATCCACTTTATTTGTCCGAAGACATTCCTTTGCGGCTTTATAACCTTCTTCAAAAGACCATGTTTCAACCATCTTATCGTAAACAATTTTAATATCACCCCGTTCAATATAAGGCTGTAAAATGCTCATTTGTCCGAATTGCAATAAAAAGGAGTTTTTATCGGTATATGCACCACCAATTAAAGCCACATTTCCTTTTTGCAACCTGTTCTTTATATAGTTAGCCTGCAATTCACCTACTTTAACATTATCAAAAGACACATAAAAATTAACATTAGCTTCCTGAATCAAACGGTCGTAGGATATAACGCTGATAGATGCATCATTTGCCAGTTTTACAATATCCGCTGCCTTTTTTAAATCTACAGGCAGAATTACCAAAACGTCAACTTTCTGACCGATCAGCTGTTTGGCCTGTTCAAGTTGCTTGTCAGGATCGCCAATGGCTGAAAGGCAAATCACTTTTCCTCCCAATCTGTTTACATTTTCTATGAAGTATGTTGTGTCCTTAGCCCATCGTTCAACGTTGTATTGGTCCATTAACAAACCGATCACCGGAACTTTTTCACGGGGCTTACAGGACTGAATCAGGATAGATCCTGCAATGAGCAAAATCAAAGAAAAGAATAAACTTGTTCTCATAGCGTGCATGTATTTGAGGTTATAGAATACGGTTACTTACACTAATCAAAATGAGATGCTATTATAATCATGATTTGATCACATAAAGATAAGGCTATAAATTCAAAAATCAAAATATTGAAGGAATAAAATATTACTACCCACCTTTTATACATCTGTTTTACAGCTTTTTACATATATTTTCAGAACCAATAATATGTTCATTTTACACGCCAGAGAAACATATGTATGTTTGGAACTATTTAATATTTTAAACAGAAAATAATGTCACAAAAAAACTAAAAAGGAACCACTGTACGACTTATTTTGCGTTCAGCAATTGCCTTGGTTTTCTCTTGTTTTGCAGGCAGGATCATTCTTTCAGCAACTATTTCGGCAAGATCTTTCACTTTTACCAGGTTGCCGGATTCAAAAGTCTTTTTACAAAGCGGACATGCAGTTACCAATACATCCGGCTGAGATTCGCAAAGTTTGCTGAGTGCATTGTCGCGGATTGCATTCCGCTGTGCAGCATTCATTGCCAGATCGCCAATGCTGCCGCCACAGCACAATGAATTTACCCTCTCCTCAGTAACATATGCAACTTCGGCTATCTGTTTGAGCACATTTCGTGGTTGATCGTAAATACCTGACCCTCTTCCCAATTCACATGGATCGTGGTAAACTGCCCGTATTTCACCCGGCTGCAGAATCAGTTTCCCTTCCTTTACCAGTTTCTCAATAAAAACAGAATGATGCATAACTGTTATGCCTTCCAGCGAATAATCATTGTTGAAAATTTTATAACAAATGGGACAAGAGGTAACTAATATTTCAGCTCCGGTATTTTTTATTCTTGTTGTGTTTTCCGAAACCAGTTTTATAGCTGCTTCCTGCAAACCGGCATGCTTCAAAGGACGGCCACAACATATTGATCCATCTTCATCAAGAAATGTATAATTAATACCTGTTTTTTCGAAAATCTGCACCATTGCACGTTTAACTCCGGGTGTAAGATGTCCCATGCAACCGGCAAAATAAACTACTTCAGCTTTTTTGTCAATTAAAGGCTGTTTTTTGAGATAATTAAAATCTGATATGATGCCTTTATTATCCACACGCCTTGCTCCTACCCTGAGTCCAAGAGTATCAATACCAACCGGGCAGGCTTCAAGGCATCGACCGCACATCATACAATTCGAATTAAGTTCTGCATCCGGACGTTGTTCGCGCAGGGAACGAATAAAATAAACTGCAGTTGATCCTGTTTTGCCTGCTTCATTCATCTGACAAACATCAATACATACTCCACAGCGAGGGCATGAACGCAGCTCTATTTCACTGAAACTTCCGGGATATTTTCCTTGTTCGATTCCTGCGTTTTTAAGGAAAATAAGAATTATCTCAGTAGGAATATGCATAAACCTGCTCCAAGGAAGCGTAACAAAGAAAATACCAAGCATTGTAGAATATGCCCACCATGCAGGATAAGCCAGATATTCCAAAGGGAGAACTGCGGCAAAGACACTTCCCAAAGTATTAGTAAGAAAACCGCCTCCTTGATATAAGCCGGCCGTAAAACTTTCGGCTAGCAAACGCATTGGAAAGATAAGCCAAAGTGATGTGATAGCCCATTTGTCGAACTTGTTATGCTGCGTTGTTTTCCTGAGCCCGAACCAC
>JAIFMH010000368.1 GCA_020048595.1 Bacteroidota bacterium | reverse complement strand
TAAAAGTTTGCTTCAGATATTGAGGATTAATAGTATTTTTCTGAGCCTGCAACTGCTGTTCGCTAAAACCGGCTGATCTGTCAGGTGTATTGTAATCGTCGGAATAGGTAGGATATATCCAGTATTGATCTCCGAAAATAATTCCTTCCGGATCAGCATACCAGCCAGGAACGATTGGATTTCCTGCCCTGTCGATGGAATCGTTTTTAGCCTCCTGGGAATAAGAGCTAAGTGAACAAGTTACAAATATGAGCAATCCTATTTTCGCATTCATTTTGTGATATAATTTATATTTTAAGACCTGGCTTTCAGACAATAAATGACAAGACCTTAACAATCTGCAAATTGTCCTTATTCTGCAGTTTTAAACTATCAGCTTTGCACTCGATTGAAATCCTGAACAGCTAATTTTATTCAAAGGTATGGAATTTTTAATTTTTGAATTGCGCCTGGAATCGGGCGGGCAAAACTTATCTTTGTAAAAATTGATTCAAAACATTTAACCAGACTAAAATGAAACAGCACTCCATCCTGCTCCTATTCATACTGATTTCCTATTGCTCATACGGGCAGGCAAAAAGCGACAAAAGAGGAGTTGGATATGGCTATCATTCTGCCGCTGATATGAATACCGCTTCCGAAGGAATATCATGGTGGTATAATTGGGCAGCACAGCCCGAAGCTTCAATACGAACGACTTATCCGGATTACAATGTAGATTTTACGCCCCAGGCATGGAATTCAGCCGGAATCACAGGCGTTAGCACATGGGTATCGCAGGATGACAATGTAAAATACCTGCTGGGTTTTAATGAGCCTAACTTTAAAGATCAGGCAAATATGACACCTTCACAGGCCGCCGCCGCCTGGCCACAATTACAGGCTATTGCGGATCAGTATAATTTAAAACTGGTAAGTCCGGCGGTAAATTATTGCGGGAACTGCGTTTCGGAAAACGGCACCGTTTATACCAACCCGTTTAAATGGCTTGATGATTTTTTTGCCGCCTGCGTGGGCTGCCGTGTCGATTATATTGCTTTGCACTGGTACGGTGGCGGTAACTCCATGACAGGGTTCGTAAATGATGCAAGGAAATACGGCAAACCAATCTGGGTAACCGAATATGCCAACTGGGAAGCGGGCGTTACCGCACAGGCACAGAAAAATTATTTAGCCGGAACTACCAATTTTCTGGAGCGCGATCCGGATGTTTTCAGGTATTCCTGGTTTATCGGCCGCACGAGTTCCGGTGCTGCAACCTATCCGTATATTGATTTGTATGGTGCAAGCGGACAAATGACGCCTCTTGGCCAGCTTTACCTTGACATACCGGTGTATGATTCGAACTTTGTAAATCAAGTCCCCGGAAGGATTGAAGCCGAAGAATATTACCTGCAGAAAGGAATTTTCGGTGAGCCAACAAATGATGTCGATGGCTTTATGAATATAGGTTATACCGAATCCGGCGACTGGCTGAAATACAAAATTTCAGCAACTCAAAGTGGTGAATATCAATTAACAACACGGTATGCCGGAACTGCAGCCGGGAAATTTGATGTGTATATTGATGATATCAAAAAAGCAACTGTTACTACGACAAATACAGGAAGCTGGCAATCATGGGCTTCGGTTATAAAAACAATTAATCTCGAAGCCGGAGACCATATATTGAAACTTGTAGTTGTGAGTTCAGGATTTAATCTGAACTGGCTGAAATTTGAAACAGAAGTCACCGGAATGAATGATTTCAACATTCAACAGCTATCTGCTGAAGTATATCCAAACCCGATTACGGATAAAAAATTTAAAATCGTATTTCGGAATTATATTTCGGAAGAGTTAACCCTCAGCATATCCGATATGACCGGGAAGATAATCTTTAATAAAAATATTGAGAAATTAAATGGCAAGGAAATTGGAATTGACCTGGGAAATTTACCCAATATCAGCAAAGGGATTTATACCTTATCCGTGATTAGTAAAAAAGGGTACCTGAATAAGAAAATTGCTGTGTTTTAGGCTTTTATAGAGTCCCATTGTCGCGTCCTTTGCGGAAAACTTTGCGTCTTTGCGTTTACTTTTTTTTACCGCGAAGACGCAAAGAGAAAGCAAAGTACCCAAAGCCTTCAACTGATTCAGGTTAAGCCTCTATTCAATCTCAATATTATATTTATCCAGCAAACCGGCAATTCCCAAGCGTGAAAAACGGGCCTTTTTAATCCGGTTTCGTTCCGGATCAAGGGAATAGTTAAAGGATGAACGGAAATCAGCCTTTTCGAGAATGGTAGCATAAAACACGGCGCGCTGTAAATCACAGGTTTCGAAAATGGCACTTGAAAGGTCAGTTTCCGTGAAATCGGTTTCCTGCATGTTGCAGTTTACAAATTTTGTCTTTTTGAGTTTCAGCCTGTAAAAAACGGAAAGCTTCAGTATGCAGTTTTCGAAACCGAAAGAAAGCAGGAAACTATTGCATTCGCTCAGTTGTACGCCGAGTAATTTGCAGTTTATAAACCTGATATCATTTAAAGTTGTGTTTTTCAGTACAACCATGCTAAGGTCGCATCCATTGAAAACACATTCCCGGAATATGAAATTCGACAGGTCAGTGCTGTAAAAATTGCAGTTTTTAAAGGTGCAGTTTTCGTATTCCTTACGTGGAAGAGGAGAAGTGGTGTAATCAATTCGTTCAAAAAGCATATATTCAGTTAATTATGGTGTATTTATTTTAAGTTTTTAGAAATCATTGTTTAAATCCATACGCTGAAAGAAATTAATAATCAACACGGCTCATACAGCTATCAAAATTACAATTTATCAATAAGCCAGTGAACTCTTAGTTTAATGATTCGTTCTATTTCTTTATAATTTCTTTATACAAACTACCTTATATTTACAATAAACTTATAAAGCTGCCCGTAACTTTGCACCGGAATTAATACTATCGCAATGGGACTTATATTCAAAAATAAACCTGGCATAATAAGACAGCATTTTTATGGGGCAACTCTTATTGTATTGGTATCCTTAGTTTGCTACTTTTTATTACAGGACTCCGGATATCACACTGCCGCGCTCATTCTGATGGTGACGGTATCGCTCATTGCCATGTTCTTTGATGTTTTGCCGGTATTAACTGCCGCAGTGCTTAGTGCACTCATCTGGAATTACTTTTTTATTCCTCCCCGTTTTACCTTTCACATTGGCAAGAGTGAGGATATCCTCATGTTCCTGATGTATTTTGTTATTGCCTTGATAAATACGGTGCTGACTATAAAAATAAGGCAATTCGACAAAAGGGTTCAGAAGAAAGAGGGAGAAGAAAACCTCTTAAAGCTTTATAATACTTTATTGAATTCGCTTTCGCACGAACTCCGCACACCAATTTCGGCTATCATCGGTGCTACCGACAATTTGCAGAATAACATGACACAGCTGTCCGTGCAAAATAAGGATGAACTCATCTCCGAAATATCGGTTGCCTCACTCAGGCTTAACCGCCATGTTGAAAACCTGCTGAATATGTCGCGCCTTGAATCCGGGACATTGAAAATAAAAACGGATTGGTGTGATATTAATGAATTAATTTACGTAGTAATTTCTCAGTTCAAAGAAACAGCATCAGAACATAAAATTGAAGTCAGTATAGCTGAAGCATTGCCGTTTTTCAGCCTCGATTTTGGCCTTATGGAACAGGTGCTGTTAAACCTGATTCACAATGCAATAAATTACAGCCCAAAGAATACGGAAATCAGGGTAAGTGCTGATTGCATCAATGATCACCTTGTAATATGGGTCGAAGATCAAGGCATTGGTTTCCCTGAAGACGAGACCGACAAGGTTTTCGACCGGTTTTACAGGCTCAATAATCCACGGACTGGTGGAACCGGGCTTGGACTTTCAATAGTCAAAGGTTTTGTTGAAGCCCATAACGGGAAAGTTTTCCTTGAAAATATACCAGCCGGAGGTTCACGGTTCACCATTGATATTCCAGCTAAAACGTCGTACATAAATAACCTGAAAAATGAATAATGCAGAGATTTTAGTGATTGACGACGAGGTGCAGATATGTAAGCTCCTGGAAATTACCCTGCAAAGCAATGATTACAAAGTAACCCAGGCAAATACAGGTAAGGACGGAATTATAATGGCAGCCAATCATCCTCCCGATGTGATTCTGCTCGACATAGGTTTGCCCGATATCAGCGGGCAGGAAGTTCTGCAGAAACTTAGAGAATGGTACTTTAAACCAGTTATAATTCTTTCAGTTCTGAATGACGAAGCCAATATCATCCGTGCACTCGATAACGGGGCAAATGATTACCTCACAAAACCTTTCCGTACCGGCGAACTTCTTGCCCGTATTCGCACAGCTCTAAGAAGTTCAACGGTTAATAACGATGAAACGGCAGTGATCAGTTGCGGAACGATTACCATCGATTTTGCCAGTCGGGTAATTAAAAAAGATGGAGAAACCATAAAACTTACTACAACCGAATACGCGTTGCTTGCATTGCTTGTAAAGCATGAAGGACGCGTACTTACACACCAGTTTCTGCTCAGGCAGATTTGGGGTCCGGGCTACGTGGGACAATCGCAATACCTGAGGGTTTTTATTGCACAACTGCGAAAAAAAATAGAGAATGACCCTAACCGGCCTGAATTTATAATTACCGCTTCCGGTGTAGGATATCGCTTTGTGGGAAATTCATAAAAAAAAGGAACACAGTGGAACGCAAACTTGAAACACTACTGGCCATAACTTTTGATTTTTCAATCGAGATAATCAACCTGTGTAAAGAGCTCATTGAAAAAAAACATGCCTTTCTCTCAAAACCACTTTTTGAAAGCACTACTAAAATGGGAGTCAATCTAAATGAAGCCATCGAATTCCAAACCAACAGAACATTTCTGGCGAAACTGGCTCATGCGTCGGATGAAGCGCATGAAACTCTTTACTGGTTAAAGCGAATCGAGAAGGATAAGGTGATTTCTGCAGATATGCATCCCTGCATCGCTCATTGTGAACAAATCCTGAAACAGATAAACTCAGCAACGTATACCTGAGTGGAAAATTCCCGTACTAATCCCGGTTTTCAAAATCTGTAACCCGGGAATTTCAATAACCTTATTCTTAACACTATGAAATCAAACGATAAAGGGTTGGACAGGGTAACTATGTCCTCACTCATTGTAGCACTCGGAATTATTTATGGCGACATCGGCACCAGTCCGCTATATGTGCTAAAGGCCATTGTTGGCGATCGTCCTATAAATGAATTGCTGATTTACGGCGGAGTTTCGTGTATTTTCTGGACACTGGTGATTCAAACAACCATAAAATATATCTGGCTCACCTTAAAAGCAGATAATGAAGGTGAAGGAGGAATATTTTCTCTTTATGCACTTGTTCGCCGCTATGGCAAATGGCTGGCCATACCAACCATACTGGGAGCCACCACATTGCTGGCTGATGGAATTATTACTCCTCCTATTACTGTTGCTTCCTCCATCGAAGGTCTGGGAATTGTTATTCCGAATTTACCCGTTGTTACTATCGTAATTATTATCCTATCGTTATTGTTTTTCTTTCAGCGATTCGGGACACAGAAAATCGGGTGGTCGTTCGGACCTATGATGGTACTATGGTTTTCCATGCTATTTGTTTTAGGACTAAACCAGGTATTGCACCATCCTGAAGTACTCAAATCACTGAATCCATATTATGCATTCATGCTTCTAACTGAGTATCCGCAAGGATTCTGGCTGTTAGGAGCAGTATTTCTTGCAACCACCGGAGCTGAAGCACTCTATTCGGACCTGGGACATTGCGGCCGGAAAAACATCAGGATTACATGGATATTTGTAAAAATAAGCCTAATATTTAACTATATGGGTCAGGCTGCCTGGATTATGCACAAAGGACTACCTGTGTTGGGAGGCCTGAACCCGTTTTTCGAAATTATGCCTCACTGGTTTTTGCTTTCCGGAATCATTATTGCAACGGCATCTTCCATTATTGCTTCGCAGGCATTAATAAGCGGGAGTTATACACTTATAAGCGAAGCCATGAATCTGAATTTCTGGCCACGGGTAAAAGTGCGGCAACCCACCGAACTGAAAGGACAGATTTATATTCCAAGTGTCAATAATATTCTCTGGTTTGGATGCATTCTTATGATCCTGTATTTTAGATCATCAACACATATGGAAGCTGCTTATGGTTTTTCAATCACTATTGCTATGATGATGACAACTATACTCCTCTCCTATTTTATGATTTACCGCTTAAAGTGGAATAAATATCTGGTTATAGCTATCCTGTTGCTTTTTGCTGGTGTCGAGTTCTCTTTCTTCATTGCAAATGTTGTTAAAATCAAAGAGAGATGGATGTTCCTGTTTTTCGAACTGTTTATTTTTATGACAATGTACGTTTGGTATTATGCACGGTTATTAAGGAACCGTTTCCTAAAATTTGTTGAACTGGGAAAGTATAGCCACCTGATGAAGTCCTTAAGCAAAGATGATTCAATCCCGAAATTTGCCACACACCTTGTGTATCTGACCAAAGCGAATAACCGAACAGAGATTGAGGAGAAAATCATTAATTCCATTTTTGCCAAGAAACCGAAAAGAGCTGATGTTTATTGGTTTGTACATTTAAACCGGACAGAACATCCCTATACACTCGATTATGATATTAATGAGCTTGTTGAGGACAAAGTGATAAAAGTAAATATTAATGTAGGTTTCAGGATTCCGCTGCGGACGGAATTGTATTTCAAGAAAATCACCCAGGAACTGCTGATCAGTAAAGAACTTAATCTTCATATAAGACCGGATGGATCAAACAGGTACAACACAGAACCGGATTTCAAATTCGTGGTTATCGAAAAGTTCCTTTCGGTTGAAAACGAATTTACCCTTCGCGAAGGATTGTTACTCAATGCCTATTTCTTCCTGCGAAAGTTCGGTTTGAATGACGAAAAAGCATTTGGGCTTGATAAGAGTGATGTTGAAATAGAGTATGTACCACTTATTTACCATCCTGTTGAAAATATCAGTCTTCATAGAAAACAGTTTGCATAGATCACATTCACTGTCAATTAGTTATAGTCGTTCTATAAAGGATGAATACTTTTTAGATGCTTTAGGTAAGGTCCTTCCAGTGTTTCCGGTATTCAGGAATATATTTTGTCTCCCGATAATGACAGGTCAGTTTCTAATTCCAGATCTGATTTTTAAAGGTATCGGCAAGCAAAAGATTTATTTTTCACAAAAAGAAAACACTAGATACCAGCATCCTCTTGTTTCTTATCGCCGTTATTCCAAAGCAGTATTTCCGGATCAACCGATCGCAAATGCAAATCATGCTGCGGGAATGGAATCTCTATGTCGTTTTCCTTAAACACTTTGAAAATACTAAACAATATTTCACTCTTTATCCGGCGGCCCTGTATGTAGTCGCTAATCCAGAAAAGCAACGTGAAATCGAGCGAGCTTTCCCCCAGTCCGCTAAAAAACACCAAAGGTTCGGGATCTTTAACCAGTTCGGAATGACTGTTAAGTATGTCGCTCAATAAGCGGTATACCTGTTCAGGATCGGAATTATAAGCTACACCAACCGGAAGTTCAATACGCCGTTTCTGATCCGATAAAGTCCAGTTTATTACTTCATTTGCAATAAGTTGTCCGTTTGGTACAATTACCTCCGCACCATCAAAAGTGATTACATTACTCGACCGCAGACCAATTGCTTTAACATTTCCGGTAAGCTGCCCCACCTGAACCGTATCACCAAGCTGAATAGGTCGTTCAAATAAAAGAATAAGCCCGGAAACCAAATTATTAAAAATATTCTGCAACCCAAATCCTATTCCAACACTCATTGCACCAAGTATAATGGTGAGCTTATCCAGCGGAATACCGGCAGCATTTACAGCCAGAAAGAAACCTGCCGTAATCAGCGTGTATTTTACAAGCATGGCAATGGTGTGCGGCAAGCCTTTTGACAATGAAAACCTATTTAGAACATCTTCTTCCAGCAATATCCTGATCATATTTGAAAGTACTATCGCCAGGTAAATCACTATAAAAAAGATAAAAATCAAATCCAGCGAAAAGCTGGCAAAGCCTATTGAAATTTTATAGGTCAATATTGATCCTATTCTGTTAAAAACATATTCTACAATCCGAAAATTACGCAACACCAATATAATCCATAGAAATACAGCTAAAAAATTAACGAGGTAAATTGCTTTTCGTTTTATCACCTCGCCGTACATTCTGAAAACATTAATGCGTTGTCCCCGGTTTGTATCGATGCCTGTTACAATAAGCCCGTTAACAAGCAGCGCTGTTACAAACAGGTTCAACCCGTTGAAAATATTATAAAACACCGCACCAAGTACTATTTCTGTCAGTATTATTCTGCCTGATAAATTTGAAATAAAGCCGGTTGTGGCAAGTGCAAGATGAAGAAAGACAAATAAATATATCAACCTTTTCTGCCGTTTATTAAGATCATGTTTCCTGTCGAATCGTAAAAGAAACATGGTGAGCAATGTAATTTCGGCTGCAGCTATAAACAAGAGAAGAATCCTATAGCTTACCGATTCATTTATAAATAAAAGCAACAACAGATAAAAAAGTATCAGAATTCCAAATGCGTATATGTAGAAGTGATATTTTTTATTCAGCAAAATGCTTAAAATATGTATCAACGGAAACGCTATAACATATAATGATATCTCGCGAAAAATAGCTGGTCGGGCCGGAAAAACAATTAAAGTGGAAAAGAGTGTCAGCACAATTGTTGCGCTTACCGGATGCGAAAGCACCTTTATAAATACATCTTTATAAAAATATCCATATCCTGTTTCCTGTATACTAACCTTACGTTTTATAATGAAAAACAGGTATATTAATCCGCAAAAAATAAGCAGAGTAAAAAATACGGATCCACCCCTCGACTGAATATATTCTTTTAATTCAACCAGGTCAACTTCTTTCAGATGGCGAAACGAATCGGATATTTCCTTTCCATAACCAGCTCCGAAATTCAGCTGGAAAAATCCAACGTGATCAATCTCAAATGCCTGTGACTGTTTAATTTTGATAAGGGCCTTGGTTCTTTCTATCTGGGAATCAATTTCTGCACCGGTAGCAATTGTCTTATCCAGAATTTCCAAAACCAAATTGCTCTTTTGCGCAATGATAACTAGTGTTGAATCAATGAAACTGATTGTTTCCGGTAATTTCGCAGGAATAGGAATAGTCAGGCTATCCCGATCCATCCGCCTCCGGGTGTTTTTCCAAAGTCTCGCCTCCTTTGAAAGTCTATTTTTAAAACCATCCAGGTTGTCAAGTACAGCTGATAGTTCAGCTTTATATTCCTCCAGTTTACGTTGTTCCTGTATAAGCTCAATCTTCCTGTTTTCGAGAAAACGGATGTTTTTTGAAACATCCTCCGGATCTATTTCAGTGAGCAGGCTTGCATCAATTGAAGCAATAAAGAGTTCGTTTTTTATTCTGAGCCTGTTGATGCTGCCAGCCGGGATCATATCATGTATATCTTCCCTGGTTTTATTTTTTAATTCAGCTGCTTTAATAGGGATATCGCCTAAATCGATCATGGCACGCCGCGTTCTGGAGGTATCTGCAGGTGCTTCAGTAGTTGTTTGTCCATGTAAATATTGAGATCCTGAAAAAACACAGATGAACAGGAATTGAAGAAGCCTTATGTTTATTTGCATTATGTTCCTCATGTCAGTATATATTTGGTATCAGGAAATCACTTTTCCGAAATACTTTTAATAGAAATATATACCCGGTTGCTGGCTAACAATTGCTGTTAAACGAATCCGGATATTTGTGTTAATCAAAAATAGGAAATTTTAGTTGAAGTAACAGTATCTGCTACTAAAAACAGGAACTTTTAGCTCCTGTTTCAGTTTCTGAAATAAAATATTAATCAGCCAGGCATAAAACAGTTTTCGATGTTTGCTGGCTGTAAGAGGTATTTCCTCACTAAAAGTTTGAATTGTGCCTTAAACCGCTGTTAAGCTATCCGCAGATTTAATCGGGCTCCGGATTATTATTTAGCCGGAATAAATCCATCTTCTGTCATTTTATATACAACCTCCCTGGCTACTTCGTTCACGACTTTATCAAGCTTTTTAGGATCAGTTGATTCAGTAACTCCTGACCAAAGCAATTTCTCATCCTTCAGCGACCAAACATTGGTGGCAACAATATATTGCATATCAGTAGCATAAGTACTTGAATTAAGATAATCGCCGAAGTAATAAATTCCGTTTTTTTGATACGCCTGGTTGTGACCGCCAGCCACATAAGTGCTTTTAGCCTTTACAGTGATAAGACGCATAACAATCATTGCATCATACCCTTGTTCCTTGATCATATTTTTCGATTTCAGGGTATCCTCGCCTAATTGCTTGAGGGTAAAAACAGGGTATGAAACATTTACTGCCTTGTGGTTCGATGCAATCTTGTCTTCAGCAACTTTCCGGGCTTGTTCATTCTTTGCTAAAACCACTACCATTACTTTTTTGTACTGTTCGGGAGTAAATGTTTCACCAGGAGCTCTCCAGCTGTTAATTATTGATGTTGAACTGCAACCGGCAGCCAGAATACAGAGTGCAAAGAAGATTTTTTTCATATAGATCTTTAAAATAAAACTTTATCCGTTAATTATTACATATTTCAGCAAATAAGCTGATCATTTGAAGACCGTAAAACTACAAAAAAAACCTTCATCCTCATTCCGGAATTGAAGTACAGCAGAATAATGCCCTGCTCCTTACTTACTACTCTTAACTCCCTGCACTCACAACTCCTTACTCCCTACTCCTTACTCCCTACTCCTTACTCCCTACTCCCTACTCCCTACTCCCTACTCCCTACTCCTTACTCACAACTCACTACTCTCCGAAATCAAAATATTCTCCAAAATCAAAACTGAACAACTTCGCCGGTTTGTGAATCCACCCTACCCTGATACTCTCGGATGAAATCCAGCCGGAATTATCATTTTTTAAAACTATCCCTTCAGTTTGTCCCAGGTGAAGCGCTGACCCTAACTCCACTCTTTTTGTGGTTCCCCCGAAATAGAGAGGTCTTTCACTGTCCGAAAACAACCAGGCAAAACAAGTATACTGCTTACCTTTAGTATTTTTATATCCCAGCAACACAACATTTCCTTTCGCATTTATTGAAGCATCGGTAATAAGTCCATCTGCATTAAACTGCTCTGCCAGGCGGGCTTTGTAATTTCCTGTATCAACAGGCAGAACATAATGCTTTGTTTTCTGATCCAACCAGTTTTTACTGAATAGGTGCAGCGAATCGTTGTGATAAAAAAATGCTTCGCAGTCGAAATTATTTTTGTTAAATGCTGTTGCGAAATCCGTTTGATCGGGATAGCTGAAGTGAATAAAACCAGCTTGTAATGTATCGTTTACAGGATTTTGCAAATCATTTTTAGATATTTTCAGGATGTGAAGATCGGTTCTTTTTCCGCCATTATTTCCAAAATCACCGATGTACACATTAGCATCATCCTGCGTAATGCTTTCCCAATCTGTATTCATTGAATTTCGTATCAAAACTGTCCGCAAAATATTCCCGTTTGCACTGTCGATCTGGTAAATTTCCGGTTTGTTTCCACTATCATTATTTGTCCAGATTTCACCGTTTAGAAACAGTAGCCCGGATGTTTCATTAACTGCTGTGGCTAGATTGGTAATATGCTGAGGTTTGTACTGCGAAGATAAATAATCGCCTGATTTAATATTAGTTGTGTCAATACTGATCGGATTCAGATGCAAAGAATCAGTTTGAGCCTTGAGTTGAAAAATACTAAAAAAAATAAGTGCTAAAGTGACTATGAAACGGGATTTCCGGTTTGATGGAAGCATAAACAGGTATTAGCGGAATTCAATAACCTCAGGTTTACCGATTATAAAATCAGGAAATCCAAAATCGGTAGTTCTGAAAGGATTGCCTTTGAAAACATTATTGCCATTGCCGGGAATAGAAGGATAAAATGCAAATGAAATCTGAACATTTTTAACAACAAGAAAATCATTACGTATCAAAACGCCTAAACCTAACTGAGGATACAAGCGGCTATGCTGGAAACCCGATGTTTCGTTGCCCAGCATTCCGAACGAACAATTCAGGAATGGGCCAAATCTGAAGCCAAACACATTCCAGGGAGCATAGGATTGAGTTTGTATTGTCACCAAAAAGCGATGCGTACCTGAAAGCACACCACTGTTAAAACCATTCAGTCCATAGCCGTCGTTGAGTGATAACCTGTCGTACGACGCCCTGTTAAAGCCAACAGTAAGTTCAGGCCTGACAAACTGCCGGAATTTCCATCGCCCTATAGAAAATAAATTGGAGAAATAATTCATGCTTAAAGTTAAAGCACCTTCGGTCCTGTATGATGCATTTATAAAAGTCCCATATTCGAAATAAGTTCCGAAATATCCCCATTTGAAAAAATTCCCCCACGAATGCTTTAATCCCCAGTACCAGCGTTCATTATTTTTTAACTGATATCCTACAACAATTCCATATGCTACGCCTACAGGTACATCTTCGATGGTTCCGAACCGGAAGATATAACTTTGCTTCACATACTTCCGGCTCGAAATTCCCAGTCCTGTCAGGAAAAACTGCTCACTTGTATAGTAATCCAAAATTTCGGGTTGCTCAACAGGTTTTTCCAGGTACCTGATGTTATATATCCTGCCCGACAAAATCAGTTTTGTTGTTCTCTCAGTTACAGACTTTCCTTTAAAAACCTGCCATGCCACAGCCGCCCATAAATCCTGAACATTAGATTTTGATTGCAAATTGAGCCGTGTTGTATCATTTTTATGGATCCATCCGGTGAGCAATTGTTGGGAAACAGATAAACCTCCTGCCCACCTCGCAACAGGTGAGAAAAAAGGTCTTTCGATTTTCAGACGTTTGATATAATTTCTGTTCTCATCAACAATGTAATCCAGGCGGGTGCTGATATAGGTGTTTTTAATATTAGGAACAATATAATAAGAGGCAAAAGCATTCTGTCCATTTACATAATTCTGATAATATGTGTTTGAAAATGTGTGTCCAAGGCCAGCCAGGTTTTTCTCGGACAAATTAATAGTAAAACTCTCCCCCGAAAATGCACCGTCAGGAATAATACTCCACAAATCGCTCACACGAACAAATACGTCAACCGAATCGGAATTATCACCTGCCTGAGCTGCGGTAACCACTACATCGTGTATATAACTCTGGCTGCGTATCAAACGCTCTGATTCTTTAACCAGCAACGAATCGAACCTGTCGTTTTCACGAATAAGCATCCGGTTCCGTATAATTTTACTCTGCGTTTTTATATGCAAGGCATTTCCACCCTTTTCAAAGTAACTCCTGGGTCTTGCATTGGTATCATTTAGTAAATATCCAAAAGGATCAAGCGTGGTGACATTGATGCTACGTATTATTTTTCCTTCATAACGGGTATAAGGATCAGCAGCATGTTTGCCAATAACAACAGGGGTTACGGCCAGAGAAGAAGTTACTGGTTTTACCAGGAATCCATGGATCAGACTGGTGATTTTTCGTTTGGAGGAGTATTCTTCAATCTTTTTATACACATCGGTAATGCCTGTGCTATCAGGTTTCTCCTGTGCAAAAGCAATTCTGCCAGTGCAAATTATCAGCATATGAAAGATGATGATATTCCGGAGTAACATCAGTAAAGTTGAATTAGCTGGTTTGACTGGCAGTTTCTGCCACATGTATTTTTTTCAGCATTACAAAGATAGTCAAATTATGGAAATTCCCTTGCAGCTTTTAATCACAATACTGTTGATCAATGATATACAGACCTATGAAATTTTAGCTGGGATGCAATATAGTAGAGAGTAAAGCACACTGCACACGGACTTTTTATTCGGGAAAATACCATCTGCAATTTCTTTATTCAGACTTAATACGTATTTGTTTTTGAATTGATAATTGCAAGGTAAATCATAAAAAAAATTATAGCATATTCCTCATCTCATAAAATGCCAGAAATAGTTATAACACGAAATTGAGTTGCCATTGAAGCTCTCGATGATGTATTTTCATCGCAGCAGGAAATCAAAAGAGGCTGCTCCCCTAAGGAACAGCCTCTTTCTCATTTATCCGACTCCCCGATTATGAGCAAGTTGAATTTAATAAATTCCCTAATTGAAATAACCGGGTTTAGCCCAGAATTGGGTTCCATCTTCCTTCACCCTGTTCACAAAGATAAAACTCCCTCCGGTGTTTGAAAGCCCGGTCATACTGAATCCTTTATCCGGCATCTCAACCAGGCCAAAACCCTGGTCATTATCGGCCCCGCCATAGGTTTTTTCCCAGGCACTTTCGCCCAACGAATTAGTTTTAATAAGGAAAACATCCTGGTTACCATATCCCTTACTGTCCGTTATTCCTGTGATAGCGAAACCACCGTCAGAAGTTTCAATCATAGTTGCGCCGTATTCAAAACCGGAACCTCCGAAAGATTTTATGCCACTACCCGACCATAACAGGTTACCTACTGTATCCGTTTTTAGTAGGAAAATATTCTGATTGCTTCCTTCCTGCAACGATCCGCTTATTGCAACACCGGTAGCTATTCCATTTTCATGCGTTAGTGTTAATGAAAATCCTATCCCTGCAACATACTTTTTTGTCCAGAGGCTTTCGCCGGTTGAAGATATTTTCATCAGAAAAACTCTTCCACCATAGTTGCTGTAAGCATTGTAGGAGCCTGTGACGAAATACCCGCCATCAGGAGCAGCAATAACACTATACGCTGCATCATTTACAGAGTCGTAGGCAATAGTGCTTTTTGACCCTAAGCTTTTGGTCCATAAAGTATCACCGGCATTATCGATCTTTACAAGATAGATATTCCTGTCGGTATTGCTTGATTGCTGAATATACCCGGCCAGCAGGTATCCGCCACCAACAATGTCCAGTACGTAAAAAGCCTGTGAAGAAGCGGAACCACCGTATGTATTTGACTCAACTACCTTGCCGTTGCCATCAGTTATAACAGCTAACATAGCCGGCGAACTGGCATTTGCCCTGTTGTTGAAACCTGCAGCAATAAATCCTCCGTCGTGTGATTTTTTTACGCTGTAAAACGCATCAGAATAACTACCGCCATAGGTTGTATCCCAAATCACAGCTCCGGTTTCTGCGTTTGCTTTCACCAGCGTGGCTTCGTATCCCTTGGTTGACGAATAATTATACCCGGCAATAATCAGGTTGCCATCAGCAGCTATTGCTACACTGTTTCCACCACGCATGTATTGATCGGCTACAACATCTTCTTCTTTGTTACAGGAAACCAGAACAACCAAAAGAAATAAGGAGAGAAATGTTAAAAATGTGAGTCTTGTTTTCATTTATTTATTGAATGATTATTTTAATCGTATTACACTATTTTAATTGCGAATGTCGAGTTCTTTGATCAGGTTGGTAGCTCCGGCATATTTCTCGATTACAAAAAGCACATATCTTATATCAACACAAATTGTACGCTGAAGTTTGGGTTCAAAAGCATAATTTCCACTCATTGCTTCCCAGTTTCCATCAAACGCAAGTCCGGTTAGTTCGCCATTGGCATTCAATACAGGGCTACCTGAGTTTCCTCCTGTAATGTCATTGTCGGTCAGGAAACCTACAACCATCTTACCATTCTCGCCATAGCGGCCATAATCCTTGTCTTTGTATAATTGTTTGAGTTTTTCAGGAACCACAAATTCAGGATTTGTAGGATCTTCTTTAGCCATTACCCCATCAAGTGTAGTAACATAGTCAAAATTAATTGCATCAGCCGGGCTGTAATCGAGTACTTGTCCATAGGTTAAACGCATGGTGCTGTTGGCATCAGGGTAAAAAACCTTATCGCTTTGCATTTCGCGCAAGCCTGCAACAAAATCCCTACGGCCCTTGGTAAGTAGATCGTTCGATGGCCTTACCAAACTATCTATTATTGAAGCATTAGCCAAAAACGCTTTCTGCAACAACAAAGCAGGATCTTTCTGCAGTTTTTTCAATTTGGGATTTGCAAGGAAAAGGTCAACATTGGTTTTGCTGCTAAAAATGGTTTTGCTGAAAAGATCAGCGGCATAGGCGTCGAAATTCCCTTTGTATTTTGAATGAATTTTTTCGAGGTAAGCAGGCTGCAGGTCTTTAGGTACATCCGTATAATACAACTGCAGCATAGCCCCCATCATTTTAACGTCGGTAGGCAGATTGTAGTTTTTAAAATACCGCTCGGATGCTTCATTAATCTGCGAGGTTATTGTTTCAATAGCTTTCGGATCGGGTTTTGATTTAGCCAGTTCATCAGCCAGCTTATTGAAATTCCTCGAAAAAGCGATAATCTCAGAACCCTGGTTGATTGCCTCTGCATTATAGCGGACACCAGCTTCATATTTATTGATCGTTTCGTATGCAGCAGAAATATTTTTCAACGCATCGCCGTATTTAACGCTACGGTCCTTGTCAGCACTGATCCATTTTTCAAACTGATCTTCGAGTTCTTTCTTTCTGTCGTAAACGCCTAATTGTTTCAATCCTTTGTTCTGACCAATAAAAAACTTCCAGTAATTAGCAGATCCGGCATATTTGGCTGAATATTTTATACGTACGGCAGCATCAGCAGCCATATCTTCGCGGAGTATTTCGAGTTTTTTTGTGCGGATTTTAACAACCATAGGATTGTTTTTCTCCAACGCCCATTTAATGGTATAAGAAGTTGCATAACGGTCAGTTC
>JAIFMH010000242.1 GCA_020048595.1 Bacteroidota bacterium | reverse complement strand
GGCAGAGAAAGAAGGAATCACGGATATCGTAGTTACCTGTGCCGCATGCTACAACCGGCTTTCTCTTGTTAAGCACGAACTGGCAGAAGACCCTTCGCTGAGTTCAAAAGTGGCTTCGATCATTGACCTGAAATACGAAGGCACATCCAATATCATGAATATCATCCAGTTCATAGATAAATATATTGCAGATAAACTGGAAGAAAAAGTGGTTAAACCATTCGATTACAAATCAGCCTGTTACTATGGCTGTCTTCTTGTTCGGCCTCATTCCATACTGAAATTTGACAGGGTTGAAGATCCGCAAAGCATGGATGTGCTGGTAAAAAAAGCCGGTGGAAACGCCATCAACTGGGCTTTTAAAACCGAATGCTGTGGAGCTGGAATGTCGGTTTCACGTACCGATACAGTTGCCAGGCTTTCAGGTAATATTATGAAAGATGCCGTGGATCGCGATGCCGAAGTGGTTGTGGTTGCCTGCCCGATGTGCCATTCCAACCTGGATATGCGCCGCCCGGAAATCAATAAGTTCCTTGATAAAAAGATTGACATTCCGGTTCTGTATATTTCACAGGTACTTGGTTTGGCTGTTGGAATTGATGCCAAAACTCTCGGGTTGAACCGTCATATGACCGAAGTAAATCTGCCTGCGCGGCCAGCGAAAGAACTAGTAATTTCTGCTGTTCCTGAAAAAGTTGTTATCACTCAAAAAACGGAGGCTTAACCATGTCGCGAATAGGAGTATTTGTTTGTCACTGTGGTGAAAATATTTCAGCCACAGTCAATTGCGAAAAAGTAGCCAAAATAACCGGTGAACTGAAAGGTGTCGAATTCGCCACCGACTATAAATATATGTGTTCCGATCCCGGCCAGACCTTATTAAAGGAAGCTATTAAGGAACATAAACTTGATGGAGTTGTGGTTGCAGCCTGTTCGCCTCGTATGCATGAGCCTACGTTCCGTAAGGCTTGCGCCGAAGCCGGGTTAAATCCTTTCCTTTGCGAAATGTCGAATATCCGTGAGCACTGCTCATGGGTTCATCCGAAAGATGATCTTACAACTGAGAAAGCCCAAGACCTGGTAAGAGTAATGGTTGAAAAGGTTAAAAAGAACAAGGCACTGAATTCCATTAAAGTTCCGGTTACCAAAACCGCTCTCGTTGTTGGAGGTGGAATTGCAGGTATACAGGCAGCTTTGGATATTGCCAATTGCGGGCATAAAGTGATTATGGTTGAAAGACAGCCTTCAATTGGCGGTCATATGTCGCAGTTATCCGAAACTTTCCCTACTCTCGATTGCTCGCAATGTATTCTAACACCCCGAATGGTGGAAGTTGCGCAGCATCCCAATATTACGCTTCATACCTATTCAGAAGTTGAAAGTGTTGATGGCTTTATCGGTAATTTCAAAGTGAAGATCCGTAAGAAATCAAAAAGCCTGGATGAACATCTTTGTACAGGTTGCGGACTTTGTACCACAAAATGTCCTCAGAAAAAGATACCAAATGAATTTGAACGTGGGCTTGGCTTCAGACCGGCTATTTATGTCCCTTTCCCACAGGCTGTTCCAAATAAACCTGTAATCGACAGGGAACATTGTACCTATTATATTAAAGGTAAATGCAAGGTTTGCGAAATTGTTTGCCCGACCAAAGCCATCCGTTTCGACCAGGAAGATGAAGTTATTGATGTTGCCGTTGGCGCTATCGTAATGGCCACAGGTTTTGATGTTCTCAAAACCGATTATTTCCCTGAATATGGTTATGGAAAATATGCTGATGTAATTGACGGGCTCGCATTTGAGCGCCTGGCTTCAGCATCCGGCCCAACACAAGGCGAAATCCGCAGGCCATCCGACGGACAGATTCCTAAAAAGATTGTCTTCGTTGCCTGCGCCGGTTCACGCGATCCTGCCAAGGGTATTGAATATTGCTCAAAAATTTGCTGCATGTACACCGCCAAACATGCCATGCTTTACAAACATAAAGTTCATGATGGTATTCCTTATGTTTTCTATATGGACATCCGCGCAGGTGGTAAGAATTATGAAGAATTTGTCCGACGTACAATTGTTGAAGATGAAACTCAATACATCCGCGGACGTGTTTCCACTATCTATGAAAAGAACGGAAAACTGATCGTAAAAGGTGCTGATACATTGATGGGAGGCATACCGATAGAAATTGAAGCGGATATGGTGGTTCTGGCAACTTTCTTTGCTGAAGCCCATCCAAAACTGAAACCTGTTGAAACCAATACTGCCGGTATTTTCCTTGCCGGTGCCTGCCAGGCTCCGAAGGATATTCCCGAGTCGGTTGCTGCCGCTTCAGGTGCTGCAGTTAAAGTTGCCGCTTTATTCAGTAACGACGAGTTAACACGTGATCCGTTGGTCGCTGTCGTAAACCGTTCTGCTCCTCCAGTTTACTCTCAATGCGTGGGTTGTTTCCTTTGCCAGAGTGTTTGCCCTTACCAGGCTATCGAACGCGAAGAAATCAAAAACAGGAATGGTGAAGTGATAAAAACACTTGCCAGGGTGAATGAAGGCCTTTGCCAGGGATGCGGAACCTGTGTCGCTCTTTGCCGTACCAAGGCTATCGACATACATGGATACTCGAACCAGCAGGTGTATACGGAGATTATGGCACTTTTGAATGATTAATTACGGAGTAAGGAGTAAAGAGTAAGGAGTAAGGAGTATGGATGATTTACGAATTGCGATTTACGAATAACGAATAACGAATAACGATTAGCATTGCCTGATGCCTAATATATTAAACGAAAAAACAGATATTAAATGCAGGAATTTGAACCAAAAATTGTGGCGTTTGTATGCAACTGGTGTACCTATGCCGGCGCCGACCTCACAGGCACAAGCCGCATAAAATATTCGGCCAATGTTAAGATCATCCGTTTCCCGTGTACCGGCCGCATTGACTTTATGATACTGATGAAAGCTTTTGAAAACGGGGCCGACGGCATCATTGTTTCCGGCTGTCATCCGAACGATTGCCATTACAGTACAGGCAATTTTCATGCACGCCGCCGATGGATTGTTTTTCGCAACCTTCTGAATTTTACAGGAATTGATACCGAACGTATTCAATTCAGTTGGGTTTCGGCAGCCGAAGGTTTTAAATGGGCTGATGTTGTGAATAATACTGTGAAAAAGATTAAGGAAATAGGTCCTTACGAGAATTATAACAAGATTGCCGTTTCCACTTTATTTAACGAGGAGGGCGCAACCAATGAGTGATTTGATAAAAAAAGTAACAGCTTTACTGAACGATAAAACGATTAATGCTTTTATCGGGTACGAAAAAGGCTCAGCCAACCGGATCAGGGCAATTTTTGTGAGAACTGAAGATCAGGTTCAGAAACTGATATTAAATGCCTCCTGCACACAAAACCTTACCGGTTACCTGATGAAACATGAGGTGAAAAAACTCGGCAAACTCGGCATTCTTGCTAATGTTGCGGCATTACGAAGCATCATGCAACTTGCCTCTGAATTTCAGATCAAGGATGGAGAAGTGTATGTGCTGTTTGCAAATGCAGATGGTTCATTGACTGAATTTACTGATTTCAAATCCATAGAAACATTCCTCCAAACAACCGATACCGGGATAAAATCCGAAGAGCAGGAAATGATCGCAAAACTGGAAGCAATGACGGTTAACGAACGCTGGCTTTTCTGGAACAAAGAATTTGAGAAATGCATAAAGTGTTATGCCTGCCGTGCTGCCTGCCCTATGTGCTATTGTCATCGTTGCACAACAGACGTTAACCAACCGCAATGGATCCCGGTTGCCAGTCATGAACTCGGAAACCTCGATTACCATTTGATGCGTGCCATGCATCTTGCCGGACGTTGCGTTAACTGCGGCGAATGTGCCACTGCCTGCCCGATGGATATTCCTTTAAACCTGCTTACTTATCAGCTGATTAGTCCGATAAAGGCAACGTTTGATGCAACTGCCGGAATGAAAGCGGATGCGATGTATGCACTTTCCACCTATAAACCCGATGATAAGGAGAATTTCATTATCTGACCCATGGAGAAACAACTAAAAATACTGAAATACAGCGACCTTTCAAAACTGATCGAAAAGTTCCGTTCGCAGGGATATCCTGTGCTGGCACCTGTCCGCAAAGGCAAGGTCGTGGAGATTGAACAGGTACAATCGCTTGATGAAATCGCATTGGATGTATTGCTATCAACGCAATCAGCAAAAAAAGCTGCTTTCCCGAAAGTTGAAAAAGTACTGGAATATACCCTCGAAAAATCAGGAACTAAACAATTCCCTGTTGATCCGGCGGATTATAAGGAAACTATCCTTTTCGGTGTGAGACCTTGCGATGCATCCGGTTTCAAATCGCTGGATGCTATTTTTGGAGAAGAACCGAAGGACCAGTTTTACCTGGAGAAAAAAGGGAAGTCCACAATTATTTCTTTCTCCTGTCCTGTTGCTGATGAGTATTGCTTCTGCACCTCGGTTGGCGGCGGACCAGGAAATACAGCTGGCAGTGATCTGCAGTTTACCGGCATTAGTAAAGAGGAAATCCTTGTTGAAATTCTTACCGAAAAAGGGGAGAAGCTGGCAGCAACTTTTGCTGATCTGCTTACGGATGCAGGCAAAGACATTGACAAGAGCAAGTTCCTGGCAGACGTAAAAGTTGTATTTGATGTGGATGGTGTTGTTGAAAAAACAACTGCATCTTTCAATAATACAGCACTCTGGCTCGAACAATCATTGCGGTGTATCGGATGCGGGGCTTGCGCTTTTGTTTGCCCGACCTGTGCCTGCTTCGATTTCCAGGATGAACAGAATACCAAAAAAGGAGTTCGCCTTCGTCTTTGGGATTCATGTGGATTTTCACTTTTTACCCTGCATACTTCAGGCCATAATCCACGCGAAGTGCAAAGTCAGCGCTGGCGCCAGCGTATCATGCATAAGTTCGCTTATATGCCCGAACAACTTCATGTTGTAGGCTGCGAAGGCTGCGGACGCTGTTCAAGGGCTTGCCCGGTGGATATGAATATTAAGGAACATTTGACGGCGATTGGGGAGAAAGTAATTGTTTAATTTGAAAATTTGAGGATTTGAGGATTTGAAAATGAAGAAATCAAACCAGTAAACAACAAGCGCTCAGCACTGAGCACTCTGCACTGAGCACAAAGCACTAATAAAATAACAAGCATATAGAAACATGGACCAACAGAATATTTACCAGCCTTACCTGATGGAGATCGAAAAGATCACTGAAGAGGCACCTATGGTCAAAACATTCAGGTTGAAATTCAAAAACGAAGAAGAAGGAAATAATTTTTCTTTTCATACCGGACAGTTCGGCGAGTATTCCGTTTTTGGCGAAGGAGAAGTGACCTTTTGTGTTGCTTCGCCTCATACCCGCAAAGGATATATCGAATGCACTTTCCGCGAAGCCGGAAGGGTAACCTCGGAACTTGCCAGCCTGAACGAAGGCGATACTATCGGTTTCCGCGGACCTTACGGCAATATTTTCCCAATTGATGACTGGAAAGGGAAAAGCCTGCTTTTTATCGCAGGTGGAATTGCTCTTCCCCCAATGCGCAGCGTAATCTGGTCGTGCCTAGATAAAAGGGATCAGTTCAAGGATATTACAATCCTTTATGGAGCCAAATCAGTCGCTGACCTTGTTTATAAAGATGAGCTTGCAGAATGGAAAGAACGCCCGGATGTAAAACTTGTTACTACAGTTGATCCCGGTGGCGAAACTCCGGACTGGAAAGGTGAAGTAGGTTTTGTACCAACTATTCTGGATAGAATGACACCGATCAGTGAAAATACTATAGCCATTGTTTGTGGCCCGCCGGTAATGATCAAGTTTACTTTCCCGATACTTGAAAAATATGGTTTCGCCGATGGGCAGGTTTATACAACCCTCGAAAACCGTATGAAATGCGGCCTCGGGAAATGTGGACGATGTAATGTCGGTAAAGTTTTTGTTTGTAAGGACGGACCGGTATTTACAAGGACGCAGCTAAAGGAGTTGCCTGACGAATATTAGGATTTCTGTTAAATCATAAAAAGGCCTGCCGGATTATTTCGACAGGCCTTTTTTTTAAAAGAATGGATCATATGTTTTTAACAAATTCAAGCATACAATTAAAATCATCATGCGTGATTATTCTTGAAAATTTCGCGATCAGAACATCTCCATTAACATCTATCAGAATTTCATTTTGCTTTTCTATGCATCTTAACCTATCAGGATTTGCAAAAGATTTTGCCTTGATTTCGTCATCAGCTAAACAGTAATATCTGAAAGAAAATTTAGGGAAATCAGGGAAATCAATTTCAGATTTAATAAATAATTCGGAAACCTTGTCTTCAAATGTCTCAGGTCTAATTAAAATATGTCCATAGTTTCTGCTTAACTTTTTTAAACCTATAACCTGATTTTCTGAATAACGTGCAGGATATTTACCTTTTGTAAGTGAATAAGTAATCCCAACTATAGTAATGTATGTATCATAAAGAGAATCTGAAACCTTCAATGATTTATAAATCTGAATATCTTCATAATCCTTCATTAAAACTGAATTAGTGATATCTTCCATTATTCCGTTATCTGGATTGTCAAATCCGATATCAATCAGGACTTTATTTTGAGATAAAACTTCCTCAAGCAGGTCTAATTCACTACTGCTTAACATATGGTTTGTTTTAGCTGAGCAAAATCATGATAGGCTAGAGAATTTATGATTTGTGTTTTACATAACATAGTTTTAATCAATTTTACATTATTAAACATGTATTTTGCCGGACAAATTTTTCATGAAAAATAAAAACTATCCTGAGCCGAAACTGAGGATAGTAATTATTAAGCTTTACAATTTACCCTGCAGATAACACTCAGTAATATGCACTTTTACACTATCTCCGAATACAACCTCATAAACTGTACCCTTTCGAATTCGGCAGGATTTGCAATGCCTTGCTGATTCATTTTTCCTTTGAACGATTCAATGGTTTTGTATCCTTTTTCATCCATCCATTGTTCAATACCTTTAACAATTTCCGAAATTACCGGGTACCCATGTTTATAAATAGCAGATACTACTTCAATAGCTGTTGCACCGGCAAGTATCTGTTTTATAGCTGTTTCAGCTGTATGGATTCCGGTTGTGGCAACCAACTGACATTCTACACGACTTGATAAAAGCGCAATCCAGCGTAAAACTTGAGAATATTCCGATGGATCGCTGAGTAAGTATTTTGAATGGATTTCGAGCTTGTGAATATCAATATCCGGGTGAAATGGCCTGTTAAACAAAACCAGACCGCCGATGCCTGTTTTGGAAAGTTCAATTGCAGTGGTTGCCAAACCCGAAAAATAATAACCAATTTTTAATGATACCGGAATTTTGACTTGCTTCAGCACCGCCTCAATAATATCAAAATAAACCTTTTCGTTTTCGGCCGAATTTTTCGTGGTATTCGAAGGAAGAACATAAACGTTGAGCTCCAGGGCATCTGCGCCGGCTTCTTCAATTTTACGGGCAAAGTAATGCCAGTCGTAAGCCGAAGTACAGTTGATGCTGGCAATAACCGGAATATCAACCGCTTTTTTTGCTTCCGTTACAAAAGACAGGAATTTCCTCAATGTTAAATCTTTGGCATGATCAGCCAGGTACGAATAGGCTTCTTCATAATCATATTCCCTTTCATTCAGAACGGATTTATATCCTTTCTGAAATGAATTGCCATTATCTTTTTCTGTTTCAGTCAGGTAGCTATCCATTTCGTGTAGTATCTGTTCCTCGAAAATGGACTTTAACACAACAGCTCCGGCTCCGTTTTCGGCAGCATGCACAACGCCGGCAACGGTTCCGGTCATTCCGGAACTTCCAACAATCACTGGATTTTTTAATTTTAAGCCAAGGTAATGGGTTGATAAATCAGCCATATTGTTTTTCTTTTAAGTCATTAATATTCTAACAAAGATAGAATACTCTTGTAAAGGATAGCGATTTTGAACTAAGATTCTTAAAACTTTTTTTAAAGGATTATACCCTGTTTTTACCTGAAATTCGAACTCAAACCAATGTAATTGTTGCTTTTCAATTATAGTTAATCTTCTTAAACTATTCCTGTCACCAGCTTGTTATCGTAGCTTATGAATGGGTTGAATCAATATTCGGTGATATGCTTACCAATAGATTTCCGGATAGCCATATCTTTGCACCGTAAAACTGTAAAATATGTTTAAAGGAGTTCTGCTTCTGACCATACAAGGTATTGTAAACCAAATATATGCGGTTTCAACTTTTAAAATGGCTATTTCCTGTCACAATTGCGCTTTACATCTCAGTTTATCAAATCTCTTGCTGATTCATCAGATTAAGAAAATATCTCCTTGAATCATTAACTGTTCCTGATCCGGTTGTGATCATTATGTACAGATATGGACTAAAGTGCATTTGTACAGTTAATTTCTTTAATTAATCAAAATCTTCAGATGATTAAAAAAATACCATCTCAAAATCATGCCTTTTCCATGGCTGGCATTATAATAACCATGGGAATTGTTTTTGGAGATATAGGCACGTCGCCGTTATATGTAATGAAAGCGATCCTTGCTGGTTCGCAGGGAACAATTACCACTGATTTTATTCTGGGAGCCATTTCCTGTATTATCTGGACACTTACCTTACAGACAACTGTAAAGTATGTTCTTATCACTTTACGAGCCGATAACAAAGGGGAGGGCGGAATAATGGCACTGTATGCGCTTGTCCGCAAAAGAAAAAAATGGTTGTTTGCCCTGGCTATTATCGGAGGCAGCGCATTATTGGCTGATGGAATTATTACTCCATCCATTACCATTGTTTCAGCAGTTGAAGGACTTCAATTGCAGTTTCCTGACTTACAGATATTGCCAATTGCTTTACTTATTGTAACAGCATTGTTCCTGGTGCAACAGTTCGGAACTTCAGCCATCGGAAAGTCATTCGGCCCAATGATGATCATATGGTTTGGTATGCTTGCCATACTTGGTTTTAATCAGCTTATACAGCTTCCGGTTGTATTAAAGGCTTTTAATCCTTATTACGCAGTTAATCTGCTTTATCAGTACCCTCACGGGTTTCTGCTTCTTGGAGCTGTATTTTTGTGTACAACCGGAGCCGAAGCACTTTATTCTGATCTAGGACATTGTGGAGTAGGTAACATCAGGATAAGCTGGATTTTTGTAAAAATCAGTCTTATTATCAACTATCTGGGACAAGGAGCATGGATACTGATGCAACATAAAGAAGGAATAACTTTAGCTAATCCATTTTTTGCTATAATGCCAATTTGGTTCCTTCCTCTTGGTGTTCTGATAGCAACAGCCGCTGCTGTTATTGCAAGTCAGGCTTTAATAAGTGGTTCATACACAATAATTAGTGAAGCCATTCAGCTTAATTTCTGGCCAAAGGTGCGTGTCAGCTATCCTACCACCCGCAAAGGGCAGATGTATATTTCGTCCATAAACTGGTTTCTTTTCGCTGCATGTGTTGTTGTGATACTGATGTTTCAAACTTCTTCCAACATGGAAGCCGCCTACGGTTTGGCAATTACATTAACAATGTTAATGACAACTTTTCTAATGATGTTTTACCTGATAAAGATTAAGAGGAAAAGATGGTTGATCGTATTGTTTATGACAGTTTATCTCACCATTGAGGGTGCTTTCCTGGCTGCTAATCTGGCCAAATTCATTCATGGAGGCTGGTTCACTATCCTGCTGGCTGGACTGATTGCTTTTGTAATGTATGTCTGGCAAAGAGGCCGACGGATTAAGAACCAGTTTACCCGTTTCGTAAAGATTGATGATTATGTGCAAACTATAAAGGATATAAGCAAGGATTTGACAATTCAAAAGTATGCAACCAACCTTGTTTATATCACTCATGCAGATTTTGCTTCGGATATTGAGACTAAAATTCTTTATTCTATCTGCAATAAAAAGCCGAAACGAGCGGACACATACTGGATGCTTCATGTGCATATTACCGATGAACCGCATACCATGGAATACTCGGTTGACAAGATTATTCCGGGCGTGTTGATGCGGGTTGAATTCAGGCTGGGGTTTAAAGTTCAGCCCCGTATAAACCTGTTTTTTAAACATGTGCTCGAAGAACTCGTTGCAAATAAAGAGATCAATCTCGAATCAGGCTATCCTTCCTTGCGGAAACATCATATTCCTGCTGATTTTCACTATATAATCATCCGTCGTATACAGAATTACGATTTCGATTTCCCTGCTTTTGAACAGTTTATAATGGATGCCTACCGGTGGCTTACCAAAATGTCAACCTCCGATATCCGGGCTTATGGACTCGACACCAGTAATGTGATAGAAGAGAAAGTTCCTTTTGTAGTTGAGACCGGTAAGCGCAATATCCTCAAAAGAGTGACTTAGGAATTATCTTACCGATTCATTCTTTTTTTCTGATTTCTTTTGATAAAAATTATTTGCCGGACGAAGACTTCCGACAAACAGTGTTTGTATTTTCTGTAGTAATTACCTGATTTTTTATGGCAAGGTGATGCAGCGTTTTCGTGCAAAATTTTAATGTTATTACATAACAGCCGGAAAGAAGGTCATTTCGACGTGCAAATATGTTAAATACTGCATGTGATATTTTTGCAAATAGTTTATTATCAAAGTTATATGATTTTATTTATATAGCTTCCAAAGTGCATTTTATTTAATATTTTACTGAATTTGTTTTTGTTAATAATCTAATTTTGCACCCGAAAATCAGAAGGAATTCATCCTTTGCTTTAACACTTATATAAATATATGGGATCGATATTTATAAAAACTCTAATTATGTTTTTACTGGCATTTGTAATTTCAATGGCAGTTGCATTGTTAATTTACTGGATCCGCCAGATGCTTACATCGGTAAGGATAAATAGTTTTTTTGATGAAAAATCGAAAATTGTAGTGCGCAGGGCTGTCAGGATACACAAAATTCACGATAAAACGTTGAGTTTGATAGCTGAGAATACCGAACATGAAGTTCATCCTGAATTGCTTGATTTTTATCAGGGGATAAACGAACAATTCGTTCAACCTGAGGATTATCATGGCGATATCAAGCCAATCATTCTTCGGAAACGTACTACGAAGAGACACAAAAATATTTAGAATTTACAGAATAGAACAACATGGAAGGTCTTGATTTTTATAAACTGTTTCAGGGATTCGGAACTATTGCGGCATCCAGTCCCACAATTATTATTGCCAGGTTCAGCCTGATGATATTGGGGGCTTTACTTGTATACCTTGGAAAAAGAGGAATTCTGGAGCCTTTGCTGATGATCCCGATGGGAATAGGGATGGCTGCAATTAATGCCGGTGTAATGTTTATGCCTGATGGTAGTATGGGTAACCTGTTCCTGGATCCTATGGTTAGTGAGCCGGATGAACTTATGAACCTTATGCAGATTGACTTTTTACAACCAATTTATGTACTGATGTTCAGTAACGGGTTAATCGCCTGCTTTGTCTTTATGGGTATCGGAGCTATGCTCGATGTAAGTTACCTGCTTGATCGCCCGTTTTCGAGTATGTTTTTAGCTATGTTCGGCGAGTTAGGTACGTTTTTAACCATTCCGATAGCAATCTACTTCGGATTGAATATCAAGGAGGCGGCTTCCATAGCCATGGTTGGTGGTGCCGATGGCCCAATGGTTTTATTTACTTCGCTAAGCCTTGCCAAACATTTGTTTGTACCTATTACAGTGGTTGCATATTTATATCTTGGATTAACCTATGGCGGCTATCCTTACCTTATCCGTCTAATGATACCTAAGCATATACGCGGCATTAAGCCTGAACCTCTAAAACGCAAGAAAAAGCCTATTAATTCAGGAATGAAACTTACTTTCTCCGTCCTGATCTGTACAGTACTTTCCTTCTTGTTTCCTGTCGCGTCTCCTTTGTTTTTATCCTTGTTTGTTGGTGTAGCTATTAAAGAGTCGGGATTAACAAATTTGCTCAACTTTATTTCCGGACCATTGCTTTATGGTTCCACTTTCCTGTTGGGGTTGTTGTTAGGCGTATTATGCGATGCAAGTTTGTTACTTGATCCTAAAGTTCTGATACTTCTCGTGTTGGGGATCACTGCTCTGTTAATTTCGGGAATTGGTGGAATTTTGGGCGGATATGTTCTTTATTTTCTTTCAGGCAAAAAGTACAATCCAACCATTGGGATTGCTGCCGTAAGTTGTGTACCCACAACAGCGAAAGTAGCTCAGAAAGAAGTTTCAAAAGTGAATCCTCAGGCGTTTATTCTGCCGCAGGCTATCGGTGCCAATATCAGCGGTGTTATTACAACAGCTATTATTACAGGCATTTATATCACATTGCTGAGTTAGGAATCAATTTATCAGCCTGCTTTGTGATTGGAAAGAAGTGAATTCTGATTCCGATTCAGGGAATGATGAAAAAGTATAAACTGTGTCTTGAAGTTATAATTTGTATTTGCAACCAATTACCACATTTGGTCATTAAACCCTTGGACATTGAACCCTTGAACAACTAAAAAAAATGAACAATTGAACATAGAAACTTGTACTCTCTCTAAATCGGTAAGTGCCAGACAAAAATCCCCATCACAACCACTGCAATTCCGCAAACGATAATTAAGCCTGCATTTAGCTTTGTGATAACAAGTGGTTCCAGATGATCCCTGTCGGTAAATACTTCGCGTACCACGTTGAAATAATAGTAAATTCCGACAACAGCCATAAGAATTGCAAATATTGAAATACCCAGATAACCCTGGCTTATCGAAAGAATAAAAACCTGGTATTTTGCTATAAATCCTGCCGTGGGAGGAATGCCTGCCATCGACATTAGGAGAATAGTCATGAAAACTGCCACCCAGGGTGCTTTTTTGTACAATCCCTGGAAAGCCTTGAGATGATCAAGGCCGTTGGATGCACGTTTTACTAATATGAAAATTATAAATAACGGAACACTGGCAATTGAGTAGACAAATGTATAATAAAGTATAACCGATGCGGATCTGTCATGCTGCGAAAGCATGGCAAGCATGATAAAACCGGAATGGGCAATTGATGAATATGCCAGCAATCGTTTAAAATTATATTGTTTTAATGCAACCAGGTTACCAATAAGTAACGAAAGTCCTGTCATCACCCAAAGCGCTTTTTCGAGAGATTCCGGTAAGGGCAGCAAACCAATTCCCAGTAACCTGTAAAATGCAGCAAATCCGGCAGTTTTTACAACTGTAGCCATAAAAGCTGTAACCAGTGTTGGTGAGCCTTCGTACACGTCCGGACTCCAGAAATGAAAAGGAGCAACAGCAACTTTAAAGGCAACCCCGATAATAATAAACAGCAATCCGATCAGTAACATGGGTGGCAGATTGCCCTTGAACTGGGCAATATAGGTTTTAATCTCGGGCAGGTAAAAAGTAGCGGAAGCTCCATAAACCAATGCGATACCAAATAAAAAGAAAGCAGTAGCAAATGACCCGAGCAGGAAATATTTAAATGATGCTTCGTTCGATTTAAATGAAAATTTCTTGCCCCCGGCAAGTATATACAACGGGATGGATAAGATTTCGATGCCCAGGAAAAGGATGATCAGGTTGGAAAATGAAGTCATTAGAAAAGCGCCAACGAGTGCAAATACCATAAGTGAGTATTGCTCAGCAACATGAAACTCCATCATTTTGTAATAGTCAATTCCGAAAAGGAAAATCACAATGGTTATAATGATCATTGATATATTGAATGCAATCGAAAAATTGTCGAAAACAACCATGTTATGGAAGTACGCCGAGCCAAGTCCCCAATCATTAAACGAAAGAAATAATGTTACCAGCAAACCGGCAATACCGGCAGGAGCCAGAATTTTCTTGTTTTTTGTTAATCCAAGGTACAAGATTATTATTCCAAGAATCGTTGTAAATATCAGTGCGTTCATCTGCTTTCGGAGATCTGTATGTTTGTAATAAATTTCTAAAGAGGTAATGCCGGCAATACATCAGCCACCGGCACCAGGAGATTCTGCATGGTATTTACGGATGCTTCAACCAGGTTAAAAACGGGTTGAGGATATATACCAAGTACAAGTATTATGGTGATAAGGGGTATCAATACAATGTAATCGACCGGTTTTAGGTCGGTAATATTTCCGAAACCGACTTTTTTATCGCCAAGCATTACTCTTTGGTATGCATACAGCATATAAATGGCTCCAAGCACCATAGTTATACCACCAATTGCAGCAAACCAGATGGACTGCTGAAAAAGCCCTGTAATGATCAGGAACTCCCCCACAAATCCCGCCGTCAGCGGAAGCGCGATGGAACCAAGTACAACAAGCAGGAACAGAATTGCCATATTCGGCGCCAGCAGCTTAATACCTCCCATTTGAGGTAATTCAAGCGTTCCGGTTTTTTCTTCAATAAGCATTACAATGTAGAAAAGTGCAATAATGGTAACTCCATGACTAAGCACCTGGAAAAGAAGTCCCTGCAATGCATAGTAATTCAGTACAAACATAGCGGCAACCATCAGCGAAATATGCGCCATGGATGAAAAAGCAATAAGTGTTTTCAGATTGGTTTGCCGGAAGGCTATTACAGAAGCATAGACGACGCCAATCAGACTAAGAATGATAACCGTATTTTGCCAGTAAAGCACTCCCGCAGGAATTATCGGGAAGAGAAATCGTAAAGCGCCATAAATCCCCATTTTAGTCATAACTCCAGCCAATATCATAACACCTTGTGTTGGAGCCATAGTGTAAGTTGATGGCTGCCAGGTATGAAACGGGAATACCGGCATTTTTATAGCAAAGGCTATAAACAGCACCCAGAATAACCAGACTTGGGTATTTACAGGGATATTTAATTGACTGAAAGCTGAAAAATCGGTAGTATGAACACCTGGAGTCAGCGAATAGAGGTAAATTATACCAAACAATAGGAACAAACTACCAGTCAGCGTATAAATAAAGAATTTGAAAGTTACATTCCTTCTGCCGTCGCCTCCCCATAGGAGTAGAATAAAGTAGAGTGGAATTAAAGTAAGCTCCCAGAAAATATAAAACAGAAATGCATTTTGCGCGAGGAAAACACCGATTAATGCTGATTGAGTAAACAATATCAAGGCATAGAGATAGTTTGTGTTTTCTTGTTCCCGTTTTAAACCAGCCATAAAAATGAATGGGAATAAAAGGCTTGTGAGTAAAAGCATGATGAGGCTGATACCATCATAACCCAAAGCAAAATTTACTCCGAGTGAATTAATCCAGCTAACAGAATATCCGCTTACAGGAAAAGTAAAAACCAGGCTCAGCGTTGCCAGAAAGTTAACCAATGAAGATGCCAGGGCAAGCTGTTTCACCGTGGCGGCATTCCTGACCGGCAACAGCAACAGGCCTGTAATAAATGGTATCAGAAGTATAACCAGTAGTATCATGTTTTCAGACTATCAGGATAAAGATGATAAATAAAAGGATTCCGGCAACCATGGCAAAAAGGTAGAAACTCATATTGCCTTGCTGCAGTTTTCGCAATAATGCTCCGACCCGCGCTGTGGTTACCCCGATTTCATCAACAGCAGGATCAAGCACAGTATTTTCGACCTTGTTATAAAAGAAGTCGGAAAGAAATCCGAATGGCTTCTCAAAAACTGCTGTGTACATTTCATCAATATAGAACTTGTTGGAAATCAGTTTACTGAAAAATGGCATTGGTTCTTCATCTTTTGCAGGTATGATTGATTTACTTACAAATGTGCGGTAAGCGAAGAAAATGACAAGTCCTAAAAGTAATAACGAACCCAGGATCAACCCGATTTCTGTGGAATGGCTCAGTTCTTCTGAGGCCTTTGAAACTACCGCGGTTTGCAGGAACGTAATGAATTTTGAATCCCCGTTAAAAAGCGAAGGAATATTCAGAAATCCTCCAAATACGGAGAGAACTGACAAAATAATCAGAGGAATTGTCATTACTTTTGGTGACTCATGCGGATGTGCACCAGCAAGACGTTGTTCGCCGAAAAATACAAGATAGAGCAGGCGGAACATGTAGAAGCATGTAATCAATGCACCGCCAAGTGCCAGGATATACAGAATTATACTGTGTTCAAAAGCTTTGCTGAGAATAAGATCTTTGCTGAAAAAACCTGAAAACGGTGGAATTCCACTAATTGCAAGTGTGGCAGCCAGAAATGTGAAATAGGTGAGAGGCATCTTTTTTCGAAGACCACCCATTTTTCGTATATCCTGTTCACCACCCATGGCATGAATTACGCTACCAGCACCAAGGAATAAAAGCGCTTTGAAAAATGCATGTGTGGTAACATGAAACACACCAGCTGAATAAGCTCCAAGTCCCAGTGCCAGGAACATATATCCTAACTGCGAAACTGTAGAATAAGCAAGAACTTTCTTTATATCATTCTGCTTTAACCCAATTAAGGCTGCAATAATTGCCGTTGCCAAACCAATTACTATGATGATATTCAGCGTAAACGGAGCCAGGTTATAAAGAATGCTCGAACGGGCAATCATGTAAATACCCGCCGTTACCATGGTAGCTGCATGAATAAGTGCCGATACCGGTGTAGGACCAGCCATGGCGTCCGGCAACCAGGTAAATAAAGGAATCTGCGCACTTTTACCAACAGCTCCAACCAGTAATAATAAAGTAATGAGTGTGATTACCGGTGCACCTGCCTGAAATCCTGCTGCTTGTGAAAATATTTCCGAAAAAGTTACTGTTTTAAAAGTGAAGAAAAGAACTATGATTCCAAGAATGAATCCAAGGTCTCCGATGCGGTTCATCACAAAAGCTTTGCGGGCGGCATAGTTGTAAGCAGGATTTTTAAACCAGAATCCAATCAGCAGGTAGGAGCAGAGCCCGACACCTTCCCATCCGATAAAAAGCACCAGGTAATTTGCGCCCATGACTAAAAGCAACATACTGAATGTGAACAGGTTCATCTGGGCAAAGAAGGAATTTACACGTCCATCATCATGCATGTAGCCAATGGAATAAATATGAATTAATGCTCCGACACCAGTTATGATCAACATCATAGTAAGCGACAAATGATCGATAAGGAAGGCAAATGGAATATTCATTCCGCCAATGGAAATCCAGTTAAACAGGGTTACAGTTGCTTCATTTTGCCCTGAAGCGCGAAGTACGAAAAACAAAACTAAGGATACCAGAAACGAAAGGAGAACCATGGCACTGGCAATAATTCCGGCCTGGTTGTGTTTTAACCGTTTGTTAGCCAGTCCTGTAACCAGGAAACCCAGCAACGGGAAAGCCGGAACAAGCCATGCAAGGTTTATATTGGGAATTTGTTCTACCATTTCAAACGGTTCAGAAGGTTAATATCTACCGATTCAACATTGCGTTTCATCATAACAACTATCGAGAGGCCGACAGCAACTTCGGCGGCTGCCACAATCATAATAAAAAAGACGAAAACCTGTCCTGAAGGATCGGAATGATAAGCGGAAAAAGCCGCAAGTAACAGGTTTGCTGAATTGAACATAAGCTCAAGACACATCAGAATCGCAATAATATTTCGCCTGAACAAAACACCCATCATACCAATGCTGAAAAGCGTAACGCTCAGCACGATGTAGTGTTCTAGAGGGATTAATTGAATGGCGGATGTTATTTCATTCATTTCTTTTAGGTTTTGGGTGGTAGGGATTTGGGTTTAGGGAAGGACCTTTTAACCATTTTCCATTAACCATTTATTTTTTAATTTCCGATTGCGATTTTCAAGTAGAGACGCAAGCATTGCGTCTCTATCTTTCAATCGTCACCGACAGCATGATCGCGTTTTCCAAACATCACCGCCCCAACCATTGCCGAAATAAACAATACGGATGATATTTCGAAAGGTAGCAGGAACTCGTGGAATAAGGTTTTACCAACATTGGCTACCAACCCGATTTCACTGGTAAAAGCATAACGCGGATTTATCACAAAAGTCTGGCGTGTAGCAGCAATAAGCACCAGGAAAAAAATTCCACCGGTAACTACAGCCATAATCCTGGTGACTGCTGATTTCTGGGGAATAATAGCTTTATTGAGATTCAGCAGCATGATCACAAACAGGAACAGCACCATTATAGCGCCTGTATAAACGATAATGTGAACTACTGCCAGGAACTGTGCATTAAGTAAAATATAGTGCCCGGCCATTGCTATAAAGCAAATAATCAGGTAGATAACATTATTGATCGGGCTTTTAGAAAACACAACCAACAAAGCACTGATCACCATTATTGCTGAAAGAAAGTAAAATAAAAAGACCATTATAACTTGGTTTAATTTCTGGTTTGTTGTTTGCTTAGCGTAGTCCCAGCCTGCTTCGGGCAAGGAAGTGAGAGTTTATTTGTTATGAGCAAAACGTTTGTTTTCCTTGAATTTAAGAACACTTTTGGTTTGACGTTTTGATACATCAATTCTTTTGGTTGGATCAAGAGGTTCAACCAGGATATCTTTCCCGTAAACAAATGGATCACGCTTATATTCTGATGCAACAATGCGATCGGTTAGGAAGATAGCTTCTTTGGGGCAGGCTTCTTCGCAATCGCCACAAAAAATACAACGCAGCATATTAATTTCATAGGTTGAAGCATACTTTTCTTCGCGGTACAGGTTTTCTTCACCGGGTTTGCGTTCAGCCGAAATCATGGTAATAGCTTCTGCCGGACAAGATACAGCACACAATCCGCATGCTGTGCATCGTTCACGTCCCAGGTCATCACGTTTTAACACATGCTGTCCCCGGTATATTTCGCTGAACGGGCGTGTCTGTTCCGGGTAGCTGATGGTAGATTTTTTACGGAAGAAGTGTTTCAGTGTGATAGCCATCCCTTTTACTATGGCAGGCAGATATATCTTTTCAAGAAAAGTCATCTTCTTATCCGAAACCACCTTCGATCTGTTGGTTAATTGCTGCATGGTTTTCCGGATTAAGTTAGTTCGAAGAAATAATAATAAACTCCGGTTGCAACTATGTTAAACATAGCTAACGGTATCAGGCCTTTCCATCCCAGGTTCATAAG
>JAIFMH010000277.1 GCA_020048595.1 Bacteroidota bacterium | reverse complement strand
TTTACTGTGGTAGCCAGCGTACGTAAGCCATCACTGTTGAATGCTTCCAGGGTACCAATATTAGGGAAATCAATTAGTTCAGGGTCTGAAAGCGCTTCACGAACCACTAACCTGCCACCATCAATATAGCGTGCCGGGCGTGTATATTCCTCAATTACATCGATCGGCGAAAAAACAGCTTTATATTCGAATGGCCATGTTCGTACAACAGGTAAACCACCCACATAAGTAATTCCTTTTTCGAGGGTATCAAGCATCGAAGCGCCATAACCAATAAGCACATTACTCATTCCGGGTGCTACTCCAATATCACAAATTGCAGTAACATTCATTTCTTTTGCTTTTGCATCAAGCGCAAACATGTCTTCAGGGAAAAATGCAATATCTACAGCATTTTTTCCACACTCTATAATCCGTTCCATTGTACGGTAACCCATAAAACCAGGAACTGCACTAATAACTAGGTCGTGTTGCATAACCAACGACTTAAGCGCTTCAACATTATCGAGGTCCGCCTGCACAGTGGTTATTCCTTCTATTCCGTTGAGACGTGCCAGTGCTTCCGAGCTTCTGTCGGCTGATGAAACTAAAAATTCGCCATTCCTGGCAAGATCGAGAGCCATCGGCCCTCCAACTAAACCTGCACCTAAAACGAGTACTTTCATAAGACTGATTATAATTTGTTATTATTGATGTTTAAATATATCACTGTTTCTTAATCATTAATCAAAACACATACTGATACATTTACGATTACTAGAAATTATTTGCTCTTGAGTAATAACCGACCGATCCTATGTGATTGCGATACCAGCACTCCTAACATTACTAAAAGCATACCTGCTATTTTAAGAGCCGTAAATTTCTCATCAAGGATAAAAAACGAGAATATTCCGGTAAAAACAGGAATCAGGTTAGTAAAAACATTCGCTTTTATCATTCCCATTCCCTTAATTGCTATGATATAGAAAACATAGGCAAGCGTTGAAGCAAAAACAGCGAGTTGCAGCATTGCCGATACTAACTCCCATGTGGGTTTAACAGTGATAAAATGTTTAAAATCAAACACCAGGAATAAAGGCAGAAAGTAAATTGCCCCTATTAAATTTTGATGGGTAATAATGGTAACAGGATTGTATTCGTGCGAAATCTTACGGATTATGACTGAATATGCTATTGCTGCCATTACTGCCAGAAATAAAAGCAGAACCCCTTTAGGCGAAGCGCTAAGCGAAAAATCGGGATTGAAAAGCATCAGCAATATCCCGGCAAATGAAACCAGTATACCGGCAATAATATGTACTGTAACCTTTTCCTTAACCATAAAATAAGCAGCAAATGGGCTGAATAACGGTATTGTAGCAATAATAACCGAAGCTATTGTAGAGGATACCATTGTTAATCCGAAACTTTCGCCGAGAAAATAGCAGAAGGGCTGGAAAAACGAAAGCAACAAAAAATATTTCAGATGCTTACGCTTAATAGTTTGCCATGACCGGGTAACAAGCATAAAAAGTATCATGAGTAAACCCGAAATGATCAGCCTGAGGAAAATGATCGTGATAGGATCATACCACTGAACAACAATTTTAAACCACACAAATGACAATCCCCAGAACAGCATGGATGATACTGCAAAAAGGTAAACTTTAAATATTTTTAGAGTCATAAGGGATTTTCAATAGATTTGGAGGTGCGAAGATAGCTTATTAGTGATTTCCTTTCTCTGCACCTAAACGAATAAAAAATCAGCCAGAGATTTTACTTCCCAATCAGTAACAGAAATAATTTGCTGACTACTTTGAACCTTTGCATTCTGACCTCCCATTAATAAGTAAATAGAAACGAGCATTACGATAGTGTTAATTCGGCCCAAATCCTGAAGTCTCACATGAATGCTGAGCGAAGCATAGTGAGTTTAAAAAGAACTCAGAAAATTATGATGAAACATTATAAAATTCCAATTACTCAGGAATGAAACAGCAAATAAAATAAGGGAGTGTTGATTTGAAATCACTCTATGCCTGCATAATGTTTCATAAACTGAACCCGCTCGTAGGCAACAGGATTTTCAGCTTTTTCAAGGCTCATGATTCCAATAAAATCAGAAGGTTTATCGAAATTATGTGCCTCCATCCATGTTGTAATTCCGGCAAGCATCTCAGCAATACGTCCATGCCCGTTTTGATAAACGGTGCTGACAACTTCCACCGCTTTTGCTCCGGCAAGCAACATTTTTATCAATCCTTTGGCATCGTGTACTCCTGTTGAGGCTGCAATATCGCAGTGAACAGTGCCGGAAAGAAGTGCAATCCAACGCAATGACTGGTAAATTTCGTCGGGAGAACTAAAAATATGAGTAGCTGAAAGTTTCAGGCTGTCAATATCAATATCAGGAGAATAAAACCTGTTGAACATTACTATACCCTTGGCTCCTGCCCATGATAATTTGCGTGTTGTTTCAGCAAGACCAGCAAAATATGGACTGATTTTCACTGCCACTGGGATGGAGACATGCTTGAGAACACCTTCCAAAACATCAAAGTATACCTTTTCATTCTGAGCCGAGGTTTTATCCGGATCAGAAGGCATGATGTAAATATTTAGTTCGAGAGCATCAGCTCCAGCTTCCTGAATTTTTGTTGCATATCTCATCCACTCAGTAGCTGAAGCACAATTTATGCTGGCTATTACAGGTATCGAAACGGCTTTTTTACATTCACCAATCAGCGCCAGGTACTTATCTAAGGAATTGGCTTGCGTATAGTTACTGATATAATCGAGTGCTTCCGGATATTGGTTTGTTAATTCTGATTGCCCGATAGTATGATGTATTTCATTCAAAATCTGCTCTTCGAACAATGACTTAAGTACAACTGCGCCAGCTCCCTGTTTTTCGAAGTCAATAATATTCTCAACGGAACTTGTAAGCCCTGAGCTACCAACAATAATCGGACTTTTAAGTGTGAGTCCCAGATAATTTGTTTTCAGGCTGATCATAGATATTTGATTTACATCGATTTAAACAATATACTTCTCACTTTTCCCACGAACTCTTCTCCCATGGAAACATGTGTAAAAATAGAATATATTTCAGAGAATCAAACACCGACCGTTAATATTTTTATACAATTTCTCAGGGAGATAAAGGATATCATATTGTGGAAGCCGGATTCAAAAAGACTTACTTTTGTATCATTCAGAATCTGAACAAATAGGGACATACAATTATGCGCTCAATCCTCACAAGTACAGTATTACTTGTTTCGTTTGTAAGCTTTTTTACGGATATAGCCAGTGAAATGCTATACCCCATAATGCCTCTTTATCTTCAATCTATAGGTTTTTCTGTTTTATTGATTGGAATTTTGGAAGGTGTAGCCGAAGCAACTGCAGGTTTAAGCAAAGGATATTTTGGCAATTATTCGGACAAACTCGGGAGCAGAGTACCATTTGTTCGTTGGGGTTATACGTTGAGTGCCATTTCGAAACCACTGATGGCAATGTTTACGTTCCCCTTATGGATATTTTTTGCCCGTACTATCGACAGGTTAGGAAAAGGAGTACGAACCGGTGCCAGGGATGCCATGTTAAGCGACGAAACCACTAAAGATAACAAAGGGAAAGTTTTCGGGTTTCACAGGGCGTTGGATACTGCAGGTGCAGCGGTCGGGCCATTTGCAGCTTTGATATTCCTGTACTTTTACCCTGGACAATATAAGTGGCTGTTTATCATAGCCGTAGTTCCCGGAATAATTGCCATACTGCTCACCTTTCTATTAAAGGATAAGCAAACCGTAACATCTGAGAAGAAATCACCCGGGTTTTTCACATTTCTGTTATACTGGAAACAATCATCAAAACATTTCAAGCTGCTGGTTACAGGTTTACTGATGTTCACGCTTTTCAACAGTTCGGATGCATTCCTCCTGCTGTCAATTAAAAGCAAAGGTTTTTCAGATACTTATATGATAGGAGTATACATTTTTTATAATCTTGTATATGCGTTGCTGTCATTTCCTGTTGGAATACTGGCTGACAAATTCGGACTGGCACGCACTCTTATTTTCGGTTTACTGGTATTTGCCCTGGTTTATTCGTTGATGGGTTTTGCTATACTAACATGGCAGTTTATTGCGTTGTTTGGATTATATGCACTTTACGCGGCATCAACCGAAGGCATTTCGAAAGCCCTGATCAGTAATATTGCGCAAAAGGATAAAACAGCAACTGCAATAGGGTTTTACACCAGTTTTGCCAGCATATTTACGATGCTTGCCAGCAGCCTGGCCGGTTTGATATGGTACACACTGGGTATGAAAACAATGTTTATCATTTCAGGGGTTGGGGTATTTGGCGTGGCTGTTTATCTTGCTGTTGTACAGCGATATATTTTTAACTCAGATAGAACTTAAGTTATATTCAGGATTCAAATGCCTTTAGCGTTCCTGGTTCAATTTCCTGCTAAGTGTATAATTTCACATTTTCTAATTATCAATTTTTAACATTTTCAAGTTCTATTTATCCTCTTTCTCATTGGTTTTACCCTTTACAAACTGTAAGTTTGTAAAATGAAAATCCACCCACTCCCCATATTTATACTACTAACATTCATCCCTTTAGCTAATCTGTATTCACAGATTTCTATTCCGAAAGACTATTTTTCGTCACCGCTTAAAATAGGTCTTTCGCTTACCGGGTCATTTTCCGAAGTCCGGCCAAACCATTTTCATTCAGGAATTGATTTCTCTGTACATAAAAAAGAAGGACTTCCGGTATACGCTGTAGCAGATGGAATAATATCACGTATAAAGGTTTCGCCTGTGGGATTTGGCAATGCGTTATACATTGACCACCCAAACGGTTTCACATCGGTGTATGCTCATTTACAAGCATATAACTGCAACTAAAAAAGAATTTATTTACGTTAAAAAAGGGCAATTTATTGGTTATGCCGGAAACTCAGGATCATCAGGTGGACCGCATCTTCATTTCGAATTGCGTAATACAAGGACTGAAAATATTATCAATCCGTTACTTTTTGGCTTTAAATTGCCCGATAATTACCCGCCTTATATTGATTTTATTAAAATTTACCCCGAAGACAACAACAGTTTTGTAGGATCTTCAAATGAAGTTATTCGTTTCAATGTAAAGAAATCAGGTGCAAGGGAATATCGGCTCGCTACCAAAGACACACTTTCGCTGTGGGGAAATTTCAGTTTAGGAACACAGGCTTTTGATTTTAATCAGAACCAAAGCGACCGGAATGGATTTTACAGCATGAAGATGTATCTGGATAGCACTGAGTTCTTTACCATGGTTTGCGATAGCTTTTCATTTGCGGAAAGCAGATACATAAATGCGTCCATTGATTTTGCAGCCAATTACAATTCAGGAAACAGGATTGTAAAATCCAGGAAACTGCCAGGCAATCAGCTTAGCTTCTTTAAATCGGGTGCAGCAAATGGCATACTTACATTTACTGATGATAAGGTGCATGAAATAAGGGTAACAGTTAGTGACCAATCGGAGAATGCGATTAATCTCCGTTTTTGGGTTAAATCGCAAAAACCGGAAGGTTTTGTTCAGGTACCTGCAATCCCTGAAGCTGATACGACTGTGCTCTTCAAATACAATAAGATCAATAAGTTTGAAACTGAAGAGTTAAAAGTAGAGTTACCTGCCGGAAGTTTATACGAAAATACGACTTTCAGGTACCAGAAAAAAGCAGGAAACACAGGAATGTTTTCGGATATACACTATCTGCATGATCCTGAAGTACCATTGCACAGCAGGATCAAGGTATCAGTAAAAGCTACGGCTTTACCTCAGAATCTGCGGACAAAAGCTTTACTTGTTCGCGTTAACCGCGATGGAAAGCGAAGCCCCGCAGGAGGCAGCTACATAAACGGTTATGTAACATCCGGTACAAACCTATTTGATGGCTATGCTATAGTTGTTGATAGTATCGCCCCGACAATTAAACCGTTGGCTGAAAACAGCAAAAGCAGAACAAATCTGAAATTTAAAGTTTCTGATAATTTTTCAGGTATTGATAAATATAGAGGAGAAGTTAACGGAGAATGGGCTTTGGTTGAATGGGACCCTAAAAACAAGCTGATGATTTACCGGTTCGACAGAGTTTCAAAGCCTGGGAAAAACAGCTTCTCACTTTATCTTGAAGATGAAAAAGGAAATAAATCATCGTATTCAACTACCTTCACGA
>JAIFMH010000280.1 GCA_020048595.1 Bacteroidota bacterium | reverse complement strand
TGAAGCAAACCAAAATATCAGATCAGCAGAAACAAATTTGAACTTCAGATAATTTTCAACCTCTATTTAAACGGATGACTGACCAGGAACTGATTGCCGGAATATTGAACAATGACAAAACTGTCATCCGGTTCCTGGTAAGCAAATACCACAAGCAAGTTATCAATACGGCCTTTCACCTGCTTCAAAATATGGATGATGCCGAAGACCTGGCCCAGGATGTTTGCATCGAGATTATCGAATCGGCAGGATCATTTAAAGGCGCTTCTTCATTATCAACCTGGATTTACAGGCTTACGGTAAACAAATCGCTCAACTTCATACGGAAAAACAAACGGAAACAGCTTGTTCATCAGTTTGAATCCTTTTTCCGAAAAGGCGACAGCCCATCAGAAACAAGAGTCGCGGAGCCTTCAGAATACGATAAAACATTTGAGAATAACGAAAGACGTCAGATTCTTGAAAAAGCGGTAAACAGTCTGCCTGAGAATCAAAAAACAGCATTTATCCTCAGCAAATATGAAGAACTGTCGTACAGGGAAATTACCGAAATCATGAACCTCAGCCTACCCAGCGTTGAATCATTGCTGCAGCGGGCGAAACAAAACCTACAAAAGAAGTTAATAGTTCAGTTCTCTGAATATTCAAACAACAAATAGCATGGAAAACTGCAAGTTATTACACGAAAACGTATTCGCTTACGTAGAAAAAGATTTACCTCCCGTTTTGCTGCAACAGCTCGACAAGCATGTGGCCGAATGTGCTGAATGTGCAGCAATGGTTGCTGATTTTAAAAGTGTACTGATTTTATTGGAAGAGCAGAAGTCCATCGAACCTCGACCTTTTGCCGAAACACGTATTATGCAGGGAATAGAATCCAGGTTGGAGAAACGGCAAAAGTCGGCCAGTTCTGTTTTCGGAAGGATTCTGCAGCCCGCCTTAATCAGTGCAGGAGTTGCGGCAGCATTAACAATCGGATTCTTTATAGGTTCCGATTTCGCGGGCACAACTTCGCAATACAGCCAGAACGAAGAAATGACAGAGTCAGTAAGAAGTGATCTGAATGTTCCTGAATTTATGACTGACGATATTATATACTTCACCGAATAAATCCTGTTCCCATGAATATTTTCAACAATAACCGACTGATTTTCTGGATACTGATCTTCCTTGTGCTTATCAATATCACGGCATTGGCTACCTATTTTATTTATATGCGGAAACCTGCCGGTGAACCTATGCCTGGTTCAGGGCTGAAAAGAGGCGTAGTACTGCAACAGGAGTTAGGCTTAACACCTGATCAATCCCTTGCAGTAAATAAGATAAATGCAACCTACCAGGCTTCGAGCGAGCCCATTGTTGAAGCCATAAGGGAAAAGAAAGCTGAACTTCTGGATGAACTCTCGAAGGATGACACAGATTCTGCTGTTTTAATACAACTCACCAACGATGTGGTAAATGAGCAGAAAAAACTGCAGATGGCCAATATAAAACAGTTCCTCGATTTGAAGAAAGTATGCACACCGGAACAAACGTTAAAGCTTTCGCAGATTTATGCCGGGTTGTACGGGTTTGAACAAACTGGGAAAGGAAAGGGCCAGGGAAAAGGAAATGGTAAAGGATACCGCAATCGTTTCGGGCAGCAGAAACCGGACTCCAAATAGTCTTCAAACTAATCAGATATATATTTTTAATAGGTCAGTTCAATTTAATTTTTGCATGATTTAGTAATACATCCTGATCCCTATTGCTAATTATTCTAAAAAATTGTATATTTACGTTCTCTTTTACAACTAAGTCTATAATCCGCATTCTGCTTGGCTTCGAAAAATCCTTTTCGCCCGGCTTTTAAGCTGTTTCTGATGTAACTATTCTGCATTTTGCATCAATACCCGGATAATGAATTTACTTGGTTGCTGATACACCCTACTTTTACGTTTTTATTGACTGGTCATCTCTTCTGTCTCTCAGGATAGAGAAAAGTGTGGCGTGAAAAGTCCTTTTAATATCAATAAAAATTATACTCATTTAAAACATGAAAAACATGAAAAATCTTAGAAAGAGCCTGATTTTTATGGCTATTGCCGTGGTCTTCATGGTGGGATGCAATCCACAGTATCCTACAAAAGTACAAGACGAAACCCTTGAAAAGTACCTGTCCATCTGGAATACAGGTAACTTTGATGGTATTGAAACAGTGCTTGCCACTGACTATGAATATATTGCAAGCCCAAACTATGAGGCATTAAAGGGGATTGAAGCCTTTAAAAAAGAAGTGTCTGGAACCCGATCCTCATTTCCCGATTTTAAAGTAGTGGTTGAAGAAAAGTTTGGAGACAAAGATCAGCTAGCTGTTTTGTGGTCAATAACGGCAACCAGGGCCGACAATGATACAATAAAACTTAAAGGAAAAGGGATTTCAATCGTTCATTTTAAAGACAACAAGATTAAGGACGAATGGCTGGCCAATAACAACCTGTTATGGTTAAGGCAGATGGGGTATTCTATTACACCACCGGAGAAAGAACCGGCAAAAGAAGCCAGGAAATAACGAAGAAAGTAAAGTAACCGACAGTATAAAGACAGGAAATATAATAAATGACTGCTTCCCCTGCCTTTTGATTTTTACAATATGAGATTATACTTTGAGCTGGATCTTAGTTCTAATCAGTATTGCTATGAAAAATCAGGTTTCCGGTGTTAATTCAAATCCTGCTACACGGCGGTATGAAAAGAAGAAAATAATTTCGAAACTGCTAATAGCACTTACCATATATGGCGTGTTGTACATGTTTTACATCATAGATTTTAACTTAAATGACAATCACGATCCGTATAATTCGGAAAGCATCGTAATAAACGTAGCGTTTTTACTTTTCCTGATTGGTTATTATGTGGCCTGGAAGAACGAATTCGTTGCAGGAATAATTTTCATTTTCTGGTGGCTTGTCATGTGGTACCTGGCACTTTTCATTGCGGTACATGATCGTGGTGGAGGTGTTGGCTTTGGATTGCCACTTTTGATCCTTGGCATTCTATTTATAATTTCCGGATACAGGAAAAAGAAAAGGGAAGCATCTGCTTCAGCCACAGAACCTGAAGGCAAAACTTCCGGAGAGTGAACGAACCGAGAAAACGCCAAAGTAGCGTTTAGCTTTTTGTTAAATGCAACCAATAGAAAACTAATTTTAATAAAAAACTTGAAATTGGATAGTGCAGAGGCAACACAATAATCACTAACGATAAAAAAATGAAAACAAATTCAAAAACCCCGATGAAAATTCCACGCATCATTGCACGTGTTCTGAGTGCAATTTTTGTGGGCTTCGCTTTGGTGATGTTTATCGGAGAAACGATGCAAAGTGCCAAAAAGGCTTCATCAGCACCGATGACCTTAGATACAATCATACAATTAACCTTATTTGGTATCGGACTTCTGGGATTAGTTCTTGCATGGAAATGGGAATTAATAGGTGGAAGTCTCTCGCTTCTTGCATTCATAGCTTTATTCATAGTTAATCCATCTGCGCTGGTGATGATATTCATATTTCCGGCAAATGCAATTCTTTTCATTTTTGTGGGATACAGGAGCAAAGCATTAAATCAAAAAACGTGACAGAAAACCAAAGATTAATAATCCAAAGATAATATTGGCAGCATATAACACAAGTTATATTTAGTTAAAGATTCGGTTGGCATATTTCAAAAAAACAGGAGGGTACTATGAAAAATAATAAACAAACTGCTCAGAACATTCGCTGGATAGCCAGGATATGGGGTTCAATCAGCCTTGCTTTTTTAGTGTTTTTTGTTGGAGCACATTTAATTGCATCACTAACAGGAGATGGCGAACCATTAGGAAAATTCAATTCGGAATCCGAAATGATCTCATTTGCTTTCTTTCCGGTTTCGGTAATTATAGGGTTGGGAATTGCCTGGAAATGGGAAGGCCTGGGAGGCTTAATTACTATCGCCGGGATTATTGGTTTTCATGTCATGCGGCCTGATCTTATCTTTAACGTAATGATTGACGGACTGGCAGCACCGGGTTTGTTTTATATCATATACTGGTTTTTAACCAGAAGATTGAATAATGAAAAGTGAGCCGTAAATTTATAAAGAGCTTGCCGCTCTGATTAAAAAGCAGACACATGAAATAGCCATGAGAAAATTTTCTCACCAACCGAGAATGATATTATGGCGTATTCCATGTGACCCGTAAAAAAATAAATAATAACACATGAAAAAAATATTTTCATATGTACTTTGCCTGATCATCGCATTGAATAGCCATGCACAATCCAAAATTGACAGCTTAAAACTGGAATTAAACAAAGCCGGAGAAGATACCAATAAAGTTAAAACAATGGTACAACTCTGTTGGGATTACCAGTGGACCAACCCTGACTCTGCTTTAGAATATTCATTACAGGCTCTCGCTTTAGCCCGACGCATACAGTACACAACCGGAGAAATTACTATTTTACAAATTATGGGAGAAACCCTTGCGGTAAAAGGAAATTTCTACGAGGCGCTGCAAATTCAATTAAAAGCATTGCAATTATGCGAAAACCTGAAATTGTACGAAAGGGTGGCTCTTTCTAATTTTTGTATCGGTAATGTATATTTTTATTCCGAAAATTATCAAAAAGCATTAGACTATTATTATAAATCAAAATCATATCCCGGAATTGTGCGATTTGAACAAACTGGTGATCTGAACATATTTGTAAACGGCACCATTGGCGAAGCCTATTTCAAATTGAATCAACCGGATTCGGCATTGCTGTATTTACAGAAAGCCTATGCCCTGGATAGTAAAAGAACCGATAACCGGAATTGGAGCATCCCTTATTATTATCTCGGTCATATTCATGCTCAGAAAAAACAATATGCACTTGCAATGGACTATTATCGGCTTGGATTATCCTTGTCTACTGTGACTAAAAACACATTGGATGGGATTATTAGTATGGCCGTTGTTTTTAAAAATACAGGGATGACAGATTC
>JAIFMH010000072.1 GCA_020048595.1 Bacteroidota bacterium | reverse complement strand
GCTTCAGATACCGCTTTACGCCAGACTAAAAGTTCCCGTTTTTTAGTCTGGCGTAAAGCGGTATCTGAAGCGCCACTTACAAGGATTGCATGTGGATATTTTCTTCTGTAACTAAGCGCTTCAGGCAATGCCAGCGGTTTGTAATAATTCTGATATGGAGTGGAGATTTCAATGGTCGTTTTATCCAGGTTAATTTCATTCAGCAGGGTGATAATTTTTGCTTCGTGAAGTTTGAATTTATCCGTATCCACGCAGGAACAGGCATGTTCGGCGGCTTTTATAATAGACTGATATCCTGTACAACGGCATAGGTTGCCGGTAAGTGCGTCTTCAATAACGTCACGATCCGGATTGTGATGGTTTTTGTAGAGTCCAAAAAGCGACATTACAACGCCGGGTGTACAATACCCGCACTGGCTTCCATTATGGTTGACCATTTCCTGCTGAACAGGATGAAGAGTGCCGGAGTCGGCCAGGTTTTCAACCGTTATCAATTGTTTGCCATGAATCATGGGCAGAAATACGAGGCAACTGTCGATGGTTTTATAAGCAAGTTTTCCTTCATGATTTTCGGCAATTACCACCGAGCAGGCGCCGCAATCACCCTCGGCACAGCCTTCTTTAACGCCTTTGTGAAATGGAAACGAGCGCAGGTAGTTGAGAACCGTTGTGGTGGGTTTTAGTTCAGGATTTGCATTAAAATCTACCGTAACGATTTTGTCGTTCAATACAAACTGAATTTTATCGTGCGGGGAGCTCATGATTTTTTCAGGGTATTTTTCACGTCGATCATTTTCGCAATAATGCTGATGGCAATTTCGGCAGGTGTTTCGGCGGCAAATGGAATCCCGATCGGCATATCTACCTTATTAAGCTGTGATTCGGCAATGCTGTGGATTTCCAAGGCATTTTTCCTGATTTCAGCTACTTTGCGTTTACTGCCTATCATTCCTATATAGGCAAATTCGTGCGGAAGACAGGCCAGCAAAACTGTTTCATCGAAATCGTGTTTATGAGTAACAATAGCAATGTATGTATTTTTGTCGAAAACAAGTGAATCAATTATCTTCAGGAAATCGCCGTTTTGAGTTTCAACACCTGGGATATTCCATTCATCAAAAATACCTTCACGCTGATCGAAAACAAACGGCCTGAAACCAAGCCCGGTTGCATATCCGGCCAGGGCTTTGCCGATATGACCGCCACCGAAAATATAGAGTTTTGGCAGGCATCCGATAGGTTCAAAGTAGATTTCCATGGTGCCGCCGCAGTGCATTTTGAGATCATCCTCCAGGTGAAAATGTTTTGTAAACGGAGTTCCGCCACAAATAATCCCTTGTGCATCCTGTATCGCTTGAAATTCAACACTACCACCGCCAACGGTACCTTTAATAGTCCCATCCTGGAATACAAGCATTTTTGATCCGGCTTTCCGGGGAGTGGAGCCGGTGGTTCCGGTTACCACGCATAATACAGCAGGAATGCCCTGCTCAATAACTGTTTTCAGATCGTTAAAAATTTCCTGCATAAGCTTAAAATATCAGGCTAAATTATAAAAAAATGACCGCCAAGTAAAGAATATGGGTCGTTTATTTTATCTGGAATGATTTGGAGTTTTTTAAAGTTAAACCTGACAGGTTTTTAAAACCTGTCAGGTTTAAAAGTATGGAGCCGATTGGTTATTTGAAGGCAATTTTTCCTGGTGTTACATACTTAAAATTTCATCGATCTCTTTCTGACTCAGACGTTGTGGTGTATACGTTGCTTCGCGGAACTCCAGGTTTCTGCTGAATGCCCTGAGATGGCGGTAAGAGGCCTGTAGCAGGTTCTCATAAACCAGTTTAATGTCTTCATTATCTGATTCTTTCATTCGATCGCGGAGATCAGCAATATCGGTTTCCTCAATAAAAGCACCCGCCTTTAGAGCATCAACCAGATTGTTTTCTCCTTGCTTCCGAAGAGTCTGATACAAATCTGTAAAAACCTGGTTTGTAAATACACCTGGTTTCTGATCGCTAACCGGATCTGAAATGTTATACTTTTCGAGTAACCCGAGTACCGCTTCCATATGTGAAGTTTCGCTGCGGCTAATGTTGGCAAAAATGGGAATATCCCAACTTTCACTCATTGCCATATAAACATCACGCGCAAGTTTTTCTTCTTCACGCATAAAAACCAAACCCTGCTTTTCACTCTCCGACAAAGGTGATGCAGGTATGCTGCTGATTGATGCAGCGGAGCAGCCACCTTTCACGTTTGAATTATTGGTTGTGTCGGGGAATAAAGTATTCTGAAATGTTTCGTTTGTGTGCATTGCAAAAGACAAATGTACTGAAGCAAACACAACAGTAATAACAAATCCGATTTTAGGCAGTGATTTCATTTTCTTTAAATTTAGGATTAATTGATACAAATTTCAGGCGTCAAAAGTGAATAGTTATTCTGTTTGGCGAGAAAAAACTGCTTAATACATAATGTGATTTTTTAGCATAAAAACCCGATTGAATTGTTGCAGAAGATATTCAATGTAAAGTTACAGATATTTCAGGCAAAGATCATTATGCCAAACGGGCATTATTCTGATCAAAAATCAATCATTTGTTTTGGTTAAGCTTGTTACGGATTACAGCAATCTCCGAAGGGATTGAATCAGAAAGATTATCCAGCAACTCATTGATTCTGCCTGCTATATATTGATTTTGAAGAAGCGTTTGTGCAGAGGATGTGATGGTTTCGACCAGTTTTTCTTTATTCAATTTGCCCTCCATGTAAAGGGCCACTTCGTTATACCAGAGCAATACAGGGATATACACGGATTTGTCCATATACTTTTTCTCCAGGTTCAGCAGGTTATATCTTTTGGTGATAGCCAGCATCCTGCTGTATTTTTCGGCGCTCAGCAAGGCTTGCGAGTATGCAGTAAAAAACAAATGCCAGCGTGTTTCGAAAATTTCCTTCTTGTATGCATCCAGGAAAGTAGTAGCGTAGCTTACCGCATTTTTAGCCATTTTATTATATACCAGCGTACGGATATAGAAACTTGCGAACCCGATTTTATTGTAAAAGCTATTGGTTTTCTTTAGTTCCGGGATAGAAGAACTCATCAGTTTGAGCGCTTTACTGTATTGGGCACTGCGCAGCAAAACAGCACACAAGTTGGCAAGGTAAAACAGGAAATCGCTGTTTTTTTGCCTGATGGACAAATACCCGTATTTTTCGGCAAGTGCAAGTTCGTTGAGCTTGCTGTGCATCATGGCACGGTTCGAATAATAGTTGGCAAGCAGCCGTTTCGAATAAAAAACCTCCGTTTTGAAAAGTTTATCCAACTCATCATACACTACTCTTAGGTTTTCGAATTCCCGGTAGTTGTAATATAAAAAAGTCAACCTTACAGCTGCCCTGTAGCGCGTGTAACCGTCAAGTGTAACATCGTCGAAAGTAGTCTGCAGAAAATTGCTGTAATGAATAGGTTCGGCATCCAGCGTTTCGTGCTGTTTGATTATTTCTTCAGCAGCCTGGTTAAGCTTTATATTTATCGCCATACTGCGGTGATAAGCAGATTCATACTTCTGTAGATATGTATTTATCGGCTTATAAAATTTGCTCCTTACCCTTATCAGCAGGTAATCCCTGAAATATTGCAGCAGCTCGTAATAGCGCAGGAAAAAATATTTGGATGGATTGATGGTTTTGAGGTAGGCCAGGATCTCTTTTTCTTCATCCGGAGTAATGGCATCAATCATTACCTGCTTTTCGGTGTATGCGAGCCATTCATAAAATTTATCCACATCAGCCTTGTCGAGTGCCTGAACGATCCATGTTTTAACGTAGGAATAGGAGCGTTTGTCTATTTCCGGATCAAACTCACGGGGTTTATTAGGATTATGGCTATTGCTGTGGAGAGTATTCAATATCTGCATATTTACTCCTTTGCTGAAATTCTGAATACTCAGCAGGTAATCAGCCTCATGCGGATAGAGGTGATTGGCAAAATCGCTGAACGTAACCAGTTTCAATCGCATATACCGGAATTTGGGTTGAAAGTACTATAAAATTGGATTCGTTGAGATTTTAAATGTCGGATGTGGGATGTTTGATGTGGGATGTATTGCAGAGATTTGTAAGTATCATCCCTAAAGCCCAACTCCTGAAATCTAAAGCCTAAAAAAAGGAGCCACTTTTCAGCGCTCCCTTTACACATTCACTTTCTAACCAAAATTATTGTATAAAAATTTTCGTTTCCGAGTTAAAAACTTCCGGTTTCTCGAACATCATAAAGTGCCCGCATTTAGGAACCATTATCAGTTTGCTGCCAGGAATTTTGTCGGCACCGTTTTTGGCAATATCAATTGTTCGGCCAGGATTTAAGTATCGGTTTGGTATCAGGTTGTCATTTTCTCCGAAAAAGATCAGAGTAGGAACTTTTATGTCTTTCAGATAATCAAGTACTGGGTTATCAACCATGCCGCCTACCGATTGTACAACTGCATAGCAATACGCATTGAAATCTTTTGCTGTTCGCCAGGCGATTCGGTCGGTGATCATAAATTCGGCATCGGCCGGTAACCTGTAAAAGTTTGTTGCCAGGTTGTTTTGTATGGCTTCGGGAGTTGTGAGCCGCACTCCATCAACTGTCATCACATTTTTGAACCACTGGCGCTGTCCTTTATCGAAAGACTCAAATCCGGCGGGATCAACCAATATTAATCCTTTTACAATTTCAGGATACGTAAGATGGGTAGTGATTGAAATCTGACCGCCCATCGAATGTCCGGCGAGGTATACTTTTTCAAGTTTTAATTCATTAACCAGTTCGTTGATAATACCAGCGTAAAATGTCATCAACCCGCTATGTGGCTGCTTGCTTGATTTACCGTATCCGGGCAGATCAATCGCAATGCAGCGGTAATTTGCTTTCAGCGATTCAACATTTTTTATCCATGCCTGCGAATAACTTCCCAAACCATGAATAAAAATTATGGTTTCCTTGCCTTTGCCTTCGTCAGTGTAAGCTATATC
>JAIFMH010000199.1 GCA_020048595.1 Bacteroidota bacterium | reverse complement strand
CCGCAGAAAGGACCGGCATAAGAAAAATGCGTAGGCGGTTCTTGACCAAGGTAAATAAACATTTATCCAAGCAATACCACGGCATAAGCAGAAACACCTTCTTCACGCCCTTCGAAACCCAGCCTTTCGGTTGTGGTTGCCTTTATAGAGATCTGATCTATATCTATATTCAGCAATACGCATAAAGTACTGCGCATCATTTCAATGTAAGGCGCAATTTTTGGTACCTGTATAGCTATGGTCGTATCTATATTCTGAATTGCAAATCCTTTTTTACTTACCAGTTTCATTGTTTCCGTAAGCAGTATTTTACTGTCAATTCCCCTGTATTTACTGTCAGTGTCCGGGAAATGAGTGCCAATATCGCCCAATGCAACTGCTCCTAACAACGCATCGCATATTGCATGTATAACTACATCTGCATCCGAATGGCCGAGCAGTCCTTTGTGATAAGGTATTTTAATTCCACCCAGCCAGAGGTCGCGGCCTTCGGCAAAACGGTGTACATCGTATCCAAATCCTATGCGCATTTTTTTGAGGTTTTAGGGGTTGGGAGTTGGGGATTAGGGTTGGGGGGTGGGGGGTGGGAGAGAGGGCGAGGGGCGAAGGGGCGAAGGGGCGAAGGGGCGAAGGGGCGAGGGAGCGGGGGAGCGAGGGGCGAAGGAGAGTAGGTGATGGAGGGATGGAGTGAAAGAGATGGGGTTAATCAAAAAACCGTTCTTCAAAGTTAATAAGAAAAAGTTTCTTAGTAGCGCGTGTTACAGCTGTATATAACCATCGGAGGTACTCGATATCCATCATTTCGTCTTTAAGAAATCCTTTTTCAATAAATACTGCTTCCCACTGTCCTCCCTGGGTTTTGTGGCAGGTGAGTGCGCTGGCATGTTTTACCTGCAGGGCATTGAAGTGCGGATTCTGCCTGATACCGGCCATGCGCTTCCGGCGCGTGCTTTCGCCCATATAGTCGGCCATAACTTCGTTAAACAACCGCTGGTTATCCTGGTAATTTAATGCCGGGCCTTCGGAATTGATCGTATCTAACAGCAACTTTACGTCGAATGATTGTTCTTCAGGATAATCAACCATGCGAACAGTGGCTTCCGCAAATCTGAAACCATAGAGTTCTTCGGTCTTTCGTAAACTCTGTACTTCAACAATGTCGCCGTTGGCAATGAAACCGGCTTTCGATTCATCGGGCAGCCAGAAGTAATTGTTGCGCACAACCATCAGGTGATCGCCGGCAGCCAATTCATTTTCATGGAAAAGAATCCTTTCCCTGATGGCCTGGTTAAACAGGTTTGCACGTTTGTTCGAACGGGTGATAACTACCGTGTTTTCACGTCCGAAATCATGAAAGGCCTGCTGCATCGCATCGGGCATATCGAGCCCAGTAATGCTTATTACATCCTCAAATTCATTCTCCTTTCCAAATAAAGGCAAAGGAAGTCCGTTTACCTGTTGATTGATCTTAGTACGAATACCGGTAGCAACAGAAAGGATTCCGGATTCGAGGGATTGCCGTACCACATCCGAAAGCACGAACGTATCCAGGTCCAGGTAAAAGGATTGCCTGAGTAATTCGGTATCCAAAGCCGGACTTTGATTGATTCCTACCGGGGGCAACTGGCACGAATCGCCTAAAAACAGCATCTTGCAATTGTCGCCCGAATAAACATGGCCGATAAGATCTTCGAGCAGGTTCCGCGATTGAAATGCACCGCTTTCACCTGACTGCCGGTCATCCGGAATCATTGAAGCTTCATCGACTATAAAAAGCGTACGCGACGCTTTGTTGGGAAGCACCTGGAAGTTTACATGCCCTTCAGGGTCCATTGCGGGCCTGTACAAACGTTTGTGGATGGTATAGGCAGGCATTTGTGCATAGAGGGAAAGTACTTTGGCTGCCCTGCCTGTTGGCGCTAACAACACGGCACTGTATCCTGCTTTTGGTAGAACTTTTACCAGAGCACTCACAACCGTTGTTTTACCGGTTCCTGCATAGCCTTCGAGCAGGAAAAGCGGGAACTGACCCTGGTCGGACACTATAAATTCAGCGAGCCTCTTTATAAGGTTCTGTTGACCGGGAGTCGGGGAATAAGGGAACTCACGGAAAATATGCGTGCTGAATTCTGAAGCTGTTATCAAAGAATATTGTTTTGTATTTATGTTGTCATGAAAAATATTTGGTCATAATTACCGGTAGTGCCTGTTTAAATCAATAAGCAAGGAGTTAATTAAATGTTTAATATTTAACACCGAACATAGATAATTTAGCTTTATTCCACCTGAAGCCTCAAAATATGGATGATATCGCATGCTAAGGTTCTTTTATTTGGGTTTTGAGTTGCATGTTTTTCATCCCTTCAAAGCCGGCGTATTAATTAAACATTTCCTTTAGAACGGATAGCCAATTCCAAAATTCAGAATTGTATTTTTGTAATTGAAAACTTCCTTACTAAACCATTGGTCAGCAGTAGCCGGATCATGAAACGGGATTGCCGCATCGAGTCTGAAAATAAAGAAAGAAAAATCAAATCTCAATCCGAGTCCCATATCCATTGCAATTTGTTTATAGAATGTGTCAAGCGTGAAATTGCCGTTTTGGAAATCCAGACTTTCCTTCCGCAACCAGATGTTACCGGCATCAATAAATAAGCTGCCATGCAGGAAACTATAAATCGGGAATCGCTGTTCAATACTAGTCTGCAGCATGATATCCCCGGTTTTATCATAGGTTTCAGATGAAGAGGCATACCCGCCGGGTCCCAGTGATCGTAACCGCCATCCCCGCATATCATTGGCGCCGCCAAGCCAGAAACTTTTTTCGAAAGGCACTGACACTGAATTTCCATACGGTAATGCTATACCACCCATAAACCTGAAAACCAGTGTATTGTTAAATCTTAGTTTCCAGTATCTCCTGTAATCCGCGTCAAATCGTACGTATTGAGCATATCTCACGCCAAATCGTTCATAATAGTCTCCTTCAACGGATGTGGCCTTGCCACTCATATTGTCAATTAAGTATGGGATGTTGCCTGATGTTTCTGCATTTAGTCTCAGGAAAAACTGGTTATTGAGTTTTGTCGTCCGCATATTGCTGAAGATAAAACTATAGCGGATCATGGTTAGCAGGTGATCGGTATACTGCGATTTATACTGCGGATCAGTCAATGTATCCAGGTGATCCTGAAAAGCAGTAGTTGGTACGATATTAACATAATTCAATTCCAGGGGTGTGAAGATATTACTGATCCGTTCATTGCGGTTCCATTTGTACGATAGTGCCGAAGTTGTAATTGTCCGTCTATAATCATGCTGGTATTCATAACCGGTTCCGGCACTAATAGTGGTACGCCCTTGTTTTGAGTTTTGCATGTACTTCGACCGGTAAGGCAGCAACAGTCGCGGAAAATCAATACTGGCCTCAACCCCTACTTCATAAGGGATAAAACTGTCCGTATTCTCCTTGTCAAAGCTTCCCTGTAATTCAACGTTGGCCCTTGCCTTAAGTGATAAAACTTCAGCGCCCCTGAAAATATTCCTGTTCTGTATGGAGGTATTGACTCCTATTCCAAAACGGCCGCCCGAGTTAGTGCCTTCCGTTCCCAGGTTGAAAACATTCGCTTTATTTTGAATCAACCTGATGTTACAGTCAAGCCATTGTTTCTCGCCGGCACTTATGTTTTCGGGATTCCTTATAATCATATTAACATTGGATGCAGCTATTATGGGCTGGCTGATCAGTTTTTTGTAGGTTTGATTTGTTTTCGACTGGCTGTACATGGAGCCGGGTGTAAATTCAAGGCAGGTAGCTAAAAACGAAGGCTTCAGTGACCGGTCGTTGTTGTGAAGGATAAAGATTGTTTTGCCTGAAGTGTCCTGCTTATTCAGATAATACTTGTATGCCAGCGTGTCGTAATTGCTTGCTATTGAAGAGTTCTCGGCATTGGGAATAATATAAATATTCTTTATATAAAACTGTGGATGTTGTATTTCACTGGTTGAGTCGCCGGTACCTGAAATACTCATCCTGATTTTTTTGATATGCATTTCAACTTCAGCGGATAGCCCGGCATTAGTGGTGTCGACAATGTAAAAGATATCGCTGAGTGAGAAGTTATAGTAGCTGTTATTTCGTAGCATATTTGCGATTCTGTCGCGTTCATCATCCAGTACGTAAGTGTCGTAGATCATTCCTTTGCGCAGTTTTCCTGTGGCGGTATCAGCCATAATTAACCCGCGTATCACAGTATCATTGACAAAATAATCGAATTTATTAACTATGCAGGGAGGCCCGGAATTTATCTGATAGGTTACCGAAGCTGTTGTACGTTTGTATTTTATTGACTGGCTGACGGTTGAATGATAGAATCCTCTGTTTTTCAGATATTGTTCTAATTTACCAAGTGTATTGATTGCCAGCAATGTATCAAGTATCACGGGCTTTTTCCCTAATGCTTTTCGCTGAAACAATTTAAATTTGGTTTCTTTCCCCAAAAAGCTTCGCTCATAAAAATAGATACCGGGTCTGAAATATGGCGCCAGCCTACCTGGCATAGCATTTTGCTGAATAAAACCTTCAAGTTCGTCTACAGGCAGGTACGTATTCTTGTTTTTTATCGTGTTTTTAACCAGCAGGTAACCGCCACGGCGCTCAACTTTCTGAGCCGGGTGACAAGCTGCCAGTGATAATACAATCAATACCAATAAGATGAAATGAATTCTTCTCTTTTTCAAGCGGTTTTATTTTCGGTGTCAGATGATCAAGCAAAGATAACAGTAAGCGGGGAATGAATGAAATTAATTTAGGTTACTCTTAAATTGAAAATAGGGAACAGGAAATAGTTGATATTTTTAAGAATTTAAAAAATGCATATAGTATACTAGTGAACAAAAAAAATGGAAATGAGGTCAAATTGTCTGAAAATAAAAAAGGGTTTCAAACTTAAAGTCTGAAACCCTTGTCAATGTTGTGGGAGCACATGGATTCGAACCAAGGACCCTCTGCTTGTAAGGCA
>JAIFMH010000137.1 GCA_020048595.1 Bacteroidota bacterium | reverse complement strand
CTTCGTTTTTATTTTCCGAATAGCTGCCTAACTCAAGTTTGGTTCCGCCGTCAATCTGTGAAACGCCAAAACGCATCACTTCATCACGTACGGCTGCATTTTCACGGGCAGTGAGAATAAGTCCTGTGTAAGGAACTGCTAACCTCAAAATGGCTACCAGTCGCGTAAACTCAGCATCCGAAACTTTATATTTTCCATCAAAATTCATTGCGGAAGCTTCCTGAATTCGTGGAAACGAAATAGTATGAGGACCAACATTGTAGCATGCTTCGAGGTGATTTGCATGCCTAACAAGTGACAATACTTCGAAACGCCAGTCGTACAATCCGAATAATGCGCCAATCCCAACATCATCAATCCCGGCTTCCTGGGCACGATCAAGCGAAGTAAGACGGTATTCGTAATTCCGTTTTTTCCCGCCAAGGTGATAATGTGTATAAACTTCAGGATGATATGTCTCCTGGAAGATCTGGTATGTTCCTATTCCGGAATCCTTAACAATACGGAATCCTTCAATCTCAAGCGGAGCTGCATTCACATTCACACGGCGGATTTCCCCATTTCCTTTTCGTACGCCGTACACAACTTTAACGGTATGTGCAATAAATTCAGGTCCGTAATCGGGATGTTCCCCATAAACGAGGATAAGCCGTTTTTGACCATTATCTTCTAATGCTTCCACTTCTTTTACCAGTTCCTGATCATCGAGTGTGCTGCGGATGGCATCCTTATTTGTAGAGCGGAAACCACAATACGAACAGTTGTTAACACATTTATTTCCAATATATAATGGAGCAAATAGTACAATCCGGTTTCCATAAACCATCTCTTTCAATCTGCGGGCGCCATCCTTAATTTCTTCAATCAGTTCAGGAGTATCGGCACTGATCAGAATAGCTGTTTCGGCAAGGGTAAGGCGCTGCTTTCCAAGTGATTTTGCAATCACAGCCCTTACATCGTCAATAGTTGGTTTTGCATTATTTATGTGATCCCAGATTTCGTCAGCATCAATAAAAGGTTTCATCCTTTGATCGGGAATCCTGCATGTTTCAGGTTGAAATTTCATTCCAATATTTTTTAATCTATTTGATTGCAAAATTACAATTTTTCAACCTATTTAAGCAATTCATTACCTAAATTTTGTGAAAGAATTAACAATAAACTTTTTGTCCGGGAGTAAGAGGAAATGGCACTTATTATATATCTAATAATCAGCGATATATCACACTTCTATCTGAAGTCCGTCGTATGCCAGATGCACCCAACCAGGCAATTTATGTTCAACTAACTCATACTTTCCTAAAAAATGACTGATATGCGTAAGATAAGCTACTTCGGGTTTCAAATCCTGCAAAACTTCAAGAGCTTCACTTAACGAATAATGGGAAACATGCCTCGAATTCCGTAATGCATTGATAACAATAACTTTCGATCCTCTAACCTTATCAAGTTCAGCCGGAGAAATATAATTTGCATCTGTAATATAAGTAAAGTCGCCGATTCGGTAACCAAAAACTTTCATTTCCTGATGCATAACCTCGATAGGAAGGAATCTGAATTCGCCTATACTGAAAGTTTTTTCAGTGATAGGATGTATATTTAGTTTTGGAGCACCTAAATAGCGACCCGGAGTAAAAATATAAGGAAACTGTTCCTTCACTGCATCAAGTGTAATCTGTGAACCGTAAATATCGATCGACTTATGTAAAATATAATTGAATGCCCTGATATCGTCGAGCCCGGCAATATGATCACGGTGAGCGTGTGTAAACAACACTGCATCAATATCTTGAACTTTATGCTTAAGCATTTGAATTCGGAAATCCGGCCCACAATCAATTACAATATTTGAACTGCCCCGGGTTAACATTATCGAAGTACGATACCGTTTATCGCGGTTATCGTCGCTGGTGCATACTTCGCAGTTGCATGCCACAACCGGAACACCGGTTGATGTACCGGTTCCAAGGAAAGTAATTTTCATTTTAGTGTTTTCGTCTGGCACCGGAGGGAGTATGATTATTAGTTAATGGTTAATTGAAAATGGTAATTTATGATTGGAGATTTGAGATTTGTAATTTGAATTCTTGTGTCCCAAATTCATGAACCTTAAGACCTTCAATAAATCAGCTCTTCCACATGTGACTTATCTCTTTCCAATTGTTTTTTAAGTTCATCAATTTCCTTGAATTCCAGTTCCTGTCGTATGTATTTTGCAAAGTAAACGATTGCATCTTTTCCACCGAGTGACTCTTTTACATCAAAAGGAAAGATTTCTATTGAAATTTCCTCCTTGCACCGGTCTTCTCCATAACGGCTGTTTTTAATGTTGAGAATTCCTTTAAAAGAGTTCTGATCAACATCAATCCGCACAGCATAAACGCCATCAGGCGGAACCAGCTTGCATTCCTCCTCAATATCTATGTAAACGGTGTTAAGGTTCCTTTTAATCAGTTCACTACTCCCCTCTTTGAGTTTACCCATAATCATATAATGGTGATCCAGGTATGCATTGGCCCGTTGAATGCGGCCTTCCTGCAACGACTTCCGGATAAGAGTTGAGCTTACAGTTTCGTTGTGAATATCCTGTTCCGGAATTTCCTCCACATCAAAATTGTAGTATGAGCCCAGTTCGCGCAGGAAATCAAAATTGCCTTCCCTGTTATATCCGAACTGATGATTGAAGCCAATAACTATCTTGCGTGCATGTAACTTCGCAACCAAAATGTTCCGAATAAAATCAATTGATGAGATATGCGCAAATTCAGTCGTAAACGCAACGATTATCAGATTCTGAAGACCGGTTTTACGTAGAAGTTCAATCTTTTCACGTTGCGAATTGATCAGAAACAGATCTTTGCCTGCAGTTTCGGGAAACAATACTTTACGCGGATGCGGATTAAAAGTAATCAGTACACTCTCTCCGTTCATGTCGCGGGCAATTTTGTTTATCCGATTAATAATCGCTTTATGACCCACATGCACGCCATCAAAACTACCTGTAGTAACCACAGGATTAGGAATTGATGTAAGGTGATCAAAATCGTAAAAAATCCGCATTTGTTTTACACTTGAGCTTGTAGACCGAAGGTTAGATTTGTAATCAGTAAAAGGTTATTTATGAAGATAAAAAGGTATAGAGAATAAGGAAATTACGGATTTTGAGGTTCAATGTTTTTTGAGAATTCCTTTTTCTCAGCTCGGAGTTTAAAACAATTCCAGACAAAATTTTAATCCCAAATACCTTTTTTTTCTGCAATACTAATTCAGTACGACTTAGACCTTTCACTTTATTTCCTATGCCTATTATTAAACCTTTTTAACGAAATAAGCTAGTTTCTCAAGTGATGTAATCATGTCATATTCTTCGAGATGCACATTAGACGGAACATTTATAGGCTTTGGCGTAAAGTTGAGAATTCCTTTAATTCCTGACAATACCAGAAGTTCGGCAACACTTGCTGCTTCACTTGCAGGCACTGTTAACACAGCTATGGTAATATTCTCTTTTTTAATGATCTCTGTGAGCTTATCGAAATGATAACACCAAACACCGCCGTATGCTTTGTCTACTTTTTCCGGATTTAAATCAAAGCCGGCTACAACAGTAAGCTTGGTACGTTTACCACTGAAATAACCAATGATAGCCCTTCCGAGGTTACCGATGCCTATTACAGCTACTTTTTGCCCTTCTTTACTGTCGATGATCTTACCAATAATTTCAATAAGTTCCTTAACATCATATCCTTGTCTGAGCGTTCCGGAGTATCCGATAAGCATGATATCACGCCGAACCTGCACCGAAGTAATATGAAGCAAAGCGGCCAGTTCGTGCGAAAAAATATGATGCTTCCCTGTGGTGTTTGCTATTAATAAGGTCCGCCTGTACTGGCTCAGGCGTTCAACAGTTTTATCCGGAAGTTTTTTAGTTGCCATTGTAGTTGGTTAAGTTTATAAGGTTAGTAAATTTATTTCGCATGATTAAATAAGTCATTTTCGGGCTCAACTAAAGTAATAATAAATGAAGTTCCTTTATCAGGCTCACTCTGAACATCAATTGACCCCTGGTACATATCAACTATTTTTTTAACAATTGATAAGCCTAAACCACTTCCTGTAACTTCGCGGGTCTGACTGCTTTTGATGCGAACAAAGTCATCAAAGATCTTTTCTTTATCTTCATTTTTCAGACCAATCCCAGTATCTGAAACAGTAATTTTAAGCTTTACATCCTTTTTTTCAAGAAAGATATCTACGCGGCCGCCGGTTCGGTTGTATTTTACGGCATTCGAAACAAGATTATTCATAATAATCTCAATTTCACCAGGATCAGCTTTCATTTCAATGTTTTCGCGGGAATTGATGTAAATATCAACATCTTTTTGGATTGCATACGGACGAATTGTGTCAACAGCCATTTGAACAATTTTCCGGATATTAACAGTTTCCAGTTTCTGTGTGGGCTTGCCTGTTTCTATTTTAGTGAGATCGAGCAAATCCAGAATTAGCTGACGCATACCTTTAATACGTTCAATTGACCGGTCAAGTATTTCGTCGTAAGCATCAACGTTATTACCAAACTGGCGGTCCTTGATCATTTTCATGTAGCCGTCAATAGCATTGAGCGGGGCTTTGAGTTCATGCGATAAAACCGACAGAAACTGAAACCTGATCTGTTTTCCTGTTTTATTAAGAGTCTGCGTCATTCGTTTCAGGAAAATCTGCTTGGTGATATTTTCAACCGAAGCCCTTATTTCCTGGGGGGTGAATGGTTTTGGAATAAAGTCATAGGCTCCGTCGCGGGTAGCTTTAACGGCTAACTCAAGCGAAGCATATGATGTTATCATTACCACAATAATATCGTAATGTTTGCTCTTAACGTATTCAAGTACTTCAACGCCTTGGATATCAGGTAATTTATTATCAAGCAACAATATCTCAGGCAACTCGCTGTCAATAATTTCAATTCCGGATTTTCCGGTTCCGGCTTCAAGTACCTGAAAATCAATTTGCTCATCCATAAATGGATAATCAACCTTGAAATT
>JAIFMH010000151.1 GCA_020048595.1 Bacteroidota bacterium | reverse complement strand
TATTAAGCGTTTCAGAGTTTTTACGATTTAACCAGGGTATTTCAGGAAAGAACAAATAACTTAATTCTCTTTTGAGAGAGTATAATGCAATACAGATTTTTACCTGTTACAGGAACAAAAATCATATTTCGATTTTTATTGATAGATTAAATTCTGCCAGCTCCTTAGTTGTCTATTGATCTTTTTTCGATTATTTACTATATTTACAGTATTAAATTAACCAGAGTAGTCAGTTCAGTATGGGAAACAATACCACTAAATTTCAAACAGCAGATCAGTGCCTTTTATAACCTGAAAATTCCACTTTTCTTCCTCATGGCCTTAAAGAGTTTTATAAATCGTCAACAATTTAAATATCCTCAACCTGGCAATTCATATGGACCGGATTTTAAAAACGATAGGGATAGTTATTTTGATAATCCTTGGAGGGTATCTTATCTGGCGATTTTCATTTTTGTTTGTCTATTTTATAATATCGGCCATTATTTCGTTTGTTGGTCATCCTATAGTATTGTTTTTCGATAAAATCAGGATCGGGAAGTACCATTTTCCACATGGCATGAGTGCTTTGATCACATTACTATTAATATTGGGATGTCTGTTTTCACTGATTGCGATTTTTGTACCACTCATATTTCAGGAGGCTCAGGCAATAGCACGGATAGATCTGAAAAAAGTTTCATCAGAACTTCAGGGTCCACTATCTTCAATAGAGGTCGAAATGAACAGGTTCGGATTGATTCCTGCAGGTAAAACTCTTCAGGAGTTAATTGCCGAAAATGCCAAATCGCTCATCAATATTACTTCGGTCACTAATTTCTTAAATGGAATGCTGGGATTTGCAGGTTCCTTTTTCATTGATCTGTTTTCAATTTTCTTTATTGCGTTTTTCTTTCTGAAAGATGATCAATTGTTTGAAAATATGGTATTGATGGTTTTACCTGAGAAATACTCGGGACCAACCCATAAAGTTTTCATAAATTCCATTAAGCTGCTACGCCGTTATTTTACAGGCGTAATAATCGAAATATTCGGGGGTATGGGCCTCATTACAATTGGATTTCTGATTCTTGGGGTCGAAAACGCATTGCTTTTAGGTTTTCTGGGAGGACTGATAAATATAATTCCTTACCTGGGACCGATACTAGGCACAGCAATGGGGCTTACACTTGGATTTACGGGAGCAATAGCAGCAGGCGAATTTTCAACCTTTTCATCTTTAGCTATTAAAATCGCAATCGTAGTATTTGGAATACATTTTCTTGATACAATGCTTTATCAGCCTATTATATATTCGAAAAGTGTGAAAGCGCATCCTCTGGAAATATTTGTTGTTATACTGATAGGTGGAAGTTTGGGCGGAATAATTGGAATGCTCATTGCTGTACCATCCTATACTTTATTAAGGGTTATCGCACGCGAATTCTTTTACAAATTCCGGGTTGTTGAAAAACTTACCAGGAACATATAACAAATTGATTTATAAAAGTGATTTATTGTATTTCAAAGCAATTGAAATCCTGTTGGTGAAGGTAACATCCGGATAGTATCATCAGAGAAATTCTATATTTTCAAAGTTCTGCCTTTGTAATTGCATTGCGGGATTCCCTGAATTTTATTTTATCCGGAGCAGGCCTTTGACCTTCAATCCCTTAACTGCATTATAGTCTGCATACAGTAATATTTTTAAGGCAATTTTATTTATCCTGAAATGATGATGAAATTTCATCTGTTATTATTTATTAATTCATTGCTTATTTTCAGCGGTATTAATGCTTGCTTCGCAGGTATTTTTTAGGGGTCATTACTTGTTCCGATTTATCGGAATGGAATACGCCAGATTGGTCATAATATCATCTTCGGTTGGTGATTTAATCCAATCATGGCTATTTCATGTTTTATATTTTCGTATTTTTCGGGAGATTTTCTTCTTCTGATTCTACTATAGAATGACAAACTTAGAAAGTGCATCTGTTAAAAAGTTAATTTCTGATTTAGCCTCAGAAGGTTTTTCTTTTCATGAAGACCTTCATGAGATTAATGAATACCGTTTTGGCAAACTTTACAGAAGGCGCCGGCTTGAAAATGTAGTTTTTGAAAAAGAGGGAATCATTATCAAAATTTACAATAATCTGTTTTTCAGGGTAACCGGATTATCTCATCTGTTTGATGAAATTTCGCAAAAACCAGTTAAAGTTTCCGACTATGAATTTTATGAAATGCAAAAACATTTAATCAGGTACAGATTTGAGCAACAGCTTAAACACAGCAAAATTTCGGACAATGAGGCACTAATACCTGATGTCTACCAAACATTCCCGATAAATCCCAATCCGTAAAGTGCAGCTGTGGCTTGCTCTGGTCCCTTTTTAACAGTAAACGTCAGAAGGAATTATCAAAGTCGATAGTATTATAAATATCTTTGATACTTGTAGAGTTTTCGGTCCATTCATCAGCGGAATTGACAAGTTTTGCATTCCTTTCAAGATGGTAATCTATCATACTTTTTGGATCGAATGTTTCTTTTAACAACACCTCATTTTTGTCAATATCAGGTAGTTTACGCTCAAAATGAACGTGATCTTGTATTGCTCCGACATGTTCGGTTGTAACATTTTCAAGAACGCTGTTCTGGCTACGATCTAAAAGATTTCTTGTATTATTTATTCTTGGCCTTTTCGGTTTCATTTTCCTTTTCTTGGAAGGTTTTGTTAAATGTAATTCTTTTTTTGTCTGCAAATTTAATGCACAAAAATAAAACTTTGCAAATGAACTTTCACTTTTACTTAAAGTTTAGCCTAATAAGTAAGACTTTCCTTGCCTGATCTCACTTTTTTTTACTTATTGTAAATAAATTTATCGTATTACCCTGTTTTATAGGTCATTATATTATATCCTTGTGCTTTAATAAAATGATATTACTACCTTGGTTCATTAATTAACTCAGCTGTTATTACCTGCATATTTATCATTACAATGAAGAAATACACAATGCTCCCTGGTGTAAACCTGGTGAATGTAAATCCGGCTTCAAATCATATTTCGGTCGAATTGATTTCCGAAAGTTAACAACAACAGGATATTCTCGTTAGTATGAAGGAAATTAACAGCTGGCTGGCCATCATGGGCATTCTTATTTTGCCGGCATTTTTCCTGCCTGAAAGTTCGAAGCAAAGGTAGTGGAATGCCCATCACGCAATCTCAACACACTTTCATTCCGCCTTAACATCTTTCACGTTAAATGCCGGTGCTTTATAATCTTTATCCAGGTAACTGGCAGGAATAGTTGTCATGTTCCCATCGCGCTGGTTACGATAATGCGGCGACATGATTTCAATACCTGCTTCGTTGCAGCAATCCTGTATGTTCTGGTGCAATTGTGAGTAAATCGTAACCTGCTGGTTTGCTTCGCGGGTGTAAGCGTTAACCTGGTACGAAACATAAAAATCATCGAGGCTGGTTTGCAATACGAACGGTTCCGGCTTTTTTAAAATCATATCAGTTCTTAAAGCTGCATTTATCAAAGCCTGGTGCATATCTTTCCAGGGCACATCGTAACCGATGGTAACCGTGGTATGTATGATCAAACCACTCTCAGGAGCTCGAGTATTAGTCGAATAATTGGTTGTACTGCTGAGTAATACCGTCGAATTTGGCACGGTAACATCTTCATTTTTAATAGTCCGGATGCGGGTAACGAGAGTGGTTTTTTCAACCACGTCGCCGGTAATTTCGCCTATTTTAACACGGTCACCAATCTTGAAAGGGCGCATATATGTTATAACCAGTCCTGCCACCATATTAGCTATGGCACTCGTAGAACCCAATGAGAATAATATACCGATAAATACCGAAACACCCTTGAAAGCTGATGAATCGGAACCAGGCAGGTAAGGAAAAATCAGCACCAGCATAAAAGCATACAACAGGAATTTTAAAATCCTGAAGGTTGGTTGAGCCCAGTCGGCATGAAATCCGCTGAGCTGTATCTGGCCTTTCTCAATCAGGTCAACAAAATACCTTATTCCTTTAATCGTATACCTGAAAATGAAAACAATTACTAAAATGGAAAACAAATCAGGCAGGAAACCTATAAAACCATGAAGAGCCTTTCGTGCCGGGCTTAATATCCATTGAAGTAAAGTGGCGGTCCACTTCTTAGTTTCCGGGAATATACTGAAAAGTAAAGGCAACGAAAGGTAGATGATGAATAGTATGATAAGAAAACGCAACAGGCCGGTCAGCCGTAAAACAAACTTCTCGAAATGTTCAGGAGTAAAAATCTTGATTTTGTTAATAGTTAGTCCATTCAGGAATGTGTCGCGGCTAAGGGTCAGGAATTTGTTTATCCAGCGGAAAGCTTTGATAACCAGGAAAATGATCAGGCTTAATCCTGCAATTATTAAAAGCACCAAACTAATACGCTTAAGCCAATTGAGTAAGCTATTAGCTTCCTTCTCTTTAATAATCGCAGTTTTGATCAGATTAAGATATTCGCCGGCTAATTGCCTGTTGTCTTTGTTCTCTATCATGCCATCCACTTTAGTCACCATCATAATTGCCAGGTGATTTTTGTAATCTATCCCGATGCCCATCTCGGTTTCAATTAACTGCAGCGAATCGGGCCTGAAAAAAGGATCCTTGTATGCCAGTCGAATACGTTCGTTAATACTTTTAACACGTTGTTCAGGTGAGTAGGATACAATTTTGGCGTAAACAAAAAATAAAGTGTCACCAAACGGTGCAACGGCATACCCTTTGGAATGTAATTTTAACGTATCTACTCTTTGCAACAATTCAACCTTCCGCAACGAATCCTTTTCTTCTATCTTCCTGAGTTTCGCTTCCAGTTCTCTTGTTTTACGGCTGTCGCCTGAGTACTCTGCGATTTCAACCTGCAGACGCGCTTTAACTAACGAATCAAGGACATGCTCCTGGTATAGAATTACTGCATCAGCTTCATTTTTTGATTTTGCAGCAAGGGAGTCATTCACTTTGCTTTTTTGCGGGTAGGTTCCAAAATGGCACAAACAGAACAGTATGCT
>JAIFMH010000075.1 GCA_020048595.1 Bacteroidota bacterium | reverse complement strand
TCCTCGAAAAGAATTTCATTGTATTTACATTACCATCTTTTGCACGTAACCTGAGAAATGAACTTCAGCGGAGTAAGAAGATCTATTTTTATGACAATGGTATCCGAAACTCGGTAATTAATAATTTTAGCCCTCTTGATCTCCGAACAGATGTTGGAAGTCTTTGGGAGAACTATTTAATGTCTGAAAGAAAAAAGATGCTTAATGAAAGGGCCATTCCTTGCAATTCCTATTTCTGGAGAACAACAAGCCAGACAGAGATTGATTATATTGAAGAAACTAATGGCAAGTTATCTGCATTTGAGTTTAAGTTTAACGAAAACAGAAAAGTGAAATTTGCACTGTCATTTGTTGAAACTTATCTTCCGGAGGAAACAAAGATTATTCATAAAAGTAATTTTTGGGATTGGCTTAGTACAGAAGAATAGGCCCACAAAAACTTTGTTAGCCAATTATACGCCATTGACGAAAATTAGATTTAGTTAATCGATTACAGCAGTAAATAATTTGAGATAAAACGCCACTATTTCTCTCAATTTCCTACTTTTCGTAAAAAACCTTAATCCTGTCTGACTTAATCCTGGTTTTCAGCCAATTCTCAATTTTAATTTTATCACTACTTCTTAGAATTGTGCCATTTGTTGTAAAAACAACAATTTTAACTTTTTCGGGACTGGATAGGGAATCTCCAAATAAATAGGATTCGGAATAAGTACAATTAATGATCCCGGGATACAGGCTTTGTATTTCACCAAGAATCTGTTGGCCGAGGTAATTTATAGTGTTTATACTATCAACAAGCTTTTCCTTTTCTTTAAGTTGAAGTGACAAGCGATTCATCTCGGTTTTTATTTTTTCATTCTCTGTTTTTTCCTTTCCAATTTCAGTAGCTGATTGTCCCTGCGGAAATTCAATTTTAACATCCTTTAAAGAAAAAGTCTCTGCTTTCTCTACCACGCTCTTTTTTTGATCCTCATTTAAGGATACTCCTGTATAGACCAATAAAATTGTTTTCCGGATAGGCCGGATCTCGTTTTTTAATAAATAATGTCCATCAATAACACTTACTTCATTAACAAACCGGGTTGCATTGGATTTAAATCTTTCTAATTTAACAAGGTTATAGCCAAAGTATATACTCGGAAGCAACACCAGGGTTATAATAATGGTTATCCACCTGTTCACTTTTTTCTTTTGCCTGGAGTCGACAATTGTCCGGATCGGGAATTTCAGAATTTGGGAAATTACAACCGAGGATATTGCAATAAACACGGTATTAATAGTGAACAGATAAAACGCACCGAAAAAATAATTTATTTGGCTTGTAGCCAGGCCATATCCCGCCGTGCAAAGCGGTGGCATTAAAGCCGTAGCAATTGCCACACCCGGAATAACATTCCCTTTATGTTTGCTGCTGATTGCTACTATTCCTGCTAAACCACCAAACAAAGCTATTATTACATCGTAAATGGTAGGACTTGTGCGCGCTAACAATTCGGAATGAGCTGTTGAAATAGGACTCATCGCAAAGTAAGCTGTAGATGCGATTAAACTAGCCACTACTGCAAAAGAAAAGTTTTTAGCCGCTTTCCTGAAAAGTGCAAAGTTATATGTGGCAATACTGTAACCCATTCCATTTATCGGGCCCATGAGCGGAGAAATAAGCATTGCTCCTATTACTACTGCGGTAGAGTTCATATTCAACCCTACAGAAGCAATAATAATCGCAAAAATTAAAATCCAAAGGTTGGTACCTTTAAAAATTATATCCTTTTCAATGGTTTCGTGGATTTTTTCAAAATCATCAACATCACTGTCGAGATCCAGGTAACTCAATAGTTTTTTAATTGGTGCAAAATCTTTCATGCTCGGTCTTTTAACAGGATACCATGAGTGTGATTATTCGAAGGTAGATATTTTTAACAACTATTTAGGATAAAGTATTTTGATTTTTTAAATCAACGATTACCTTTTTATAATCTGATTTCAGTATTCACTAAGTTTCTTACTGTTATCTCTCAGAAAGTGAACAATATAATTGTCATGTTATATAAGCTAAACAATCCCGGATAACAAAACGGATCCTAACTACAATAAAAGGAAATCATTAAAAATGAAAACGCCAGGATTTTCACCTGGCGTTCGTGTGCTTAATTGTATTGATTTACTCTTATATCAATTATAGATATTCAGTTTTAAAATCAACTTAAAATCGAGATTTTTACTCAACCGTTACCGATTTCGCCAAATTCCTTGGCTGATCCACATTGCATCCGCGTAGCAAAGCAATATGATACGATAGCAACTGTAGAGGAATTGTTGCGAGTAATGGCACCAGCATCTCATCACATTCAGGGATTTCGATGCAATAATCAGCTAACTCACGCACATCAACGTCACCTTCAGAAACAATAGCTATGATTTTGCCCTTGCGGGCTTTTACTTCCATAATATTACTGACAACCTTTTCGTATTGTCCTTTACGCGTTGCGATTACAACAACCGGCATTTCCTCATCAATTAAAGCGATAGGCCCATGCTTCATTTCGGCGGCAGGATAGCCTTCAGCATGTATGTATGAGATTTCTTTCAGTTTGAGCGAGCCTTCAAGAGCAATAGGAAAATTAATTCCTCTGCCAAGGTAAAGTGCATTGGTTGCGTTACTGAATACTTTGGCAATTTCTTTTACCTGATCGTTGCATTTGAGTGTTTTCTCAATTTTTTCAGGTATCGAGTTAAACTCATGCAACATACGATAATACCGGGAAGCAGAAATTGTTCCTTTTTTCTCGGCCAGCATCAGCGCAAGCAAGGTAAGTATAGTTACCTGCGATGTAAAAGCTTTGGTTGATGCTACACCGATTTCCGGCCCGGCATGGGTGTACGAACCTGCATGAGTAGCCCGTGCAATGGACGATCCAACAACATTACATATTCCGATAATAGTAGCACCTTTCGATTTGGCCATTTCGATGGCTGCCAGCGTATCCGCTGTTTCTCCTGATTGTGATATGGCAATTACAATGTCATCTTCATAAATCAAAGGATTCCGGTACCGGAATTCGGAAGCATATTCCACTTCAACAGGAATGCGTGCCAGTTCTTCAATCAGGTACTCTCCAACTATGCCGGCATGCCACGAAGTTCCGCAACCAACAATTATTATGCGGCGGGCTGCCAGAAACTTTCGCAGGTAGTCCTGTATGCCGCCCAGAACGATGATTCCCTGGTCCATATGCAAACGACCACGCATACTGTCTTTTACAGTGCGCGACTGCTCATAAATTTCTTTAAGCATAAAGTGTGGAAAACCACCTTTTTCGAGGGCGCTGAGGTTCACTTCAAGCGTTTGAACGTAAGGAGTCTTTTCGATATCAGCAATGGTACGGATTTTCAATCCTTCAGCAAGGCTGATTGAAATAACTTCTTCGTCGCCGGGATACACAACCTGCCGCGTATACTCTACAATAGGAGCAGCATCGGAAGCAATAAAGTATTCGCCTTCACCAATTCCAACTACCATTGGGCTGCCTTTGCGGGCTGCTATCAATAAATCCGGCTCATCCTGGGCTATAATAACAATGGCATAAGCACCGGTAACCTGTGTAAGTGCTATACGAACAGCCTCGGCTAAGGGTTGCTTTTCCTGCGTCATAATATCTTCGATCAGGTACATCAGCACTTCAGTATCTGTATCGCTACGGAAAACATAACCACGCTGCTGTAACTCCTGCTTGAGTACATTATAATTTTCGATAATCCCGTTATGGATGATCGCCATTTTTTCGGTTGACGAATAATGGGGATGCGCATTTACATCATTGGGTTCACCGTGTGTTGCCCAGCGTGTATGGGCTATACCGATGGTTGATGTAACGTCGAGTCCTTCGAGAAGTTCATCAAGATCCGAAACTTTTCCTTTTGTTTTGAATACTTTCAGTGAGCCGTTCATCAATGCTACTCCAGCACTGTCATAACCCCGGTATTCCAAACGGTGAAGACCTCCAAGTAAAATCGGGCAAGCTTGTTTTTTACCTATGTATGCAACAATTCCGCACATAATATTTCAGAATAAATGGTTAGTTAACTTTTGTTCAATTTATAATACTTTATAAAGCAATGTTCCTTTACAACAAGCAAAAATACTAAATGTTGCCTGACTGTAATAAGTTAGGAGAGCTTTTCTCATATATTCTTTTTATTATCCTGCTATAACTTAGTAATGGACTTACAAAAAAGCAGTAAAATCAGAAAACCCCATATGAATTTGCATTCCAATACGCTAAGATCATGCCAACTGCGCTCGAAACCTTTGTAAAAATATTTAATAATTTGATTTACAGATATATGAATTAAATAAAAATCAATATTAATACCGGATTTAAAGTGGATAATACTTCAATATGGCAAATATGTCCCAAAATAAGTTATCCTGTATTTTCACTGATTCCAAAATTATCCAGCTAGCATTGTGCCTTTGAGATCCTATTAGCTAAACATCCCGTTCGATACCAAACTTTTTGCTTGTATTGAAACAGAAAATGATCAAAATCCGGAAACATGAAGGTAAAAATCCGGAAAACCTATTTAGTTTATGCACTCCGAAATGTTGTAATTTTCAGTTAACTGGAATGTATCATCACAATATAATGAAATAAGCGCTGTACTCACAATAAGTCAGTAAAGTTGCAAAAAAATCTGTTGTGATAGTAAACCTACTGAAGTTTGGTATAACGCAGGTAAAGTTTCAAATCTGATTGAGGTGACGAAGTCCCATTCAATACTAACCGGGAGCCATTGTAATTAGAGCTCGGAATAATAAGATGAAGCCCGTTGTTGTTAACTTCGCCAAGCAAAAGCTGCTGAATATAACGTGTAATCCGGAACCGGTACATTTTTGAACCTTTATCATAAGTTCCGTCGAAATAACCTGAGCCCTCGTTTTCGTCAACAATACTACTAGGGTTTGTTGTGCCTGCTTCACCAACACCTCTTAAAGTTAGTGATGAAGGATTTACAAAATCAGCTGACACCGATGCATTGCCTAAAATTAACTGTGCATCGTTCAGAACGGTTTTTTTCGGATCGAAACTTGTTTTCAAATAAGGGAATTCAATTTTAATTTTTATACCACCCAACCCTTGCGCAAATAAAAACTGCTGACCGAGTGAAGTATTTCCTTCGAGTTGTTGTTTCAGTATAGGAATTGCTTCAGCGTATCCGTTGTGATCGTAATTTTGAAAATGTGCACAAGCTGTGCTCACTTCAAATGTATAACTTGTAGTATCTTCCGTATTGCGGAAATGCATCTTTATAATACTGTTTACAGTACCCAGATCGAAACTAACTATACTGCCTTTACCAGGAGCATTCTGTGGTTCGGCTACAATACATATCCCTTTAAAGAATTCAACAAAAGCACTTACAGTATTAAGCGATGTAGTATCGGCAGCCATAACCATATCGCCAAAAGTCTTATTTATCGGAATCCGGAGAATAGGAGCTTGTTTTTCTCCGGCATAATAAGCACTGTCATAAGGCCTGGGTTGAAAAGTGAGTTCTCCCAAAGGCTTATTTTTGTCGTATCCAATTGTTCTGTTCGAATAGGAATGCACTGAGTCGAGAATATCCTCGGTAAGAGGATAAACGTAGAACTTCATATTTGTGAGTGTATCGCCGTAAGCCGATTTGTATGGCAAATATAGAAAAGCTGAATCGAAAACAGGATCAGTACCAAACCTCGCTCTTGCAGTTGTTGTAATTACCTGAGAATAAAAAGTAGCACTGGTACGGCCAAAAATCGGATCATACATACTCCCTATCTGGGCATAATCCAGATCACGTGTGTACACTGAATCATCAGGGATTGTATATGCCCGGATTTGAATTGTATCGGTATAGCCCATACTCAGCAAGTCGAGCGAATCAAGCAGTTCTGTTCCTATTGGAGAGATCTCTTTGGTACATGAAGAAACTAACAGCGATATAAGAGCAATAAATGCTAACTGGCGGAGATATACTAGCCTTTTCAAAATTTGTATTTTTTAATTTGTAAATAAACCGGTTAAACAGATTAATTGTGCATAATTTTCTCGTAGAACTCATTATACACCTGGATGTAATTATCCTCACCCTGGAATGGAAGTGTTGGTTTGCCCGATTGCTCAATATATTCAACAAGTTCGCTGTTAATCTGCTGACTTGCTATTATTACTCCATCTGATAAATCGATTGAAGCTTTCATAAGACTTACAAAATCCGGTTTTTTAAAATGCTTCAGATCCTTGAGCGCAATATTTTCGTGCTTTAATTTCGCCTGAAGGTTTGCATGAAGCGGTTCAGTAAAATCGTCATCGTATACTGAAGTAATGACTTTTGTTGCTGAAAAAAGAGGATTTTCGTGATAAACTTTTTTAATATAAACTGGTGTAAGAGCCGACATCCAGCCATGTATATGAACAATATCCGGACTCCATCCCAGTTTCTTCACAGTTTCGATTACACCCCGTGCGAAAAAGATTGCACGCTCGTCATTGTCATCAAAAAATACATTGTTTTTATCCCTGTAAACGTATTTACGGTGAAAATAATCTTCATTATCAATAAAATAAATCTGCATCCTTGCCTGTTGAATCGATGCTACTTTAATGATAAGTGAGTGATCGGTATCGTCGATGATCAGGTTCATACCCGAAAGACGAATTACTTCATGAAGTTGGTTCCTACGTTCGTTAATGCTACCAAACCGGGGCATGAAGGTACGGATTTCACGTCCTTTTTCCTGGATACCTTGCGGCAAATGCCTGGAAATAAACCCCATAGGGCTGTCTTTCATAAAGGGTGTAATATCCTGTGTTACAAATAGAATTTTTGTTTTCTCCATGGTAAGCTATTCTCAATATTGGGATTGCAAAGTTAGTAAATTAATTGGTACTGAACGAATAAGCCTTATAACTGAGTATGTTAATTTTAACTGAAACTGATTTGATAATATAATGGGGGGAAAGTTCACAATCCTGTAGAAATCATGTATATTCATCAGTTAAAGAGAATTACACTGCCTGATAACCTCTAACAATAACGGTGTTAATATTTCATAAAAGAAGTACCTGAATTATTCAGCTAATCAGGATAATGAGAATTCAGTCGTCAGAATTAATTGATGTAAGTGAGTCTGATACTTGAAAAGAACCTGCCTGAATAGAACAAAAAAAAGATTAGGGTTCAGGCAGTCGGCCCAAACCTTAATCTCAACTTAACCCTTCCGGAAATCGGCTTCTTATTCAGATTTAATAGTATCAGAAATTATCCGATAACCATAATCTTCTTTTTAAACACAGCATTGTCTGCCTGAATCATTACAATATAAACACCTGTTTTAAAGGTTTGATCCAACTGGTGCGAACCTCCGCCCGAAACAGAGGTGCTGAGCAACTGCCTGCCCGAAAGATCGAAAACAGATACTTTAGTTTTTTTAGTATTTGTGTTTAGCACAACAGTAATTGATCCATTTGTCCCACCTGTGACCATATTTGCAAAATCCTGATTATCAGCTATCCCTGTGGAAATTGCTTCCTGTACAACAAGTGTGCTTTTTGTAACCGGACCGGGTTTGTTCCTGGCAAAAGCACCATAGAATGTAACAGTGCCCGTTCCGGCAGCAGGAGCAATCCAACCAAAGGTCCATGAACTTGTTGTAGTATTAGCATCAACATGTGTTACATACTTATTGCTTCCTACAAGTTGGCTACCTGGCCCTGCAATCAAAGTGCCGAGCAGGGTGCCTGACGCATTTTGAGGTGAAACTTGAAATCCCATTTTACCTGCGTTGGTAAGCGGGTTGGTAGCAGTTATCTGATAAGTTGTTCCGGGAACATATCCTGCTTCTGGAATAGAAGAAGTTATCTGTCCGGTTGTAGTAGTTGCTGTTCCGCCATGGCATTCAGTACAATTAGCTCCATCGCCTGGCGAACCGGTTTTAGCTGCAGGAGCCCCTGTTGGATACAGAATCGTATAGCCGCTAAACAACATAATAGCGAAAACAGAGATAATCCAGGGTAAATGTTTAATTCTCATAATAACATCATTTAAATTTACAGTTGGTTTTATTTGTCAGTAATCGGTAGCATCGAAATAGTTCCGCACTTTCAAAAGTAATTTTTAAAATTCCAGCAAAAAAAAAGTGTAGGGCAAACCGGAAGAAACAAGAGATCAGCAGGGAAGATTAAGCGATGAACAGGATTCAAATGAAAAAATAAAAAATGATTAATTGTGAATCAATGCCGTTTGGTTAACAGAAACACTTAAAATTAAACGCGAAGAACAACCAGACTTATCGCTTGCTCAGCGAACTATGCGGTAAAATAGTTTTTGATTCAAAATCCTTAACTACACGATAGTGAATTGTGAATACAGATTTAACAGATTTGAGAAAAATATGTTTAAATAATAAGCAAAAAAAAGTGTATACGTAAAAAAAGTGGCACCGGAATTCCCAGTGCCACTTTTTAGTAAAATTAAAAAATCTAATCGTTGTTTACAATCATTTTGTTTGACTTCCTTCTTTTCAACCTGATCTTCATTTCGTAGGCAATAATATACATTGCCGGCACAAATAACAAGGTTAGGAACGTTGCAAAACTAAGTCCGAAAATAATAGTCCAGGAAAGCGGGCCCCAGAACATTACATTGTCGCCACCTATGTGTATCTGTGGATTAAGCTCGGTAAACATAGTTACAAAGTTCAGGTTAAACCCGACAGCCAGAGGAACAAGTCCTAAAATGGTTGCCGTTGCAGTGAGGATTACTGGCGTAATACGGGTTAATCCGGCTTGTACAATGGCTTCACGGGTTTTCATTCCCCGTTCCTTTAATGTGTCGATAAACTCAACAATCAATATACCGTTTCGCACCACTATACCTCCGAGTGCCACAATTCCTAAACCGGTCATAATAATTGAGATCGACATATCGAAAATTACAATTCCTAAAAGAACCCCGATTACACTGAAAATAACCTCGCTCAGGATTATTAGTGTTTTACTCATCGAGTTAAACTGTGTGATAAGGATAAAGAATATCAGGCCAATGGCAATAAGCATTGCTTTTCCCAGGAATGCTGATGTTTCGGCCTGGTCTTCCTGTTCACCGGTAAGTTTAATCTGAACACCATCATGAAGCGGGTAATCAGCAGCCAGTTTATTAATCTGGGCTACAATTTCATTGGCGGTATATCCTGTCATAACGCCGCTCGAAAGAGTAATGATTCTTTTCAGGTTCTGACGTTTGATACCACCATACGAATCCACATAATCGATGGTAGCAATGGACGATAACGGAATTTGTCGCAACAGGCCTGAATTCATATCACGGTAAGTGATTTTGAGATTGATCAGTTTGTTGATATTTTCGCGGGTATCAATTGAATACCTGAGCTGAATCGGAAATTCGTCTTCATCCATTTTATATTTGGATACTTCCTGTCCTAATACAGCGGTTCGGATCTCACTGGCTATCTGGCCTGTGCTGATACCTTCATGATTAGCTCTTTCGCGATCGATGTTTATGGCAATTTCAGGTTTGTTTTCCTGGAAATCGCTTTTCAGGTCTTCCACACCCGGAATCTGAAGCGAATCGAGATAGTTTTTGAAAGCTCCTGCATCGGCAATCAGTTCAGGAAGATTTTCACCGGTAATTTCAATATTAACAGGTTTACCTGTAGGAGGTCCCGAACGGTTTTTATCGGTAGAGATTTCAGTTCCTGGAATTCCTTTTACTTCCTTGCGTATCTTGTCGAGGTATTCGGTAGTGTTAATACCAATCCGGTTCTTATACTCCACAAAGTTAATAGTTACCTTGCCTTTTTCAGCGGCAAGATTACGGCTGAAGTCCATATCATCACCGGCACCCAGTGCAATATTGGTAATTACTGATTCAACATCGGGATTGCTTTTACCAAGGACTTTTAATACCCGTTGTTCCACAATTTTGGTTATCGAATCGGTAATTTTCTGATCGGTCCCTATAGGCATCTGCACCATTACATTAATAGCATTTGGCATGTTATCAGGGAAAAACAGCACTTTGGGATTGCGGATACCAGTGGCTACGAAAGTAAGTACAAGTAAAGTAACAACACCTGCAAGCAAGTACCATGGATTTCTTCCTCTTAAGAATAGTCTTAATTGCTTTTCGTAAATACGCATAAACCACGGCCATGCTGTTTCCTGCCACCATTTGATATATGGTTTCAGTATGGTATGAAAGATCACCACCAAAATAGCAACAAACACCATGAAGTTAGCGATACCAAAAGCCGTTTCACTATGATTTGAAGCATAAAAAGCATAACTGATTAAAGCTAAAACAAGCGCAGTTCCAACTTCGATAAACATTCGTTTCCTGAATTTCTTTTTATCCGGCGCATCGAATTCGTGTTTCATAAACGAAACAGCAAATACCGGATTGATAATGTATGCTACAAAAAGTGAAGCAAACAAAGTTATGATAAGCGTTACAGGGATGTAGAACATAAATTTCCCTACAATTCCCGGCCAGAAAGCCAGTGGGAAGAAAGGGGCCAGTGTGGTGAGCGTTCCTGACAAAATAGGCAAAAACACCTCCCCTGCCGCTTGTTTTGCCGCAAGTATAATATTGGGTTGCTTCTGATGTGTGCGGTGAATATTTTCGATAACCACAATAGCATCGTCAACTACAATTCCAAGGGCAAAAATCAATCCGAACATAACTATCATGTTCATTGTAAACCCAAGTGCCGGCATAACCATAAAGGCAATCGCCATTGAAAGCGGTACTGCAAGTCCAACAAAGAATGCATTGGTTATTCCCATAAAGAACATCAGTACAAGAGTTACCAGTATCATACCGATAATAATAGTATTGTTAAGTTCTTCGAGTGTATTACGTGTGTACCGCGATTGCTCGCCGGAGAGAGTAACTTTTAAATCCTTCGGGAATTCTTTGTTAACAAGGTCATCATTGAGAATTTTTTTGATGTTGTCAGAAGCTTCGAGAAGATTTTTACCACTTTTCTTTACAACGTTCAGCGTAATTACATTTTGACCGTTCAGTCGTGAAAAGCTTTCCTGCTCTTTAAATGTATCTTTGATTTCAGCAATATCTTTCAAATATACTGTTGCGCCGCTGGCCGATTTAATCAGGATATTACCCATTACTTCAAGGTTTGTAAATTGTCCTTGAACACGAATGGATCTCTTCATTCCGAATGTACTTATGTTTCCGGCCGAAACAGTTACGTTTTCGGAAGCAACAGCACGTTGAATATCGGTTAAGGTTACACTCGAAGCCTGGGCTTTATAAATGTCCACATTGATCTGGATTTCGCGTTCAAGTGCTCCGACAATATCCACACGGGTAATTTCGTTAAGTGATTCGATGCGGTCCTGGGCAATTTCAGCGTATTTTTTCAGCTGGTCGAGATCATAATTACCCGAAACCTGGATGAACATGATAGGAATTTCAGAGAAATCGATATCGTTAACCAGGGGTTCCGTAGGAAGGTTGTTTGGCAGGTCGGATTTGCTCTTGTCAACAGCATCCTTTACCCTTTGCTTGGCTTCGGGAACAGCCACATCAGTATTAAACTCGATGGCAATTGACGATACATCCTGAAGGGAGTTACTGGTGATTTTCTTAACGCCGTTTATACCCTTCAGCTGTTTTTCGATAGGACGGGTAACAAGGTTTTCCATGTCCTCGGGAGATGTGCCCGGGTAAGGTGTATTTACCAGAATTGTAGGAATTACAATTTCAGGAAACTGCTCCTTTGGAATGCTGTTATAACTGCTAATGCCCAGCAACGAGATAAAAACCGCCAGCACATAAATACTGGTTTTATTATCAATAGCCCAGCTTGTAGCAAAAAACTCTTTGAAATTATTTTTCATAATATGTATTTCTATATTATTTGAATAGGGCAGAGCACCCGTTTCATATTAGTTAGCCTGGATAAGTTCGCCATCGATAAGGCTGTTGAAACCGGTTGTGATGATTTTATCACCAGCAGTAATTCCGGTTGTAATTTCAGCCAATCCATTGTATGTACTTCCAACAGTAACAATAAGTCGGCGGGCAACCAGTTTCCCGCTTTCTTCTTTAGCTACATAAATATATTTTCCGGATTGAGAATCACGGATAAGTGTGATAGGCACAGAAAACGCAGACGGATTCCGATAATCGTTTATTTTAACTACTGCCATCATATTTGCACGGTATTCAACTTTGCTCGGGCCAAGGCGGACCTCGCTCTGAAAAGTACGGTTAATAGGATTGATGTATTTACTTGTAAAACGAATTTGGGAAGCAATTTCGGTATTGAAATCGGGAAAGAAAACAATAACTTTATCACCGACTTTTACTTTTGGAGCGTAGGCTTCGGCTATTTCGGCAACTACTTTTACAGTCGAAAAATTAACCACACGAACAGCAGGAAGCCCGGGTGAAGCCATCTGGCCAACTTTGAGATTCACTTCTTCAACACTTCCGTTAATGGGTGATTTGATGCGAGTCATTTCTACCTGCTCGTTCAGGGTCGAAAGTGCTTTTTCGAGGTTTTCCTTGTTGTTTTTTGCTGTCAGGTACTGAACCTCACTACCAATTTGCTGATCCCAGAGTGCCTTTTGCTTTGAATATAAATTGGTTGCAAATTCAAGTTGTTGCTTTGTACTTGCAATTTGCTGCTGGATTATAGAATTATCAATTTGTGCCAGAATCTGACCCTTGCGTACCTGGTCACCTTCTTTTACAAAAACGGCAGTAATTGATCCGGCCATCTGTGCAGAAACAGCAATATTATCTTCCCCATCCACTTTTCCCTGTACTTCGAGGAAATGGTTGAATTCCTCAGGCTTAGCTTCTGTTATGGAAACAGCAGTTACCTTGCTCACTTTAGCAGTATCGTTTACCTGTAGTTCCGTTTCGAGTACTTTAATTTTTATAGCTAATTCGTCGTGTTGTTTTTTGAGTTTGGCCAGTTCAGCTTTTTTATCAGCGGGTTTGCAGGCAACTGCCAGAGCTATCAGCAAAAGGAAAATAATTGATTTGTTTATTGTTTTCATTGTATATCTGTTTTATTTTTTGGTTACAGGTTGTTGTTTAATTTGTCGAGTGTGTTTTTTGCAGTGAATAATCCGAAGATTGATACATACAAACTCCGTTGAGCCGTCAGATACTGGTTCAAATCATCTGTAATTTGCCTGCTTGTTGCAATTCCTTCATCGAATTTTATAAGTGTTTTTTCATAAATACGCTTTGTGAGTTCAATATTCTTCTGATCATTCTGGTATGTTTCGTAAGCCTGTGTAAGCTTGTTGAGCGCGTTCACATAACCCAATTGCAGGGAGTTGGTCAAATTCTCCTTGTTATTTACCACTTTCTGCAATTCCATTTGGCGCTGTTGTACTTTAACATTCCGCATACCACTTGAAAATATTGGAATCGTCATCGCAACCTGAACTACATCTTTTGGATTAAAATTAAACTCAGGCTCATTCATCATTTCAGTATGCCTGTAAACAGCAGCAATGTTAGGAAGATATGTACTCTTTTCAAGTTTAAGTTGGAGTACACTGATTTCTTCAGCATTTAACATCATTTGGTAGTCAAGGTTATTTTCTATCTTAAATGGTGTTGACAGCAGTGTTTCAAGTTTAATACTTTCGGCGATATCTGAAAGTTTATCCGTTAGGATTAAGTTATCCGTAAAGGGCATGCCGAGGATAAACTTCAGATTGAGAATTGAGTAATCCAGATCACGGTTCAAAGAACTTACTCCATTCTGCAAGGTTAAGGTGATAAACTCTATCTGGTCCACATCCGTATTTTCAACAAGGCCTTGTTCAAGCATCTGTTTCATATCCGAAAGTGTTTTTTTTGAATTTTCAAGTGATTTCTGCATCACATCCCTGTTACTTTCAACAAGTAATGCATTAGCATAAATGTTAGCTACAAACTCTTTTATCTCAATTTCGGTCCTTTTTTTACCATATTCAGTAAATTGATAGTAAACCTTTGAGGCTTGTAGTCCAACGATATATGATCCGCTAAAGATTAATTGAGAGATTGTAATATCAAGAGTAGTATTGTTTTTAACTCCTAATGCAATTGGGGCTCCCGGAGTAAAGCCCATATAAACATTCTGATTGTTAATATCATCAGAAGTAATTGGTGTGCCAGCCGGCAGTTCTGTTGCCAGGTATGTACTACCTCCCAGACTTAACTCCGGAACTTTAAACAAATGCTGGTAATTTGCCTGCGCACCTATCTGGGGCAAACCAATAGCGGTTGTTTCCCAAATTTTCTTTTTTGCAATCTCCATATCAAGTACAGAGTTTTTAGAACCGGCACTATTTTTAATAGCATATTCCTGTGCCTGCTTGAGAGTAAGAGTATTGGTTATGGGCTGTTTATCCTGTGCTAATGCAGACATATGCAATGCAAGTAACAGGAACGCCACACACAAAGTGTTGATGATTGGTAATTTCATAGATCAGATATTATAATTTAATGTTTTGATTTGTTTTTCATAATAGGCAAGCCCTTCAGCATTTGCGATACCGCGGATATGGTTGTCGAACATCACCTGGAACACTTTTTCGAACCCAAAATTTACCGATGATAAAAATTCAGGATCATGCACATCTACCAGTTTCTGGATATAGAGCCTGGCAACGAGATCAATATCTAAATCGTTTCGGTATATACCTTCGGCAATTCCCTGGGTAAAGTTTTGTTTCACCTGCTCAAATACATGATCGCGCTTCCGGATAATAAATTCGCGGTAAATGGTGGGATAATACTTTTGTAGCTCATATGCATTGATAGGATTCATATCCTTCAGTTGTATACTCACATTCCGGCTAACGGCTAAAAGGATATCAATAGCGTTCATATTAGCTGTGTCTTCGTCCAGGCATGGAATTCTTTCTTTTTCATGCATATGACTGAGTACCTTTTCGAGCAATTCAGTTTTATTGGCAAAGTACTGGTAGATCGTCTTTTTCGACATTCCCAATTCTTTGGAAATATCGTCCATTGAAACACTGCGTATTCCGTTTTTTTTGAACAGCCGTAAGCTTTCAGTTAATATACGGTCTAACTTTTCGTCCATATTTTTTATTTAAGAGCGGCAAAAGTACTAAATTTAAAAACATCGGAAACGAAATGAATTAAAAATGTTTCCATCGTTTTAACATCAATTAACGTTTCCGTTCTTATTTTGTTCCGCAAAGGTCACAACAAAACACACTACAGGCAACTTAAAAGCGGTGAATGCCGGATTTAGGACGGTGAATGGGTGGGTTGGGGTGGTTTGAGCGGGATGGGAGGCTGGGGCTGGACAAGGGAAAATGAGACAAGGCGAGGGGCGACATGGAGAGGGGCGACACGGCGATGGGCGAAAGGGAGAACAGGAGAATCGAGCCTTATTCAGAAAAAGCTTATAGAATTTGTGACCTTATTTATCAATTGCCATAAAAAGATCCCGGATTAGTATCACAATTAGCAAATACCAAATATTAAAATGCCCACACCCATATATCCCCAAATCCCGAATCACAAAATTACAAGACCCAAAAGGGAAGTTATATCACTTAAACTCCTAAGTGAAACTTAGTGTTCTTAGTGTCTTAGTGGTTTAAAAATCACAATTCAAAAATCAAAAATTTTCAAATCCCAAGTCTCTTCTTCCTCATTGCAGTTGAAATAGTCAAGAGTAAAAACAATCCAGCTATAAGCATAAAGATTCGTCCGATGTAATCACCGTATTTAACATAAAAAGTTACCGTATCATTGGCATTGATCGTTCCCCTGATAACTGCCGGAACCCAATACGCTGTCCGTTGCGAAATATCTCCACGCTGATTTATAAAGCACGAAATCCCCGTATTAGCCGATCGGGCGATGCTTCTCCTTGTTTCAATGGCCCTGATAACTGAAAAAAGCATATGTTGCCTGTGACCGGGAGTGTTTCCCCACCAGCCGTCGTTGGTAATTACAAATATTACATTGGCTCCGTTGGTTATAAAACGGTTCATAAATTCACCGTAAACCGATTCGTAGCAAATACATGGCGCTACTTTAAGGATACTGTTTACATCAAAAGGGGTTTGATCCGGGTTTACACCCAGGCTTCCTGTTGTTCCGCCAAGATCAATGGCAAACTTTTTAAGAAACGGAAGGACATCCAGGTATGGCATCAGTTCAACTCCGGGAGTTAGTTTTGATTTGTGGTATTTCTGCAATTGGCCATTGTGAGCAATATAGAGCGCGGTATTGTATGAATCATAATACCTGTTAGTATCACTGAATTGTCGCGCCGAAGGGCTTAACGGTTCACCTGGTTTGAATATTTTACGCGATGAAATACCGGTAATTACATTCATCCGGGCGTAATTTTTATTGAATTTCCTGATGCGGTTTATACTTGGTGACGACTCAATCTGGTCCTCAAAAATATATTCCTGAATGGCACTTTCGGGAAACACCGCGAAATCAGTGAGGCTATCCGCTTTTTCGGCGGCCATAGCTAACATGCGCTCTGTAACTACCATGGGATCAAGCTCAAATTGCTCATTATACGGATCGATATTAGGCTGAACAACAACAACATCCACAGGGTTAAACTTTTCGGTATAGCGGCTGTACATCACAACAGAAATAATCATAGGAACAATAATCAGCAGAATTGTTGCAGCCAACCGTATCCCAATTTTACGACTGAATATTTTCATTAAAAACCGATCGCGGACAAAGAAGAAAAGCATAATATTTACCAGCAATATCCACAGTGATCCGCCAAAAATTCCTGTGTATTCGTACCATTGAATCAATTTGGGATATGCGCCAAATCCATGACCCAGGTTAAGCCACGGAAAGTTCAGATCCCAACGAAGATGAATATATTCGGCAGTGAGCATATAGCCAATGAGCGCAGTATAAGCGGCCGTTGCACCCGAAAGCTTCCGATGCGTAATATGAAAGAGCAGAAATGCGCCCCCAACCAGTGATGTATTTACCAGTATGGTTGCCACAATACCAACAGGAGTTGAAATATAAACCCACCAGGTTGTAAGCAGAACCCATACTGAAATGGAAAGCAATATATATGGAATAATTCCTGAGGCGTGGTTATTCTCCCGGTTTTTCCATTGTTCATACTCCACAACCAGCAGAGGGACAAATCCAAGAAACAGTAAAAACGGGAACCCGCGCTCGGGCCAGCCAGCGGTGAGTAATAATCCGGAAAGTAAGGAGAGAAGTATTTTATAAATTTGTTTCATACCGCTACAAAATAGATTCGCAAAGGTAATGAAATGAATATATGGTT